>CABUPM010000027.1 GCA_902493345.1 uncultured Eubacteriales bacterium | reverse complement strand
GTTTTACACGCGCTTTTCGCGCTGGCAGTGACAGAATATCTGAAGCTGTTGTTCCGTTGTTTCGTACCCAGCGAATGGGATGATCTGCTGGAGGTCCTGTTGGTCAATGGATCGACGCTCGGCTGTGTTTTGCTGCTCCAGTGGATCATCCGTAAGCATGGACTGGTTACGCAGTATTATGAGCATCGTCAGCTCTGTTGGGTCCTGATTGCTATTTTAGGCGTGCCGGTTCTGATTCTGTCCCAGTTTCTGCAAAATACGGGACGGGAAAACCTGGGACGCCTTCCAGGTATGTTTATGCTGCTGCATTTTTTGATGCTCTGCCTCTTCGGCGGGACGCTGCTGGCATTCCGTGCTATCCATGAATCGCAGAAGATTGTCGCCAATGAACGCTATATTCACGCGATGGAGGACTATGTGGACAGTGCGAGAACCCGGGCGCATGATTACCGGAAACACCTGAATTATTTGCATGATCTTGTGATGACGCAGGACAACATGGAGAAGCTTCGTCAGGAGGTGCAGAGCTATTATAAGGATCTGTCCGTGGAGAACCAGCTCAATGATATTCTGCTGCAGATAGAGCATCCCCTGTTCCGGGCGCTTCTGTACGGACAATATGAGACAGCGCGCCGGGAAGGGATCAACCTTCGGGTCTACGCGACGCCGCAGCTGCCAGACTTTCCGCTGGCGGAATATAAGCTGGTCGAGGTTTTTCAGAACCTGATGGATAATGCGATGGACGCTGTACGGGGACAGGAGCTGGAACGCCGATGGGTCGGTGTCCGTTTGGAGAGTGTACTGGAGGGGAGACGGCGGAAGCAGAGCCTGATCATCGAGAATCCGATTCCGGGAGATATGCCCAGTATAGCCAAGATGACGGAGAAGAATTTTACAACCAAGCAGGAGCAGGGGCATCAGGGACTGGGATTATATCAGGTCTCCAAAGTACTGGAGAAGAGCGGCGGAGAGTTGCTGTTAGAGGATCAGGACGGAGTCTTTCGGGTAGAAGTAAGCTTTGTACAGGAGGTGCCGGGGAGTGGAGAACCGAATTCTGTATCTGGACGATGAAGAAACAGAATGCGCCAGGATGCGGGCTATTCTGGGAAAAAGCTTTCCGGAATATACGCTGGATGTATGCAGGACGCCGCAGGAAGCGGTTGAGTGCATACGCGGCAATCGGTACAGTCTGTTTTTATTGGACATTGAGATCGAAGGCACAGGGATTACAGGAATTCATCTGGCGGAGCAGATTCGGCAGACTCGGATCTATTTGAATACACCGATCATATTTATCAGCAATCACAGACATTTGCGCGGAAGGGTTTTGCAGAGAATCTGCAGCTATGACTTCCTGGTAAAGCCCTATAGTGAGGTGGAGCTTGTTTCCTCGGTGGGAGAGGCGTTAGGGATACCGGAATATCTGAAGAAAAAGTATGATCAGGCACAGAACATTCAATTTAAGATCGGAAATGTGGTCTGTCGGTATAATGTCAATGAGATCGCGTGTATTCAGCTGTTAAAAGGCGTGCTTACCATCATGCGGATTTCCGGAAAGGTAGAGGAGGTCCGCGCGGAACGAGGGATATTCGACGAGATCCTTCAGCAGCTGGAAGCCTATGGAATTGACCGGCTGCGCAGGATTCACCGGACCATCCTAGTGAATATCGATCAGATTCAGAGAGTGGAAAACGAAGGCCGGGAGGCAACGGTTTGGCTGTTTAACTGCTCACAGCCGCTTCCGGTCAGCCGTGGATTTCGTGACAATATCAAAGAGGTGCTGGACTTAGAGCCATGACTTCATGAGTTGGCATTTTTGCCAACTCGTGGGATTGGGTTGACTCTGCGAATAGAATATGATATGGTATAAGTGAACTCAGATCGGAGTATTTTATGGAGTCAGGAGGTGAGAAGATGCCGGTATGGACTTATATTTGGCTGGCAGTATTAATTGTAAGCATCCTTGTGGAGGTTGGGACGATGGGGCTGGTATCCATCTGGTTTGCCGCGGGAGCGCTGGCTGCCTGGGTGCTTGCGATGCTGGGGGTCGGCGAGTTGGTACAGTGCGCTGTATTCGTTGCGGTATCCGCACTGCTGCTGATCTTTACAAGGCCTCTGGTTAAAAAGTACCTGACACCCAAGATTCAACCGACCAATGTGGATGCGGTGATCGGTAGGGAAGGCGTTGTCATCCAGACGATCGACATGTTGGAAGGTACAGGGCAGGTAAAGCTTGGAGGTCAGATATGGTCGGCCAAAACGGATGAGGATGTCAACAGAATCCCGGAAGGAACCATTGTCGAAGTGGTCCGGGTAGAAGGCGTAAAGCTGTATGTGAGAGCAAAGTCGGAACAGAAAGAAATCTAAATCAGACAGGGGGACAAGAGTATGGGATTTATCATTTTAGCGATTATTTTACTGGTGCTGGTCATTCTGATCGCCAACATCCGTATCGTGCCGCAGGCAAGTACATACGTGATTCAGCGGCTGGGCGCCTACCGTACGACATGGGGCACCGGTTTTCACTGGAAGGTTCCTTTTATCGATGAAGTTACGATGAAGGTCAACATGAAGGAACAGGTAGCGGACTTCCCGCCGCAGCCCGTAATCACCAAGGATAACGCGACGATCCAGATCGATACGGTTGTGTTCTATCAGATCACGGACCCCAAGGCATATACCTATGGTGTAGAGCGTCCGCTCATGGCCATCGCGAATCTGTCGGCGACAACGCTGCGTAATATTATCGGTGACCTGGAGCTGGATGCAACGTTCACTTCCCGTGATATCATCAACAGCAAGATGCGTACGATTCTGGATGAAGCGACAGACCCCTGGGGCATCAAGGTAAACCGTGTGGAAGTCAAGAACATCATTCCGCCGGCAGATGTACAGTCGGCCATGGAGAAGCAGATGAAGGCAGAGCGTGAAAAGCGTGAATCCATCCTGCGGGCTGAAGGTGAGAAGCAGTCTCAGATCCTGGTGGCAGAAGGTAAGCGTGCGGCGATGATTCTGGAAGCAGAGGCCAATAAGCAGTCCGCGATCCTGAATGCGGAGGCTAAAAAGGAAGCCAAGATTCGGGAAGCGGAAGGTGAAGCAGAGGCGATTCTGAAGGTCCAGGAGGCAACGGCAGCCGGACTGAAGATGATCAAGGACGTAGGCATGGATGAGTCGGTCATTCGGCTGAAGAGTCTGGAAGCTTTCGAGAAGGCGGCAGACGGCCGGGCAACCAAGATCATCATCCCGTCGGAGATTCAAGGGCTGGCAGGACTGGCAACCAGCGTCGGCGAGATTCTGAAGAAGGATAACGAGAAATAAGTCATTTAAGGGAGACGGTGAAAGCCGCCTCCTTTAGCGCTATATTTGAGTACAGAGGAGGAGAGAAGATGCCCCAGTATAATCTGGAGGAACTGAACGAAACGCTTTCCAAGACCGAGGAGGCAACGCAAAAGCGGCTGCAGCAGTATTATAACGAGCTGGCCGCGCAGCCCGCTATGGAGGAAGTGCTGGAGGGAAAGATCAAGAACGAAACGGAAGAGATGAAAAAGACCGCGGAGCATCTGCAGGATGTACGGATTAAGATGCTGACCGGAGCCGATGAGCTGGAGACAAGATTCAAGGAGATCCAGGCAAGTCAGAAAAAGCGGAGGATCATCCCGGCCGCTCCTGCCAATGCGGTGATCGATTATAAAGAGAAGCAGGCACGGCATTTCGCGCAGGGCCTGAATATCTATAAAATACTGTTGGTGGCCATTCTGGCCAGTATAATCGGAGTGATTGTAGAGACGCTGTTTTGTCTGGTGGTGATCGGAGAGTGGCAGAGCCGTGTCGGTTTGGTCTATGGTCCCTTCAATCTTCTGTATGGTGTGGGAGCTGTTTGCCTGACACTTGCTCTGTACAGATATCGAAACCGCAGCTGGCTGATCTCCTTCTTTGGCGGTATGATTGTCGGAAGCGCGGTGGAGTATCTCTGTTCCTGGGGACAGGAGATGCTCATTGGGTCCCGTTCCTGGGACTATAGCAGTATGCCGTTTAATATCAACGGCAGAATCTGTCTGCTGTATTCCATTTTCTGGGGAGTCTTGGGTGTTTTATGGATAAAAAATATCTATCCCAGAATGGCGCAGGTAATTCTCAAGATTCCCAATCATGTAGGCAAGATCGCTACCTGGTGCGTCGTAGGATTCTTGATTCTGGACTCTCTGGTATCTCTGATTGCGGTTGGACGCTGGGCGGCGCGGGTTCATGGCCAGGAAGCGTCCAATACATTCCAGGAATGGGTGGACGAGCGTTTCCCGGATGAACGGATGGAAAAAATTTTCCCCAGCATGTCTTTTGATACGGCAGGTCAAGCAGAAGAATCGTAAGAAAAATGTAAAGAATACAGGAAATATATGTGGTATAATAGTTCAGAACTGACCTAATCAGAATGCAGAAGCGTTGGAGGAGGAGAGATAGATATGGCAAAGAAAAAGCATTTATCAGGAATTCGTTTTCTGATGTATCTGTTGGTGGTACTGTTGGTTCTGACAGCGATCGCGGCGTGCGGGGCGTTTTTCTATCTGAAGCACATGTTGGATGGGATGAACCGTGTCACGATGACATCCGACAAAGAAGAGCTGGGAATTACAGAAGATGTTGAAACCAGCACGGAAGTTATCAATATCGCGTTGTTTGGTGTAGATACGCGGGAACTTTCAGAAGACAGCGGCCGGTCGGACTCGATGATTGTTTTGACGATCGATAAAAAGAACAATAAGATCAAGCTGACTTCACTGGCAAGAGATACCCGGGTCTATGTAGAAGATCACGGATATGAGAAGCTGGCGCATGCGTATGCGTATGGCGGCGCGCAGTTGGCGATCCGGACGATCAACTCCAGCTTCGGCTTGGATATTCAGGATTATGTGACCGTGAATTTCGCGCAGTTGGCTGACATCATCGATACCATCGGCGGGGTAGTCGTCAATGTGGATCAGGATGAAGCGGATGTAATGAATACCAACTATATCGAGAATGAAGCGGATCGGGTGACGGAGTTGGGCGATATCCGGTTAAATGGCGCGCAGGCGGTGGCGTATTCAAGGAATCGATATACGGGATCGGATGTGGATCGTCAGGCAAGACAGCGAGAGGTTCTGATGGCCCTCTATCATGAGACATTGCAGAAATCGGTGCTGGAGTATCCGGCTATTTTGGAAAAGGTGCTGGGAATGTGCGAAATGACGCTGTCCAGCGATCGGATCATGGAGCTGGGAATGTGGGCCGTACTGGGACATCCGCAGATGGACCAGTTTGCGCTGCCGAGTGCCGGATGTGACGCGTACGGAGGTATTATGGAAGACGGGGCATGGTATTTTGTATATGACCTGGATGTAGCCACCGATATCCTGCATCAGTATCTGTATGAGGATATCAAACCTCAGGAATAAAGGAAAAAGGACGGGAAAGAGCTATGGATGTTTCCGCTGCGCTGCGTGTGATGGGAGAAGTCAACCGGGTGGTTATCGGGAAAAAAGAATGTATCGTGAAAGCCATGACAGCCATACTGGCGGGAGGCCACATTCTGATTGAAGATATCCCTGGCGTAGGAAAGACAACGATGGCCATGGCTTTTTCCAGAGCCATGGAATTGACCTGCCGCCGTGTACAGTTCACGCCGGATGTACTTCCGGCGGATCTGACCGGGTTTTCCATGTATCAGAAAGATACCGGAGCGTTTGTCTATCAAAACGGAGCGGTGATGTGCAACCTCTTTTTAGCGGATGAAATCAACAGAACATCGCCCAAGACGCAGTCGGCGTTACTTGAAGTCATGGAAGAGGGACGAGTTACGGTAGACGGTGTCACAAGAGAGCTGCCCAAGCCGTTTATTGTTATGGCGACACAGAATCCGCTGGGCAGTGCCGGTACGCAGCCGTTGCCGGACTCGCAGCTGGATCGTTTTATGGTACGGATTCGCATGGGATATCCGACGCCGCACGACGAGATGGAGATTCTGCGCAGACAGAGCAAGGGGATCACTTTGGATCAGGTTGCGGTGGTGACGTCTGCTGAAGGGCTCCTGCGGATGCGTGGAGAAGCCGAAGAAGTCCATGTGCAGGATTCCATCTATGATTATATTGTGCGCTTGGTACAGGAAACCAGATGCCATCCGGACGTGAGGCAGGGAGTCAGTCCGCGTGGAGCGATCGCGCTGATGCGTATGGCAAAAGCACTCGCTTATCTGCAGCAAAGAGAATACGTATTGCCGGAGGATATCGGGGATATTGCGGTAGATGTTCTGGCACATCGGATCGTATTGTCTCCAAGAGCACGGGCAGGACGGGTGGAGGCGGAGCAGGTGATTGAACAGCTTTTGCAGAGCGTAGAGCCTCCGGATCTTCGGAGGAAGGCAAAATGAGGCTCCTTCTGTACGTCATTGGACTTATATTTTGGGGATATACCGCTGTTTTTTATGCAAGCCGGGTTCTGGGAGCCGTATGTGCTGTATGGTTCCTGATGGCTCCGGTTTCTTTTCTATGGGGGCTCTATGCCGTAAAAAGGCTCAGAGTCCTTCTTTCTTTTCAGGAGAATCCCATTACCATAGGGGAAAAAGCGTCTCTGCAGATCCGAGTGGAGAACTCGACGCCGTTTTCTATGGGACAGGTTCAGGTGGATCTGGAATGCTATCATAGCTATGAGCGGGTTCCGGTAAGAGAGAAGCTTCGAATTGCCGTAGGAGGAAAACAAAAGAGTAAAACTGTGCTTACAACGGATTGCGCACTGGTAGGGACATTGCATTGCCGGGTGATTCGTCTGCGGGCGCAGGACAGCCTGCGGCTCTTTACCTATCGGAAAAAGATACAGGCGGAGAAAATACTGACGATATTGCCGCTATCCTATCCGGCGGATATCAGAGAAAAGGAACAGAGCATGGGAAGCCGGGGAGAGGGAGAGGCACTGCAGACAGAGCGGGGCGGAGAGAATTCTTCTGAAGTCTATCAGATCCGGGAATACCGTGCCGGGGACAGAACGCGGAGTATTCACTGGAAGCTCAGCGCGCGGACAGAGACGCTTCAGGTCAGAGAATACAGTCATCAGGCCAATGTGTATTATGCGCTGCTTCCGGACCTGTCCGCACCAGAAGGAGAGCTGACGGGAATCAATGAGGTCTTTTGTATCCTTCTTTCTCTGGGACAGGCACTCTTAAGAGAGCGGGAGGGATTTTTTCTGGCGTGGTATAATCCGGAACGGCAGGAGATGGAACGACGGTGGATTGCGCTGGAAGAGGAGATCTATGAAACCTTTTGGGAGATCTATGAAGCAGGAATAGGCCAAGGGAAGGAGAGCGTGTCGGTAAGGTACCGGCAGTTCTATCCGGAGGAGATTTTACGGATCGCGGTGGATCGAAAGCTGAATCTTACCATAAATGAGGAAGTACAGTATGTCTTCCAACCAGGAAAAATACAGGAGGGGTTGGAGGAGATCCTGAGCTGAGAAGGGAGGGAAAATCCGTGAAGAAGCAAGACAGCCGTGTGATTCATATGGCAGAGGAAGCGGAAACAAAGCTTCAGAAAAAGAATCGGTGGAGCAAGGCAGGAAAGTGGCTGGGCAGTCTTCTGCTTCTGTGGCTGGAACTAATCATGTCCGTACGGATTTTCCTGGAGATGTTCCCCATCAATCGTCGAGTCGATTGGACCATGCTTCTGATAGGAGCGCTGGTGATCTCCTTGTGGATGCTTCTGGTCTATGCCAAATCCAGATGGATGCCGGTATTGTTTATGGTGACGCTTTTTGGGATTGGCGGCTTTCTGTGGAGAGAATGGCAGTGGGTCTGGCGCGGAGTTTCTCAGCTGATTGATGCGGTGATACTGCAGATCAACACCTATCATCATCAGAGTTATTCCTTGTGGAATCTGCCGGTGACGAATTTTACCGGGATCCTGATCTGCTGTATGAGCCTATTGGGCATCTGGTGCGGATATTATACGGTTCGCAGAAGGGGAGCGACCATGGCCTGCCTCCCGGCATTCTGTATAATACTTCTGGGGTTTGGGACCGGAAGAATGCAGGATTGGCAGAGTACGATGGTTCTGATCGGTTTATTTTTCGCACTCTACAGTCTGCAGAGAAGGACGCTAAGAAAGCCATCCACAGATAGTACATCCGGTGCGGTGGTGATGGGAGTCATGGCAGTACTGCTGTTTGCGTTGTGCTTTTTTATCGCGGGTCCGTTTCTGGAAGGAGAGGCGGCCAGGTATCAGATGGAGCTCAGAGAGATGCAGCAGAAGTTTTTAAGTTCCTGGGAGGAGAGCAGGGAAAATTCAGATGAGGAGTCGCGGCCTTCCAAGAACACAACTCCGGAAGATGTGCAGCCAAGCAGCCAGCTAAGCAATAACGCGCCGTTTTTCACGGGGCGCATCGTATTGACGGCGGCTTTGAATCAGACTCCACAGGGGGCGTTGTATCTGCGGGAATTCGCGGGAAAGGATTATAACGGAAGGTCCTGGACTGCGGCGCGGAGCGGGGATTGGCAGGAGCGGGAACTTCAGGTTCAGACCATGATCTATGACAGGATGATAGAAGAGGGAGAAGAGCCGGTGGAGATCATAGTACGGTTGATGAGAGGAATCAAAGAATACGCCTATGTGCCTTATTATACGATGCTGCCGGAGGAGTTGAAGGCCTATGCGGACGGTATGATCACCGTAATGACCAATCCTTATACATATTGGGGATTTCCCTTTACGGAATTGGAGGGAGACATTCAAGATCATCCGTATGAGAGGGAATACCGCAGGTATATATATGAAAAATACCTAGAGCTTCCAGAGCAAGGACTGGAGCGGCTTCTCAGCGAATGTCAGGCGGATCGGATGCCTTATGGACCGGAGAATCTGGATAATATTACAGAGTACATTCGGGGACGGCTGAGTGCTTTGACGTATAGTCAGGATCTGGAGCCGTTACCTGCGGGAACCGACTATACAGAATATTTTCTGTATGAACAGCAAAAAGGATATTGTGTGCATTTTGCGACGGCAGCCACGCTGATGTACCGCGCTATGGGGATTCCCGCCCGTTTTGTTACCGGGTATATGATCCCGCGGTCAGAATTTAACGACGAGAATACGGCCTATGCCAGGGACTATATGGGCCACGCGTGGACGGAGATCTATAAGGATGGCTGGGGGTGGATTTATGTGGATATGACGCCTCCATCCGCGGACAATCCTTTGTATAATGGTTCGACAGAAGAATTATCCAGATGGGAGAGCAGACCGGAAAGTCGGGAGGAGAGCCGACCGGAAAGCCGAAGAGAAGATTCTGCGGAGGATTCCATCCCTATGGATACGGATTCCCAGGAAGCGCTGCTGGGCGGAGAGAAGCCTGGGGCGAGCGATTCCAAAGTGTGGCTGTGGTTGGGAGAAGTATTGCTGGTGATCTTGTGTCTGGCGATGCTCGCGGCCGTGGTTTGGGGCCGCAGAGAATATCTCTGTGAAAAAAGAGAAAAGAGAAAAGAAGAGGATTACCGAACAGCTATAAGCGACCTGGGACAATGCGCATTTCGGGCCTATATATTTAGCGGTCATTCTATGGAGGAACCGCTGGAGGCAGATTTTGGCGAAGAGTTCTGTAAGGAAATGGCGCTTCCGGAGGCAGTCTTTTGGAATCGTCTGAGAGAGGCGGCCTATGGAGGCCGGATCATGGACGAAACGGAGTATACCGAGGCGCTTCGGGAGTACCATATGCTCCTTCAGGAGATGGAAAAGGGATGGGGAACAGGAAAACGGCTGTGGGCCCGCTGGGGTCTATGCCTGTATTAAAAAAATACTTGATTTTTCCAGAGGATACAGTATAATAGAGGCAGATTGCTGAGAATGGGAGGCACTCCGATGGAGAGAGTATATATTCAGGATGTCCGTAAGGCATTGGGAGAGAAGATCAAGGTGCAGGGCTTTGTGGAGAATATCCGCAATGGCAAATCGATGGCCTTTTTGATCGTTAAGGATATTACCGGCAGATTGCAGGTTACGGTGGAAAAGGAGAAGTGTCCGCAGCTGTGCGACGTGCTGGATGTTCTAACGCCGGACTCTGTCATTACAGCGGTGGGGACAGTTGTCGAGAACGAATATGTTAAGCTGAACGGCTTGGAGTTCTTGCCGGAATCGATTACAGCAGAGAGTATTGCAGACGCCCTGCCGATCGTTCGCAAGGAGATCCCGGCGACCAAGAAGAAAAAAGCAGTAGAGCGTTCCAGCATCGATCAGCGGATTGACTACCGCTGGATTGATCTGCGGACAGATGAGAATCAGCTCATGTTCAAGGCGCAGACGGTTTTGGTTGGTGCGATGCGTCAGTATCTGCAGGAGCGTGGTTTCCTGGAGATTCATACACCCAAGCTGATCGGAGCCGCCAGTGAGAGTGGAGCCGATGTATTCGAAGTGGAATATTTTGATCGTAAGGCATACCTTGCGCAGAGTCCGCAGTTCTATAAGCAGATGGCGATGGCCAGCGGCCTGGAGCGGATCTTTGAGGTCGGACCGGTATTCCGCGCGGAAAAATCCTACAGCAACAAGCACACGACGGAATTTTCCGGATTTGATCTGGAGTTCAGCTACATCACTTCTTATAAGGACGTGATGAAGTTGGAGGAGGATCTCCTGACATATGCTTTGGGAGAGGTGAAGAAAGCCTATGGAGAGGAGATTCAAAAGCTTTTCGGTAAGGAAGTCATTGTGCCCGAGAAGCCGTTCCCTGTGATTCGGTTGGAGGATCTGTATACGGAGCTGGAGAAGGAGTTTGGATATACAGCGCCGGAAGAGGAGCACGGAGATCTGACGACGGAGGCAGAACGCCTGAGTTATGAGTGGGTGCAGAAAAAGTACGGTCATGAGTTCCTTTTTGTTACGGATTATAGCGCCGACAAACGGGCATTTTACCATATGCGGGATGAGAATGGCGTACCCATGGGCTATGACCTTATCTGGCGCGGTGTGGAGATTACGACGGGCGCGCAGAGAGAACACCGTTATGAAGTCCTGAAGGCACAGGCAGAAGAAAAAGGATTAGCGGAAGACGTTAAGTTCTATCTGGAATTCTTCCGGTATGGCTGTCCCCCGCACGGCGGCTTCGGCCTGGGCATCGATCGCCTGACCATGCTGCTTCTGGGCTTGACCATCAAGGAGGCCATGTTCCTGTTCCGCGGCCCCAACCGTTTGAATCCGTAAAGACAATATAGCAATGTAAAGGATGCCGATCTGTTTGAATGTACAGATCGGCATATTTTTTTTGAAAAAGTTTTTAATTCTTAGTTAGGACTAAGGTAGGTATTGTATAGTAAATACATCCCAAGGATACAGCAGATAACGACAGGAGGGAAGAAGTCATGGGATATCAGGCCACCTTCAAACGCTATGAGATCAAATACATGCTGAACGCGCAGGAAAAGAAAGAGATCCTGCGGGCGATGGAGCCACATATGAAGCTCGATCAGTATGGAAGGACGACAATCCGCAATATTTACTATGATACGGATACCTTCCGATTGATCCGCAATTCGCTCGACGGGCCAATCTATAAAGAAAAGCTTCGGATCCGCAGCTATGCGGAGGCCGCGCCGGACGATCCGGTATTTGTAGAACTGAAGAAAAAGTATGATTCTGTCGTATATAAGCGGCGGCTGGTGCTTTCCGAACAGCAGGCGGCAGAATGCTTCCACAAGGGAGAACCACTCCCGGTAGATTCCCAGATCGCGCGGGAGATCGAGTATTTTCAAGGGTATTATGGAAGGCTTCATCCTGCCGTATTTCTCTCTTATGAGAGAGAAGCGTATTATTCGCTTGATGGGAGCGACTTCCGGGTGACATTCGATGAAAATATTTTATACCGGGAACAGGATTTTTCACTGGGGAGTAAAATTTATGGACATCCGCTTTTGCAGCGCAGAGAAACGCTCATGGAAGTAAAAACTTCCGGCGGCATCCCATTGTGGATGAGCCGGGTGTTGACACAGAATCATTTGTACAAAACGTCGTTTTCCAAGTATGGAGCGGCCTATCGGAATATCATTAATGAAAAAACACAAGGAGGACTATCTTATGCTGGATAATATTTTTCAAGGAATTTTTGATACGGAGACGACAAGCGTCATTTCGGTTCCGAATTTTCTGTTATGTGTGGGCGCGGCTCTTTTGATCGGACTGCTCCTGACCGGTGTCTATATGTATAGAACACGGTATAACAAGGGATTTGTAGCGACATTGGCGCTCCTTCCGGCGGTAGTTTGCGTGGTGATCATGATGGTCAACGGCAATGTCGGGGCCGGAGTGGCGGTAGCGGGAGCCTTTAGCCTGGTGCGATTCCGTTCGGCGCCCGGTTCTGCCAAAGAGATTGGATCGATTTTCATCGCTATGGCAACCGGACTTCTCACCGGTATGGGGTATCTGGGGTACGCGCTGCTCTTTGCCGTGATTCTGGGGGCGGTCAGTATGCTGTATAGCCGCTTGGACTTTGGAGCCAAGAAGAAGGCGGCGGGCTATAAGACGCTGCACATTACGATTCCGGAAGATCTCGATTATACGGAAGTATTTGATGAGATCTTAAAAGAATATGTAAGCGAGTACGAATTGACACAGGTTAAGACATCCAATATGGGCAGTCTGTTTCGGCTGACCTATAATGTAACCATGCGTGATGCAGCGCAGGAAAAGGAAATGATCGACCGTCTGCGCTGCAGAAACGGGAATCTGGAGATCAGTGTTTCCAAGCAGGAAACCAATACAGTGGAGTTATAATTATGAAAAGAAAAAGGATACTAGCGTTTTTGCTGGCCGGATTGATGGCAATATCCGGTTGTACGGTTCAAGGGAAATCGGACAGCAGCACATCGGAGAGCTCTACGGTAACGGCAGGGGATTCTGAGAAGGAAGAGTCCAGCGTATCTCAGGAATCGTCGTCAGATGTTAAGGAATTTACACAGCGGGATCTGGAGACAAGTTATGATGCCGCGTCCGCTGTCAGTATTGAGCTGCAGGGCAATACCGCGTCCGCATCATCGAATGCAGTTCAGATCTCAGGCGGAACTGTGACAATCACAGAGGAAGGAACTTATATCGTTTCCGGAACATTGAACGAAGGAATGATCATTGTAGAGGCATCGGACAAGGATAAGGTTCAGATTGTACTGAGCGGTGCGGAGATTACCAGTGCGTCTTCCGCTGCCATCTATGTTCGGTCGGCGAAGAAGGTCTTTGTTACGCTGGCGGAAGGAACGGAAAATACACTGGCCAATGGCGGAAGCTATATCGCCATCGATGATAATAATATCGATGCCGTGATCTTTTCCAAAGAGGATTTGACGCTGAACGGCAGCGGAAGTCTAACGATAACAGCGGTGGCGGGACATGGCATCGTCTGCAAGGATGACCTCGCGATTACCGGCGGAAATTATGAGATCACAGCGGAGAAGCATGGCATAGAAGGAAAGGACAGCATTCGGATTGCGGACGGTATCTTCACAATTATATCCGGAAAAGACGGTATACATGCGGAGAATGACGATAATGAAGAAGAAGGGTATCTCTATATTGAGAATGGCACCTTTACGATTACTTCCGAAGGGGATGGAATAAGCGCCGGATCCTATCTTCTGATTGAAGAGGGGACCTATCAGATCCTGGCAAGAGGAGGCAGCGCAAACGGAAGGACGCACAGCGCAAGCTGGGGATTTGATCCGAGGCAGAATCAGAGTACGACGCAGGAGGACTCCGTCAGCACCAAGGGAATGAAGGCATCCGGCAGCCTGACGGTTAATGGCGCAACATTCACGATCGACGCTGCGGATGACGCGGTGCATTCCAATGGAGACTTGGCAGTCAATGGCGGGGTCTTTCAGATTTCGACCGGGGACGACGGGTTTCATGCGGATAATGCGCTGACTATTACAGCAGGAATAATTACTATTGATAATAGCTACGAGGGAATCGAAGGCCTAACGATAGAGATTCAGGGAGGATATATCGATCTGACGGCCAGTGATGATGGACTCAACGCCGCGGGTGGAAATGACAGCTCCGGCAGTATGTTTACGGCAACGGAGGGTGTATATATCCATATTTCCGGAGGTGAGATCCATATCAATGCTTCTGGAGACGGGATCGATTCCAATGGAGATCTGCTTGTTTCCGGCGGCGAGACCTATGTCTCTGGTCCGACGGACAACGGCAACGGAGCTCTGGATTATGACGGCAGTGCAGAGATTAGCGGAGGCGTTCTGATCGCGGCGGGATCCTCCGGCATGGCACAAAACTTTGGAAGTAGCTCGACGCAGGGAACGATCATGGTCAATATTGTCGGAGCGGCAGGCTCTGTGATTTCGCTGCGGGATAGCTCTGCTCAGGTGTTGGCCTCCTGGACAGCGGAAAAGGCGTATTCCAATGTAGTAATCAGCTGTCCGGAACTGGTCGTAGGAGAGACCTATACGCTGCAGGCAGGCGACAGCAGTACGGAGATTACAATGAATACTCTGGTATACGGCGGCAGCGGCGGTACGATGGGAGGCGGCCCTGGAGGTATGATGGGCGGCGGTCCCGGCGGTCCGAGAAGATAAAGAATTATAGTAAGGCATTCCGCCTGTCAGGCACAATCAACGGTCTGACAGGCGGAATTTTTCTACAGCATGTTTTTAATATTCCATGGACAAAGGGATCTTTCCATAGTATACTATTTTTAGATATTGCAGTCAGAAAAATCTATGGGAGGTTACAACAATGAGAGATTTGTTTTCGAAAAAGGTGACTGCGGGAGATGACGTGAAGCCATGGCTGGTGG
Organism: uncultured Eubacteriales bacterium; assembly: GCA_902493345.1. Lineage (GTDB taxonomy): Bacteria > Bacillota > Clostridia > Lachnospirales > Bianqueaceae > Faecimorpha. Next base: position 8,187 of record CABUPM010000027.1, on the reverse strand, counting down.
CAGGCCCTTTTTATGTAGATCTGGTAGGCATTCTGGACGAACGGACATATTTTGAGAATCCGGTGTGTACCGTTGGGGAAGAAGCGGCGGAAGAAGCGATGGCAGGTTTTTCGGCCGTTCTTCGGAAGGTAGAGGCACAGGAGTATCAGGAAGTATCCTATCCGTATGGTCAGACAGGGCGCTGGAGCTTCTTGTCGACGGAAGAGATCTATCACGGATTTGGTCAGTATTTTGTGACCAATCATCTGGGAGTGATTACAGCGTATACTTGTCTGCAGAGCGAAACGGAGCAGGAGGTTACACTGCGTCTGGAGACACGTCTGAAGGAACGATTTTGTCTGATTGTAAACGGAGAGATCATACTCAATAATAAAGAGCTTTGTGCCGAGCAGCAATCCCAGGCGACTCCTGCGGAGGCGACCGTGAGGCTTCGTCCCGGAGAGAACCGGATTGCGCTTGCGGTTCTGCGGATTGCGCGAATGGCAGAGGTTGGCTGGCGTTTGCGGATGGTCCGGGCAGAGTCTCCGGTGACAGCTTATACGCCGCTCGGAGCCGTTTCGAAGGAGGACCGGGCAGATCTGGAAGAGAGTCTACAGAGGACATGCCTGGAAAAGGATACTTACCGGAAAGGGGAAACCATATACTTCAGAGTCGGAGATTCTAAGACCGCTTCGGTCGAGGTTCAGCTTGTGGACTCCGAGGGCAGGGCCTGCGCAGAGGAGAAAACCGTCGGAGGCAGATTACAGTTGAGTGCCGGAGAGAAGCCGGGTGCATATAGGATCCTAGCTACATGGTATCAGAAAGAAACAGAGCGTGCGCAGCGGGAGTATTCGATTCTTGTCTGCAAGGTTCTTACCGCGAATCCGGGGTATGAAAAGCTGGCGGAAAGACAGAAAACTTTCCTCACGGCTTGTGCGGAGCTGGATCCATATAAGAACGCCAGGGACGCGGCGGATATCGTATGGGCCAGGTATCTGTTGGGACGCTATGAAGAGATTGAGTACGGCATGATTGATCTCGCCTGTCAGTCGGTAGACCGTAAGGATGACTGCGCCGATTTTATTTTACTGCCCCTGCTGCGCGTTGTATATGAGGAACGGAAGTCACGGCATCTCCCGGAAAAGTATATGGAGAGGATTCGACAGGCAGCGCTGGGCTTCAAGAATTGGGTCGATGAGGCCAATGACTGCTTGATGTGGTTTGATTCTGAGAATCATCGCTTTGGGTTCCATACACTGGAATATCTGGCGGGACTTCTGTATCCACAGGATATTTTTACCAACAGCGGACAGAATGGACTCTTTCATAGCTTGAAGGGGCGTATGCATTTGATGGAGTGGCTGGGACAGAGACTGCGGTTTGGCTTCAATGAATTCCATTCGGATTCGTATCTGCCGGTAACGATGGGACCGATGCTTGCCATTCAGGAGATGGCGCCGTATGAAGAATTCAGCTTACGTACGATGGCCAGAGAGCTGACCAATATCATGGTGTTCCATCTGGCGGCCAACAGCTTTAACGGTGCGATGGCTTCCCCCAGAGGACGCAGCTATAATCTTCCTATGCGCAATCCGATGCAGCAGGGAACGACTTCGATATTGTATGTCCTTTTCGGAAGGGACGACGCGGCTCTGAAGATCACGCCGGGCGCGATGGCCGTGGCGGCAGGCGGGTATCTTCCGCCGGAGGGAATCTGCCGCGTGGCGTATGACTATCAGGAGATGGAGAATTTCTACAGGTCCGGTCTGTACCATGAGGGTAAACAAAACGCGGATATCACGGCCTATCGGACTCCGGAATACATGGTCTCCAGCGTTCGGCACCACAATGTGGGAACCTGTGAAGCGCATTTGCATGTGGCACAGGTCACACTGCCGAAGGATACGATCCTCTTCCTTTCGGCACCCTTCACAAAACAGGAGGGAGGCGGACTGCGTCCGGATTATTGGGCAGGACAGGCGGATACGCCGGAAGTGTATCAATATCGGGGAACATTGTGCGTTTGCTGGGATACGGTGACGAATCCGTTTGTCTGGATGACGCATTGTCATTTTGATAGGAGCCGTTTTGACGAAGTGCTGCATCAGGATCACTGGACCTTTGGCAGGGTGGGGGACAGCTATGTAGGAATCTGGTCCGAGAGACCGCATACGATTGCTTCCAGAGGAAACTATGCCGGACGGGAGCTGATCAGTGAAGGACGCGAAAACGCTTGGATCGTAGAATGCGGTTCCAAACGGGAAGACGGAAGCTTTGAGCATTTCGCACGTCGTTTGCATAAGGCCGAGATCCACAGGAAAAAGGAGAAGCTGATCTTTGAATCTCCCAAACATGGGCGCATGGCATTCAGCCACGCTTTCTCCGTAGAGGGCAAAGAGGTTCCCATTCGGAATATGGCGGTGGAGAGCAAGTATATGCGTTCCAGATACGGCAGCGGAACGTATGAGTACTATTTTGACGGCTTGGATGGAACCGTTTGGACCTATGTCAGCAGTGTATAATAGAGGTGAAGGTATGAAAAAGAATCCATATCAGGCTCCGTTTGCGATGGCGGAGGTTCTTCCGCCGGTATTCCCAGAACGGACCGTTCGTGTCGCGTGGACGGACGGAGACGCGGGAGCGATTCAGCAGGCAATCGACGACTGTGCGGCGCAGGGAGGCGGAACGGTAGCGGTTGCCGAAGGGTATTGGCTATCGGGAGGACCGCTGGTATTGAGAAGCAATATCCGGCTGCAGCTGGAAGCAGGGACGATGCTGGAGTTCAGTGATCGGTTTGAAGATTATCTTCCGGTGGTGCTGACGCGTTGGGAAGGGATTGAATGCTATAACTATTCTCCGCTGATCTATGCGCGTGACTGCGAAAACATTGCGATTGTCGGTAAGGGAGCCCTTCTGGGACGCGGGACGACCTGGTGGAACTGGAAAAAGCGGCAGGGGGCGGCGGCGGAAAAGCTGTACCGTGCGCAGCAAAACCACCAGTCAGTAGAGGAGCGGCGGTATGGGACAGAGGAGGCTGCCTTGCGACCCTCCTTTATCCAGCCGTTTCATTGTAAAAATGTACAGCTGGAGGGACTGACCATTGTGGATGGACCGCAATGGACGGTGCATCCCGTATACTGTGAAAATGTATTGATTCAGAACATGGATATTCAGACGCACGGCCATAATACGGACGGATTAAATCCGGATTCCTGCAGAAATGTTGTGATCGAAGGATGCCGCTTTTATACGGGGGACGATTGTATCGCGATCAATTCCGGAATGAATGAGGACGGACGGCGTGTGAATCGGCCTTGTGAGAATATCATTATCCGGAACAATCAAATGCTTGAGGGACATGGCGCGATCGTGATCGGAAGCGGAATGTCCGGAGGAGTCCAAAATGTTTACGCCTGCAACAATCAGATTCAGGGCGGCATGTGGGGAATCCGGATCAAGTCCATGAGAGGCAGGGGCGGATATATCAAGGATATCTGGATGGAGGATATGGAGATCAGTAATATCCGCCGGAGCCCGATTCAAATCAGCATGTTCTATGATACGGCAACGGTAGAGCCGACAGAGAGCATTCCGCCGGTGGTCTCAGGGATTCATCTGAAAAACATTCGAGGCCGGAACAACCAGGGAGCGGTTGATGTGATCGGACTGCCGGAGCAGCCCATGCAGGATGTTACGTTTGAAGAGGTCCATTTCTCACCAGAGGCTGAGGTGCGTGTGAGAGACGCGGAATATGAAGAATTAAAATAAATATATAAGGAGGAATTAGTATGGCGGCAATCCAAAAGAGAAGGTTCGGACGGACCAATCTGATGATCACGGAACTGGGCTTCGGTGCGATGAACCTGCGGATGCTGGAAAGCAAACAGAAGGGATTGGACCTGCTTCACCATGTACTGGATCAGGGAATCAATTTTATCGATACAGCCAGAAGCTATACGGGAACCTGTGCGGATGGGACGTATGTGGAGAGTGAAGAGCTGGTAGGAGAGGCAATAGAACAGCGTACGGATCTTACGGAACCGATCGTCATCGTAACCAAGGGACATGGTTATGAGCTGAAGCCTCTGGCGGAGGATCTTGCCGCGACGCGGAAGGCGCTGCGGATTCAGGGCTTGGGTGAGGATATGCATATCAGCCAGACACCGGTCCGTTTGGTGTATTTTCTGCATGGAATCGGAGATGAACGCTGGGCGGTTGTACGCAATTCCGGTGTGCTGCCGAGATTGAGGGAGCTGCAGCAGGAGGGACTCATTAGTTTCCCCGGATTTTCCAGCCATTATCCATTTGCCAAAGAGATCCGGGAGGCGGTCGATACGGATTGCTTTGATGTAGTTGAGCTGCCGTATAATGTCTATAACCGGAGTCTGGGTGAGGACGGAGAGACGGATATCCTGAAATACATCCATGAAAAGGATCTGGGTATTGTCAATATGAAGGCTTTTAACGGCAACAGTATGCTGCCGATCTATCAGGTACTGCGGGAATTTGTCTCGATTGATTACCGGGATATGCTGAATTTCTGTCTGTCCAATCCTTATATCACTTCGGTGGACGCAGGCGCGAGGAGTCCGGAAGAGATCGACGCGGATATCGCGGTCGCTCTGGAAGAGAGACCTTCTGCGGAAAAGCGTAGAGAATGGGCAGCGGAGGCCGATAAGGTCTCAGGCCTGATGAAGGACACCTGCCGGGAATGTATGCATTGCCTGGAGAAATTTTCATGTCCCAATGGACTGAATTTCCCGGAGATCCTGTCTGTATACTCTCGAATGAAGATCTGTACGAGCCTGGGCAAGGATATCCGGCAGTATCAGGAGCAGTACCGGGCGCTGCCTATGAGCGGAGCGGACTGTCTGGAGTGCGGCGCCTGCCTGGAATGGTGCGAATATAAACTGAATATCCCGAAGCTTCTGAAGGAAGCAGAGGAGACACTGCGTTAAGAAAAAGAGCCTCTAGAGGGCTCTTTTTCTTAAAAATTTTAGATGGTGTTCATAATTTATTCTTCCTTTTTTATGGGAAATGCGATATACTATAGATACTGTTATACCCTTATCGGGATCTATTATATCGGAGGGAAGAGAAATGCAGGAATTATTGGAAGTATTGGAAAAGAACAGCCGAATCAGCGTAAAGGATCTTGCGGTCATGCTGCAGGAGGAGGAGCCGGAGATTGCGTCGCAGCTGAGTCAGCTTGAAAAGGATAAAATTATTTTTGGATATCATACGATGATCAATTGGGATAAGGCGCATATTGACCGAGTTACAGCCTTGATTGAGGTCCGGGTGACCCCGCAGCGGGGCGAGGGCTTTGATAATATTGCCCAGCGTATCTATCAGTTTGAAGAAGTTACGGCAGTCTATTTGATGTCAGGAGCGTTTGACCTTACGGTGATCGTAGAAGGTAAGACCATGAAGGAGGTCGCTCTCTTTGTTGCGCAAAGGCTGGCGCCGATCGATCAGGTGCTCAGCACTTCGACGCACTTTATTCTGAAGAGATATAAGGATCATGGTGTAATTCTGGAAGAAAAAGAGAGTGATGAAAGGATGTTGGTTTCCCCATGAGAGACTTTATCAATGAGACGGTTCGTGCGCTTCCGCCCTCCGGGATCCGGCGTTTCTTCAATCTCGCGAGCGAGATGAAGGATGTAGTGTCGCTGGGCGTGGGTGAGCCGGATTTCCTTACTCCGTGGAATATCCGCGAGGAAGCCATCTATTCGCTGGAAAAGGGCAGGACGGTATATACAGCCAACGCGGGATTGATGGAACTGCGTAAGGAGCTGAGTCATTATCTGAAGCGCAAGTATTCGCTGGAATATGATCCGGCTAGTCAGCTGCTGATTACGGTCGGAGGGAGCGAAGCGATCGATATCGCGTTGCGGACAATTCTGATGCCCGGAGATGAAGTCCTGATTCCGGAGCCATCATTTGTCTCCTATAAGCCCTGCGCGATTATGGCAGGCGGCAAGGCAGTGGTTGTTCCGCTGCATGGAGAGAATGGCTTTAAGCTTACGGTGCGGGATCTGGAGGGGCTGGTTACAGAGAAGACCAAGGTATTGGTATTTCCCTATCCGGGCAATCCTACCGGAGCGACGATGTCCAAGAAGGATATGGAGGAGCTGTGCCGGTTCATCTGTGAAAAGGATCTGTTTGTCCTGTCGGATGAGATCTATGCGGAGCTTACATATGATGAGCCCCATACTTCCATTGCGTCCATGCCGGGGATGTATGAGAGAACGCTGGTCATCAATGGTTTTTCCAAAGCCTTTTCCATGACGGGATGGCGTCTTGGCTATGCCGCGGGGCCTAAGGATCTATTGGAGCAGATGACCAAGGTGCATCAGTTCGCAATCATGTGCGCGCCGACAACCAGTCAGTACGCGGCGATTGAGGCGCTTAAGAACTGTGACCGCGCTGTAGAAGAGATGAAACAGGAATATAATAGGCGAAGGAGACTCGTCGTATCCAGGCTCCGTGAAATGGGACTGCCGTGCAGCGATCCCAGCGGCGCTTTTTATGTATTTCCCTGTATCCGTTCTACAGGCATGACATCCGAGGAGTTTTGTCAGAAGTTGCTGCATCAGAAAAAAATCGCCGTCGTTCCAGGCGATGCCTTTGGAGCGAGCGGCGAGGGATATGTCAGAATCTCTTACGCATACAGCGTAGAACGCCTGAATATGGCACTTACGCGTATCAGTGAGTTTTTGCAGGAGCTGTGAGCTCCTTCTGACATTGAGGACAATAACCGTACAGGTAGACCTGAACGCCGGTAATCCGGAAGGACGAAGTAGCGTCAGCCTGAGCTTCAATATTATCCAAGAGAGAAGCTGGCAAGTCGTAGACTTGTTTACAGCGTTGGCACTGGATGTGCGGATGAGGAGCGGTGGCCGCGTCATAGCGGTAACAATCCTCACCGACATTGAGCTGCTGTATCAGACCGGCATCCCGCAGGGATTCCACAGTTTTGTAAACGGTAGCAAGGCTCATCGTAGGATGGGACGGGTGAAGGGACGAAAAGATGGTCTCAACTGTGGGATGAGCTGTCGTACCGCACAGGTAATTATAGATGGCGATACGCTGCGGTGTTGCTTTCAAGCCGTGATCCTTTAATAAGGCAACAGCTTGTTCCATAAGTAACCTCCTTAATAATAGATTTTAATTGATAATAATTATTATAAAAGAAAAAGAAGAGGCTGTCAAGGAGATTTTTAAAAAGCCATGAATATTGTACTTTTGGAGCCGGAAATTCCGGCCAATACCGGAAATATCGCGAGAACCTGCGCATGCACCGGCGCGAGTCTGCATCTGATCCGTCCGCTGGGATTTTCGCTGGATGAAAAGAGCCTGCGCAGAGCCGGACTGGATTATTGGGATAAGCTGGACATCCGAATCTATGACAGCTATCCGGAGTTTCGCAGACTTCATCCGGAAGCCAGGGTGTATATGGCGACGACGAAGGGGCCGAGAACCTATGCGGAGCCTGCGTATCAGCCGGATGACTATCTGATGTTCGGTAAGGAGACGGCAGGGATCCCGGAGGAGATTCTGGCGCAGAATAAGGAGTGGTGCATCCGGATTCCGATGACGGAGCATCTGCGTTCACTGAACCTGTCCAATGCGGTGGCGGTGGTGTTGTATGAAGCGCTTCGGCAGCAGGATTTCGCGGGTTTGCAGGAAACGGGACACCTGCGTAAGTATGATTGGGAGAATTTGTGATGGAAGAAAAAGCGCTGAAAAAGCTTGAGTTTGATAAGATACGTACGCTCTTAGCCGATCGTGCCGCATCAGCGGCAGGAAAAGAGATGTGCGGAACGCTGGAGCCGTTGACGGATCTGTGGGAGATCGAGCGTCTACAGCAGGAGACAGAGGAAGGCTTTACAATGCTGATTCAGCAAGGAGAGCCGCCCTTTGGCGGAATTCGGGATATCCGTGGGATATTGCAGAGGGTGAGTGTGGGCGGTCTCTTGTCGATGGGAGAGCTGCTCATGACAGCGGATACGCTGCGAAGTATCAAAACGGTAAAAGCCTATGGACGGAAGGACGAGGATACGCCTCCAAGCCCGATGCTGGATCCGCTTTTTTCTGGACTTGGAAATTATGCCTCACAGGAGAAGGAGATTGAACGCTGCATCCTCTCGGAAGAGGAGATGGACGATCATGCGAGTGAGCGCCTGGCAACCATACGCCGTCAGA
>CABUPM010000026.1 GCA_902493345.1 uncultured Eubacteriales bacterium | reverse complement strand
CCCACGTATCCAGCTTGGAAGGCTGGTGTTCTACCATTGAACTACACCCGCAGATGTCGGGGTAACAGGACTTGAACCTGCGGCCTCTTGATCCCAAATCAAGCGCTCTAGCCAAACTGAGCTATACCCCGTCGAAGTCCTGTGCTGCACCCACTGTAGCGCGCCGCGCTCATCTGCAGCGTAGATAATTATACTATAGATCTATTTTTTTGTCAATCACTTTTTTAAAATATCTCAAAAAAATTTAAGAAGCCACCGGCAGCGTAATTCCGCGGCGTACTCCCCCATGTTCTCCATTGCCGCAGAATAGCACGGCTCCGAGCTGCGCCGCCAATCCCCGGCAGACTTCCAGCCGAAGCGTAGATTCTCCCCGGCATTCCATCGCCGCCCGCGCTTCTATGATGTGTTCCGAAGGGTTCTCTACCCAGAGAGCAACCGTGTCCCTGTAAGCCGTACACCCCGCCGTAACACACTCACCCGAAGCGCTTCGGGTGAGTGTGTACCGTATCAGCTGCTCCAGAATCTCCCGCAGAAGCTTGGCATCGCTCCAAATATTGCGGTCTCCCCTATCATATTCGACTCTGAGCAAAATTCCCTTTTCCTGCGCTTCCTTTTCGACGCTGTGCGCGGCTTCTTCTACACAGTCTCTTAACGGGCTGCGTCCCCAGCAAGGCGGCACATCTCCCGCATAGACCTGTATCAGCCGCAGCAAACGCTCCATATAACTGCGCAGATTCTGACAATCCCTCCACAGCAAACCATAACATTCCGGCTCCATCTCCTCCTGTCGAAGCTCCAACTGTCCCATGAGATTTCCTAGCGGCGCATGCAGCTCCTCTATCCAACCACTCATCTGTTCCCAACTTTTCTTCATAAGGTCCTCCACTGTATATTATTGGAAATCGTTTATGATATTACCACATATTTCCATTTTTGACAAGAACTATTTTTATATTGTGCCATCCATCACCAGCCGCACATTCCACTGTTCCGCGTTTCCGATCACATACAGGCTGTACCATACACCCCCTGCCAGGTGTAGCTCTGGGATCCGCGCCAGAACATTCCATTCCGCCCCCATACATAGATCTGCAAAATACCGTCCCGATTCTGTCCCTTTATACTCGCTGGCCTCTCCTTCTTCCACCTGCTCCAAGAACATCTCCATCTCCTCCGGAAGCCTCCCCATATAAAGATCCAGTGTCGGCACAGCAAGGTTCACCAGCCTTAGCACCGCCTCTCCCTCTTCAGAACCTCTCTCCATATCCTGTATCGGAATCATCCAGGGGCTTCCTTCCTTTTCTGTCAGCACCCAGGTAATCGTCCCTCCATCTCCCGGCGTTTCTTTGCCCCAGCTCCTACTGCCGTCTTCTGTCTCCAGCCGGAACCCCTCCGGTGCTTCCGCATAAAAATACGGTGTCACCTGTCCATATTCCAATCTGCGCACCACAGGAATATTCCCATCCAGCACCTCTACACTGCCAAGCGACGGATACGCATGCAAATACCTTACATAGACTCCCATTTTCCTTTCCCCCTCCTTTTTTATGTCAGCCATTTTCCAGACTGCGCAGGACATTCATTTGTCCATTGCCCCAACGATTATTCGGATAGCTGATTTCCGGACGCCTGACAGCGCCTCTGTATAAGAGCGCCTTGATATTGGCCGGACTGATTCCCGGCTGATTTCCATAGGTTATAGCCCATTCCAGAATCTGTGCGCAGCCTCCGGCCGCAATGGCCGCTCCGCTGCTGGTTCCACTCCCCGCCTGGTATCCGGCCGGCGAAACCGGTCCATAGATTCCAACCGACGGCGCCGCCACATCCGGCTTGATCCTTCCCAGCCGCGTAGGTCCCCGTCCGGATGCCGGATACAAGCTGGATGTCAGATGATTATACCCTCCCACCGTTACCGGACTTGCCGCTGTCCCCGGCATTGTAACACTTCCGGCCGGATCCGCCTTTAAAAAACGGGTATTCGGCCGGATCCACTGTCTGAGCGGCATGTATATATCGTATGTGCCCTCGAGTACCGTATCTCCGTACAAGTACAGTCTCCACAAGCCTTCCGACGGACGTTCCAGACGGATCACCGCCGCCTGTTCTCCGTTCCAGCTGCGTTCCTGTGAATATTCCACTTCCACCACTGTGTTTTCTACCGGGATCCGTATCCTCTGCGGCCCCAGAATGCCCCGCGGAATTCTCTCCACCACATGCCCTCTGGGCGTAACCATGGACAATGAAAACTGATCCGGCGCATGCATCCATACCGTCATGATCAGTACATTCTCCCCCGTATCCACAAAAAACTCCACCTCCTCCTGTGCCGAGAGTATCCCGGAGGCATGTGTCGCGCTGTCCCCTTGGTTGCCCGCAGCACATACAATCACCGTCCCCGACTGCCTGCGGTACTGCTCCAGCGCGTTTTCCAGTCCCGAGCTTCCATCATGCGCTCCCAGGCTGGCAGAGAGTGCGAGCAGAACCACCACCGGCTTCTTGCCTGCCTTCTCCATAACATAAGAGACCCCCTGCTGAATATCCGTATGCTGGTATGCTCGCTGTTCTGCCGGGATGCCATAATAATTTCTAAGCCTTTCCTTGGCCTCCTTGAGCTTTACGACGATCAATTCCGCTTCCGGCGCCGCCCCGGAGAATCCTTCCCGAAGATCCTGCGTCCCCGCCGCTACTCCTGCAACATAGGTTCCATGACCATCTTCGTCCCTTTGCGCCACAATCTCATAAGGATTTTCTCCCTCTTCCTGTGCCCGGATGGCCCTATTGATCTCCGTCTGCAGATATTCACACCCGTATCCATATCCGTCCGGGGCTTTTCCTTCCTTTTCTGTCTGATCCCACAGGCTTAGAATCCTGCTTCTCCCGTCTTCCGTACGAAAACTGGGGTGGAGGTAATCGATCCCCGTATCAACCACGCCGATCACTATCCCCGTCCCCCGCAGCCCCATTCCCGGAAGCTCCTGCGCCTCGGTCACCCCAGCCGCATCCAGCGCTGTCACATCGGCCGCCAGACCATAGAGCATCGGTAAATATTCCCATGGATAAGCCTCTCCGATATCCGCGGCCCGTACATATGCCAACAGATCATTGTTTCTGATTTCCCGCAGGCACTCTATATTCCAACCAGGAAAGGGCAGTCCCCCATCCAGCTGCTTAGGAAAGACAAGTTCTATATATTCCTCAGACTGGGCCGCCTCGCGGCAATTTACCGATTCCGCCTGTCGCAGCAAAAAATCCCGCTGCGTCAATTCCCGCATCGTCTTAGACAGACACAGTCTGCCATATCCCCAATCACGGTTCGGGAATGTCAGCATTCCAAAATCCCGTTCCGCGCCCGCCGTCAAAAGCGCCTTTAACCTCTCTCCATATAAAAAGAGGTCATTCTTCCGCACATATCCCCATTCCAACATTAACGCTGCCGCGCCCGCCACAATGGGCGACGCGATACTGGTTCCGCTCACCGCCCCATACCCGCCGCCGGACAACGCCGTCAGAACTCCCACGCCAGGGGCCGCCAGAGACGGTCTTACAATCCGCCCCTCTCTGGAATACCCCCTGCCGGAAAAGGGCGCAATGGCTCCAGTTGTATGATTGTACGCCGCGACACCGATCACCGAGTCAGCCGTCACCGGCATTGTGATGGTAGTCTCTTCTTCCGGCACAAGAAAATACGTATTACGTCCGGCCACTCCCTCCCCGGTCATCCAGATATCGTACCGGCCGTCAAGGATGGTTCGGGCCTGCAGGTAGATTCTCCAGAGACCCGGTTGAATACTTCGCGGCGCAAACAGATTGATATAGATTGCGGAAGCTCCGGAATACGGATCCGGACTGCCATAATAGATCCATATCCATGTTCCGTCCAGCGCCGTCAGAAAGCCGCCTTCTCCCTCTCGGATAAACCCTGTATTCTCTCCGCCGGGAGACCCTACATTGATATAGAACTGATCTCCATACGCCTTCCAGATCTGAAACAGAACGCTTCCCCTCTCTCCGACCTGCACCTCGATCTCCCGCTGCTCCCCCTGTCGCATCGTTCCCGCCGCATGCCGTCCGGCCGTTCCTTCATTGCCCGCCGCGACAACCAGTGAATTGATCCACCGCCTGCTCCAGTCATCTATATAGGTCTCAAACAAAGAATCCCCGTCATGGCCTCCCATATTGGTGCCCATGCTGAGGTTCACGGCAATCGGCCGGCCCAGCTCCTGCGCCGTTTCTACGGCATATTTCAATCCGCGCATCGCGGCGGTCGTCCTCGTAAATCCGTATCCTCGATTCTCCGCCAGCTTAACAACGATCAACTCTGCCTCATCCGCTACTCCCCGAACCCTGCCGTCTCCCCCTCTTCCGTTTCCCGCCGCCGCGCCTGCCACCTGTGTTCCGTGTCCCAGCACATCCCGGCTGGGTATCAGCGCATAAGCCGCTTCCCGTCCTCCCCCCCGATATGCCTGAATGGCATCGGTAATCTCCTCTTTGGTAAAATACTGTTTTCCTTCCAATGTCTGATCCCATAGAGCCGCAATCCGGCTCTCTCCATTTTCTGTGATAAAAGCCGGATGCAGATAGTCAATCCCGGAATCCAGTATTCCAATCAGTGTCCCCCGGCCATGCAGGTCATATGTCTCCGGAAGCTGTACCGTCGGAATACATGCCGCCCGAAGCGCCCCCACATCACTGGCCAAAAGCGCTTTGGGCTTCTCTACATATTCTATCTGGCTCAGGGCCGCTGCTCTGTAGATCTGTTCCTTCGTCAGGATCAGAATCGCGTACCGCTCTGTTAAAATCTCGCCAGAGGCTCCCGGCAGCTCCCGCAGCGCCTCCTCCAGATCGCCATGATACCGCACGACCACCTCAAAGCGTTCCTCTTCCGGCAGATATCCCACCTGCAGTTCATCCGTCTGTTCCAGCTGACTTTGCGTAAGACCCAATGCCGCCAGCAGCGCTCCGTCTATACTTCCGCTCATACGCTTCCTCTTTGACTGTCTTTCCCTAGTTATATGCCGCTAAACTTGACATCTTCCCTCTTCCATGATATTTTTAGATTATACTTTTAGAGAAAGGAGCTTTTCCATGAATCAATATGATAAACTATTCCCTATCAGCACGATTGCCAAATACCAGGATACCATGTCGCTTCTGACTTCTCTCCTGATCTATATCGTATGCGCCGCCGTTCCGCATCTGCTCCTCGGCCTTTTCACCTGGCTTCCGCTGGTCGGTTGGATCTTCAGCGCCGTCCGTTGGGTCGTCAATGTATATTGCACACTCGGAATTCTCTTGTCCATACTAAAATATTTCAGAAATTAAGCATTTCCCGCAGATACAAAAAGCAGCACCGGTGTCGGTTTCCTTGAACCAATCAACGGTGCTGCTTTTTGTATATTTCATTTTTATTCGACTCTGTCCATCCGGAAGGTCTCTCCCTCCCGCGCAGTGACGCTTGTATTCTCCATTATCAGTCCCCGAATATTCGCGGCGCGCATTCCCCAACGTCCGGAGGCCTGTACGTTTTCCAGCCGGATATTTTCCAGCGGCTGTTCCGGCAGTCCTACCAGATAGATTGCCGAGCTGACCGCTGTGTCCGCCTGAATATTGCGGAACGTGATATTCCGAATCACCGGCGTGCCCTCGTCCATCGGCTCTTCCGCCGCGTCATCAAACGGTTCACAGCCGTAGAACTGATCTACATAGATCCCGCCCCGGAACCATTTGGTATCCTGCTGATCCGTCTTGGTGTTGACAAACACCAGGTCCTCGTAGAGGACATCTTCGATACAATTGCCCCGGCCGCGCCGGTTCTTTACACTGGCCACACTGAAAGTATCGGTAAACGTACAATCCTGTACCAGTACATGCCGGACGCCTCCGGACATCTCGCTGCCCACGGCAACACCAAATCCGTCACATCCAGTACCTTGCTTCTCTGCCCAGTCCGGACCCGTACGGTCTCCGATAGGTTACCCGTGCGGACCGTAAACGCATGTTCCGTATCCGGTTCCAGCTCTGTCACCGTGTAATCTGTACAAGCACAGCTTGCTCTGAAATCTCCATTCACTTCGATATCATAACGGATATCCGGCGCCTGCTTATCCCACACCAGGAGCACGCTGTCCGCTGTTCGAAACGGAACTTTCAACTGAAGTCTGCTCATATTCTGCTCTCCTTATCTTCTCAGGCTGCCTGCCGTCTCCCTCTCAAACTTTTCCTGATACGCCTTCTGAAGCTGCCGCACCAGTTCCGACGCGCTCTGGCGGACCGCTTGTCCATCGATGCTCTCCGCCCGCAGGCAAAGGGCGCTGGAACTGGTCACCAGGATCTCGTCCGCATCCTTCAGTTCCGCTACCGTAAACGGTTTTTCCTCCACTGGAATCCCGCACTGCTGTGCCAGCTGGAGCACATGCATCCGGGTAATCCCCGGCAGGATCAGGTTATCACAGGGCGCCGTCTTCAGAACCCCATCCTTGATAATCAAAACATTGCTGTGTGCGCCCTCCGTTACACGATCTCCCCGGTGCAGCACCGCTTCGGTACACCCTGCCTCCTCCGCGGCCTGCGCGGCCATGACGCTGGGAATCAAATTCAGCGTCTTAATGTCACAGTGCAGGAAACGGGTATCCTCCAAAGTGATCAGTCTGTGCCGGAATGTCTCCATATTCTTCAGCCGAATCGGCTTCAGTGTGATCATCAGATTGGCCGTTCCCTCCTTAGGGAACAGATGCGATCTCGGAGCCGTTCCACGGCTGGCCTGCCAATACAAGAGCAGCGGCTCATCTGTCTCCATCCGGTCCACCATGCCGTACAGCTCCTTTTTCAGCTCTTCACGGCTCATCGCGAACGGAATCCGAAGCGCCTGGAAGCTTCTCCAGAAGCGATCCAGATGTTCCTCCAACGAAAAGATTACGCGGTTTTGTACGAGTATTGCCTCATAGACTCCGTCCCCAAAATACACCGCCCGATCATTCATCGGGACCGTCATCTCCTCCAACGGTCCGTATACACCATTATAATATCCCAGACTCTTCATGTCTTTTTCCTCCTTAGGATTCTCCCGGTTCCCACCGGTACTTTTTCAGATCTACATGCGCGTCATCTTTCAACATAACGCCTTCCTGTCTGAGGAGCGCTCCCTGTTCTGTCCATCCCGGCACAAGACGGCCCATACTGTTGACCACTCGATGACAGGGATACTCTCCATAGAAATGCGCCCTGCTGAGAATCCGCCCCACCAGCCGCGCGTTCTTCTCCCTGCCCACCAAATACGCGATCTGCCCATATGTGGCAACCCTGCCTACCGGGATTTCCTCCACCACTGACAAAATCTCATAGATCAGCCGTTCCTCCATCGCCGTTTTGTCTCTCCTCTCCTGGTACCCCCATTATAAGCACTCCTTCCGGAAACGTCAAGCTATTTCAAATGGCTATAGGTCATTTTTTCATTTCTCGTCCCTCCTCCGCCCCACCCATTTGTTTATTTTCCCGAAGCATTCTTACTCTTTTTGTCGAATTCGCTTGTTTTTGCGATGAATTACCAATTATTATTGACATTTCGTATAGTTTGTTGTATTTTCTAAATAGAATGGGTGGATATGTGGTTGTAGTCCACTCACGCACTTATTTTTTATGAAAGAGGGTGTCATACATGATTCGTGAGTATTGGATAGTACTTGGAATCATCATCCTGGCCCTCCTCTATGTTCTCTTCAACTTTATTCGTGTGAAGAAGATGGATGAGGGTACGGATGAAATGAAGGAAATGGCAGGCATCATTCGCAGTGGTGCTTCCATGTTCCTGAAAACGGAATTCAAAACCGTAACAATCGTGGTTTTGGTTCTGGCTCTTGTTTTTTCCCTTTTTATTGAGTCGTTCAGCGGTCTTACCTTCCTCTTGGGCGCCTGCATGAGCAGTGCCGTCTGCATTCTGGGTATGCGCAGTGCGACTTACGCCAATGTGCGCACCGCCAATAAGGCGCGGACCTCCCGTTCCATCGGAGAGACCGTCAAGGTAGCACTGTGCGGCGGCAGCATCAGCGGTCTGAGCGTTCAGGCCTTTGGTATGCTCGGCTTTATCATTGTCCTTCTGATCTGGGGACAGCCGGACACGCAGAGTACAGGACACGGCCTGATCGCCAACCTGTCCTGCAACGCTTCCATCATGAGAATCTCCACTTATTCTCTGGGCTGTTCTCTGGTTGCCATGTTCAACCGTGTTGCCGGCGGCAACTACACCAAGGCAGCCGATATCTCCTCTGACATTCTGGCAAAGCTGCGCCACGATATGCCTGAGGATGACAGCCGTGTTCCCAATGTTATCGCTGACTTTATCGGCGACAACGTTAACGACATCGCGGGCAACTGCTCCGACCTTCTGGAAAGCTTTGTGGCTACCCTGTCCGCTTCCATGATGATCGCTTCCTTTACGTTGGGCAACATCCCGGATCTTTTCAACAACGCTCTGATCTTCCCGGTTCTTTTGGCCGGTGTTGGTCTTCTGGGCTGTCTGCTGGGTCTTGGCTTTGCCGCCATCCGTAAGATGGGCGACAATCCTTCCCGCGAGCTGAATCTGGCCACCTGGATCTCGGCCGGCATCACCGTGGGTCTGAGTCTGGCTATTTCTTATTACATGTTCGGCACGATCGACGCCGAGGTTCTGAAATCCGCAGGCTTCAAGCTTGGCTGGCTTTCTCCGTGGGTATCCAGTGTAATGGGTATTGTCAGCGGTATCGCGATCGGTACAATCACCGAATACTATACCAGCACAGACTACAAGCCTACCCGCCGTTTGGCAGAGATGGCGACAGAGGGCGAGGCTTTCGTTATCACGAAGGGTGACGCGATCGGCTCCCGTTCCTGCCTGGCCCCGATTCTGATTATCGGCGTGGCCCTGTTCCTGTCCGGTTTCCTTTGCGGCACCTACGGTATCGCTATTTCCGCTCTGGGTATGCTGTCATTCGTAGGCGCGACTGTTTCCATCGATGCCTTTGGTCCTATCGCTGACAATGCCGGCGGTCTGGCAGAATCCTGCCATCTGCCCGCGGATATCCGTGTGATCACAGATAAGCTGGACGCTGTAGGCAATACCACGGCTGCCATCGGCAAGGGCTTTGCCATCGGTTCCGCCGCTTTCGCTACCGTATCTCTGATCGTATCCTTCGTAAACGGCGCCGAGGGTCTGTCCGGCGTACTGGACTTCGCGTCCTATATCACCGTAGCCGGCGGTATCATCGGCGGCGCGCTGGTTGAATACTTTGCCGCTATGCTAACTGACAACACAATCGATGCCGCCCGCCTGATGGCTGACGAGGGCGACCGTCTGCTGTCCATCCCCGGCGTATTGGAAGGCACCGTAAAGCCGGATTATAACCGCATGATCAAAATGGCCACGCAGGAAGCACTGCGCCGGATGCTGATTCCGTCTGTACTGGCGCTGCTCATCCCCGTTATCGGCGGCTTCGTCTTCGGCGTACAATTTGTCGGCGGCCTGCTAGTCGGCGCTACGATCGTAGCGATTCCGCGTGCTATCTTCATGGGCAACTCCGGCGGCGCGTTTGATAACGCGAAGAAGTACATTGAAGGCGGCTTCCTGGAAGGCCACGGCAAGAAATCTCCTGCCCATAAGGCAGCTGTTACCGGCGATACCGTCGGTGACACCCGTAAGGACGTCGTCGGCGTCGCGCTGGACATCTTCATCAAGACCATGTCCACCATCGCGAATACGCTGGTCAGTGTCTTCTCTCATTTTACACTGCTGAAGTAATTCATTTTCTGAACGAACAACAGCCCTGCGAACCTAAAACTCGCAGGGCTGTTTTTATCAACTTCATGCATACCTGCGCACATTGCCGTTCTACGCAAAAGATCCGGTGATTCCATAATTTTTTCTTGCTTTCCACCATCTTTTCTTTTATAATTATTCTATCAGAATATATATAGTAAGAGTAAGAAAGGGGCGATAAGATCGTTATGAATGAAAAACTAAAAGAAAAGATCAAAGAGTCGCTTAGCAGCGTGCTTCCGATCACTGTCATCGTACTTCTGTTGAGCATCACCCTGGTGCCGATGGAAATCGGTACGGTAGCGCTTTTCCTGACCGGCGCGCTTCTGCTGATTGTCGGCATGGGCTTCTTCCAGCTAGGCGCCGAGATGGCTATGACACCGCTGGGCCAAAGCGTGGGAAACCGTCTGGTCAAATGTAAATACCTGATATTTGTACTTGGCATCAGTTTTTTACTAGGTGCAATCATCACCATCTCCGAGCCGGACCTGCAGGTGCTGGCCAATCAAGTAGCTTCCATCCCGAACAATGTTCTGATCTGGACGATCGCTGTCGGCGTCGGCATTTTTCTGGCCATTGCCGTACTGCGTATCCGCTGTCATACAGAGCTATCCAAGCTGTTGATTATTCTGTACCTTCTTTTATTTGTGCTATCTTTCTTTACTCCTTCTGAATTCACCGCTGTGGCCTTTGATGCCGGCGGCGTCACGACCGGCCCTATGACCGTTCCCTTTATCATGGCTCTGGGCGTTGGTCTGGCCGCAACACGCAGCGACCCTAACAGTACCGGGGACAGCTTCGGTCTAGTCGCTCTGGGCAGCGTTGGTCCCATCATGATGGTATTGCTTCTCGGAATCTTCTATCATCCTACAGAAGCTACCTATTCCACCGTGAATATTGTGGATATCCATACGACCTACGACGCCGTGTACCAGTTCTTTGTCGCGCTTCCTGAGTACTCCAAGGAAGTGGCTGTGAGCCTTCTTCCGGTCTTTGTCGTTTTCCTGATCTTTCAACTGACTACCCACAATTTCCGTAAGCATCAGTTCTTTCGAATCTGTATTGGTTTTCTCTACACCGTAATCGGTCTGATCCTGTTCCTTACCGGTGTGAATGTGGGATTTGCTCCCGTCGGCAACCTTTTGGGGACGGGTCTCGCTGCCGGCGCATACCGCTGGCTTCTGGTTCCCATCGGTATTATCATCGGATATTATATCGTCAAGGCAGAGCCTGCCGTACAGGTTCTGAACCAGCAGGTCGAAGATCTGACCGGTGGTATGATCTCTCACAAAATGATGAACACCTCCCTATCCATCGGTGTTGCCTGTGCTGTCGCGTTGTCCATGGTACGCGTTCTGACGGGAATCAATATTTACTGGATTCTGATCCCTGGCTATGGCATCGCTCTAGTTCTTAGCCGTATCGTCCCATCCGTGTTTGTTGGTATTGCTTTTGACTCCGGCGGTGTCGCCAGTGGACCTATGACTTCAACCTTTCTGCTGCCCCTATCCATCGGTGCCTGTACGGCCATCGGCGGCAATGTGGTCATGGATGCGTTCGGCGTAGTCGCGCTGGTCGCATTGGCTCCTCTGATTGCTATTCAGGTCATGGGACTGCTGTATATGCGCAAATCCAAGTCTTCGGTTCTCGTTCCCGAAAAACCGCTGCTGGATGATACCATTGTTGATTTAGAGGAGGAACTATAATGACCCCAGAAGAAAAAAAACAGTTGGTTCCGCGCATTGTCGTGGCCATCACCCGTCCGGAGGACGAGAAAAATCTCGAGGAAATCTTCACGGAACAGCATGTACCGATTTTTTACCAGTGCCGCGGCAAGGGCACGGCTCCTTCAGAAATGTTGGATATTTTCGGTCTCAGCGGTACGCTCCGTATCGTAACCGTCGGCGTTCTGCCCCGCTCACAGGTCCATACCCTATTTGAACAGATGAGCCATCAGATCCAAGTGCGTCAACGCGGACGCGGAATTGCTTTTTCTGTGCCGTTGACCGGCCTGCAAACCGCGATTCTGGATGTGCTCAACGCCGAAACCAGAGAGGTTCTGGAACAGAAAATCAAAGAAAGGATCGATAGAGATATGTCAGAGATGCAGCAAAAATCAGAATTCACAATCATATGGACATCGGTTGTCAGCGGATACAGTGAAGATGTTATGGAAGCGGCACGTACCGCCGGAGCCAAGGGCGGCACGATTCTGCGCGGACTTCGCAAGAATTCCGAACAGGCCAGCCAGTTTCTCGGAACCCCCCTGCACTCCGAGCAGGAATTTGTCATGATCGTTACTCCGAAGGAAAACAAGACAGCCGTGATGACCGCTATCAGCGATGCCTGCGGCTGCCGTACCGACGCGCATGGAATCGTATTCTCTCTGCCGGTGGATGAGGTCATGGGCTTGGAACAATAAGCAGATTCTATACATACAGCGGCTGATTCTTATAAAAATCAGCCGCTGTATTTTTATTTCTTCTTACTGCCTCTTGAAAGCCTACTTCATCTATGGTATTATTAGGTTATAAGAAAGGAAGTGGACTCTATGCGAATCTCCACCAAGGGCCGTTATGCTCTGCGATTGATGCTGGATCTCGCCGAGCATCAGTCTGACGGTTATGTCGCGCTAAAGGATATCGCTGCCCGGCAGGATATCTCCAAAAAATATCTGGAACAAATCGTTCCTACGCTGATCCGTTCCGGGTGTCTTCTGACCAACCGCGGATTTCAGGGCGGCTACCGTCTCGCCAAGGCGCCGGACCAGTATACGGCCGAAGACATCCTGCTTCTGACGGAGGGAAGCCTGTGTCCTGTCGCCTGTGTCGATCAGCCCACCGTAGAATGCGAGCGCAGCGCCAACTGCCCGACCCGCCCCTTATGGCAGGGTTTGAACCGTGTCATTCATGAGTATTTAAGCAGCATCACCCTGCAGGATCTCCTGGATCAGCAGACCTCTCAATACGGCAATGATTATATGATCTGACAAAAAGACCTTCTGTTCTCCTTTTTCAGAAAAAACAGGAGGTCTTTTTGTATGCTTTACAGCCTTCCGCAGATCCGGCCAAATAGCGCATAGACCGTATAACCGAGCGCCCCGCCGGTAGTATTGGTAATCACGTCGGTGATATCCGCGCTCCTTGCCCCATTGATCAACGGCTGCAATACTTCGATCGCCAGGCTGAGCAGAAGCGACGCCAATAGACACCGGAGCAGCCCGCAGTTTTTCCCGGCGTTTCTTCGGCATAGCGGATATAAAAATCCAAACGGCACCATCATAAATATGTTCAGTATAATCTGACGGATATAATCCCCTCTGCCGTAGAGTACATCCTCAAAGGGCACCATATGCATCGGAATATATGGATGATTAAACCATAGCGGCAGCGAGGTGATCATCGGCATCAGTGTCACCATCAGAACCCCGGAAAGATACACATACATCAGGGTATTTACCACCAATATCCGCTTACCCTTATGCCTCCACCTCGGATACAGCCAGAACACATACAATACCGCCAGTACGGCGAAATCCGGTATATATCGAAGAATTTTCGCCATCTTTCTCCCTCCTTCCTTCACTTGCGCTCGCTGACACACAAAACCATCTGTCCATTGAATGTAAGGGCTCCTAATGTCTTTTTCATGGCCGGGGATGCCGTCTAAACATCGCTTCCCCTACCGCGTCATTCTCTATCCTGCCGAGATTGGTAATCGAATATCCGTTTCTTAGCTTATATCCAAACATATTTCCGCCCACGAAAGCCCCTGCCCTGCTCCGAAAAGCCTCATACAGTGCCTCTGCTTCCACTCTCCGCTTCACTGTCTCCACAATACCAAAATACATCTGGGGACACATCAAATGCGCTCGTTCCGTATACATATACTGCATGGTTATGAATCGCATGATATATGTTATTCAATTCATATTATAGTATAAAATCCCTTTGCTGTCAATTCCTAAGAGATTTTTCACTTACAGCACCAGCATTAACACCAAAAAGAGCAGCACCATCCCTGCCAGTACACCTGTATGCAGCTTCCATGAAAGCTTCAGATAACCAACAAATTCCCGGATCAGAGCGTTCAGCGTAAAATACCACTTGGTTCTGGCTCCGTAACCGATACAGCGGATTCCGCACTTCCTCGCGAGAATCAATGCCCGAAACACATGGTATCCGGTTGTAACCAGCGCAATCCTGGGCTTTTCCCCCTCCATCAGCTCCCTGGAAAACAGCAGATTCTCCCGGGTATTGACTGAACGGTTTTCCACAATGACCCGTCCCATATCGCTTCCCTGTGCCTGCGCATAGGCTGCCATAGCCTCTCCCTCCGTAATCGTTTCTCCCTCTCCCTGTCCTCCGGACAGAATCAGTCTCGCACGTGGATTATAACGTAGGAGCTGGAGTCCCTTCTCAATCCTCCCAGCCAGGAGCGGTGTCACCCGATCGCCGGATACTCCACACCCCAATACCACAATATAGTCCAGTCTCTTTCTCTTGCAGAGATGAAACAGATTCAAAAGCGCGGACAGCACATACATCGTCATCAGCATCAGAAGATACAGGATAAACGCGCTGATACTGATATAAACCAGGCTGCCCCATGTTCCCAGGCTCAGTTGTCCTACCAGAGGCCAGCCGACCAGATACCCTGTCAGAAGCAGCGCAAAAAGGAGCGACAACGCGTTAGAAAAGCTTTTCCCCTCTTTCTTGAGTACCCGGATGCCCTCTACCAGAAACATCAGTATCAGCAGGACCGGAAACAGCACGATAAATAAAAAAGCAAACACAGCTGCCGCCGCCAAAGGGATATAGATCCACTCATGCCTCAGAATCCATTCGGAATACTCTGCCACGGACACAATAGCCAGGGCCGCCAGCTGGATCATAAAAACCACAAAGACCGCGCCGCTCCACAAAGTTCTCGGCTCCATACACATAATGACCCCAAAGATTCCGCCGATAAGGATCGTAAAAAATATCAGATATTCCATAGGTACCCTCTGTTTACAAAAACACCCGAAAAATCTGTCGATTCTCCGGGTGTCCTTTTTCTCTGAATGATGTCCGAATTATTCGATAACCTGAATCCAGCCTTCCGGTGCTTCCAGTCTTCCCATCTGAATACCGGTCAGTGTATCATACAGCTTCTGCGTAATCGGGCCCATCTTCTCCATGCCACTCGCAAAAACATACTCCTTGCCATGATCCACGACCTTGCCGACCGGGGAGATGACGGCTGCCGTTCCGCACAGACCGCACTCCGCAAAATCCTTCACTTCGTCCAGGTATACCTCTCTCTCTTCTACCTCAAGACCCAGATACTCCTTAGCTACATACACCAGAGAACGGCGGGTGATAGACGGAAGAATACTGGAGGACTTGGGCGTAACCACCTTGTTGTCCTTAGTGACAAAGATGAAGTTCGCGCCGCCGGTCTCCTCCACCTTGGTCCGGGTCGCCGCATCCAGGTACATATTTTCATCAAAACCATTCTCATGCGCAGACACAATTGCATGAAGGCTCATCGCGTAATTCAGGCCCGCCTTGATATGTCCTGTTCCCTGCGGCGCCGCGCGGTCATAATCACTTACGCAGATCGTAAGAGGCTTTACACCGCCCTTAAAATAAGGACCTACCGGCGTTACAAAGACACGGAACTGATACTCCTGCGCCGGCTTTACACCGATTACTGGGCTGGAGCCAAACATATACGGACGAACATACAGCGTCGCGCCCGTACCATACGGAGGTACATACGCCGCATTGGCCTTGACCGTCTGACGAACCGCTTCTACAAAACGTTCCTTGGGGAAAACAGGCATCTCCAGACGCTTCGCGGAATTCTCCATCCGCTCTCCGTTCAGATCCGGGCGGAAGATTACAATATGTCCCTGCTCGGTCGTATACGCCTTCAATCCCTCAAAAACCGTCTGAGCATACTGCAGTACGCCGGCGCATTCACTGATCGTTACCGTTGCGTCATCTGTCAGTCCGCCCTCATCCCAGGCGCCATTCTTATAATTGGATACATACCGTTTATCTGTCTGAACATAGCCAAATCCAAGATTGGCCCAGTCAATATTCTTCTTCTCCATTGCCATCTTCCTTTCCTACGGGGAGCTGCCTCGTATACGTGTTATTATCATACTTTTTTGCATGATTGTCAAGTTCTTCCGGCAATTTTATGAATAATTTGCGCAGATTTTTGTTTTTCCGGAATCTTTTGTATACAAAAACAGAGCGTCCGAAAACGCCCTGTCAGAAATCCGATCTGTCTTACTTCGGCTGCTTGCCGATGTATGCCAGGATACCACCGTCTACATACAGCACATGACCATTGACAAAATTGGACGCGTCGGATGCCAGGAACACTGCCGGTCCCTGCAGATCCTCGGTCTGACCCCAACGAGCGGCCGGAGTCTTGGCAATGATGAACTGATCAAACGGATGACGGCTGCCGTCCGGCTGGATCTCACGAAGCGGCGCGGTCTGCGGAGTCGCGATATATCCAGGACCGATGCCGTTGCACTGAATGTTGAACTCACCATACTCAGAAGCGATATTGCGGGTCAGCATCTTCAGTCCGCCCTTCGCGGCCGCATATGCGGAAACCGTCTCACGACCCAGTTCACTCATCATAGAGCAGATGTTAATAATCTTACCATGGCCCTTCTTGATCATGCTCGGAATGACTGCCTTGGATACGATAAAGGGAGCATTCAGATCGACATCGATTACCTGGCGGAACTGATCCGCGGTCATCTCCGTCATCGGAATTCTCTTGATGATACCTGCGTTATTGACCAGAATATCGATCACACCGACTTCCTCTTCGATCTTCTTGACCATTGTCTGTACCGCTTCCTCGTTGGTTACGTCGCAAACATAACCATGAGCCTCGATTCCTTCTTCCTTATAAGCCGCAAGACCCTTGTCTACCAGTTCCTGCTTGATATCATTAAATACGATCGTTGCGCCGGCCTTTGCGTATGCCGTAGCAATGGCAAAACCAATTCCATAGGAAGCTCCCGTGATAAGGGCTACCTTGCCTTCCAGAGAAAAACTCTGCAGAAATTCCATACGATTACCTCCATTCATATATTATGTACCTACATTATAACACATGCGTTTTGAAAATACCATTATTTTTACAAAAATTCTTTGAGACTGCGGCGGTTTCCAACCGCGTCCGCCTGCAGCATGGAGCGCAATACCGCTTCTTCCGTCGCGTCCGCCATCGCCTGAAAGACTGTATCGATATACTCTTCATTCAGCATCCGAAACGGCACAGTTCCGGCACGTTCCTCCACCCTAATCCGCTGCGCCGTAGAAAACCCTATAACGATGTCGCCGCTGCCGTGTCCCCAGTAAGATCCCATACGCGCCAAACCCACTCCGGCCCGTTTGATGATCCGGGTCAGCTGACGATCCGATGCCGGAAGGTCCGTCGCCATCACAATCATGATCGATCCCTTATCCAGTGCCGCTGGCGCGATCTCCCGCAGGATCCTGCGTCCCACCGGCTGCCCGTCAATCCGCAGATTTTCTGTCGATCCAAAATTGCTCTGCACCAACACACCCAGTGTGTAACGCTCCGTCCCTACCTGAAAGCCTCGGGAAGCCGAGCCGATTCCGCCTTTGAGTCCAAAGCAGGTTGTCCCTTTGCCCGCTCCCACGTCGCCTTCCTCAAAGTCCGCCCCAGCACTTTCAATCGCGCTCATGACCTCCGGAATCCCAATCACGCGCTCCGTAATCCGGTTCAGCGAAGCATCGTTGCATTCTCCTACGACCGGATTGACCGAACGCAGCTCCACACCGCGCTTCTCCGCCTGTCCGACCATATACTCCACCAACGCGTCATGCACTCGGCCTACATTGAGCGTATTGGTCAACGCAATCGGCGTCTCCAGTGTCCCCAGCTCCTGAATCTGCACCAGTCCCTGGCTCTTTCCGTAACCATTTAATACCACCGCGGCGGCGGGCATCTTATGGGTAAAGATGAATTCCGACTCCTCCGGACAAGGCAAAATCACCGTCACACCGGTATGATGTGTCGGCGTGTCCACTGTATAATGCCCCACGGAAACACCTCGTACATCACTGATTTTGTTGCGCGCTCCCTTTTGCATCACAACCATTCTTCTCCCGGGAAAATCTTCAGAGCTCCCATCTTTTTCTTTTCCGCGCTCTCGATCACTGCCGGCGCCTCTCCGGCAAGCCGCATCCGTTCCAGTAGTTTCCCCCGCAGCACAGCGCACACCGGCTCATGTGCCTGGCTATGAATCAGATTGTTCTGCTCCCACGGGTCATGTTCCAAATCATACAGGAACGTCTCCGTATAATGATCCGAACCCGGATCCCGGAGAGGATCCATATCCAGTGCTTCCACAGAGTACTTCCAGCGATGCGTGCGGATGGCCCGTCCCACCTGGGACTCACTGATCTGCACATATACCGCGTCCTCACCTTTATTCTCCGGGTGACGCAAACAGGGCAGGAAAGAATGTCCCTGCATATCCTCCGGCACCTCCAGGCCGCATGCCTCCAGCAATGTCGGGGCGATATCCACCAGGCTCACCAGCTGTCTCATCCTTCCGCCAGAGGTAAAAGGCCCTCCGGTCAGCGCCATGGGGATATGGATGGAGCTCTCATGGCAGGAACGCTTATACTCTTTGTTGCGTGTCTTGAAATGGCATCCATGGTCCGAGGTGAATAAAACAATTGTATCTTCCGCGAGATGCAGACTTTTCAGCGCGTCCTGCACTCTTCCCAGCGCCTGATCCAGACGCTTCACCATACCGTAATAACCGGATAGATGCTGCCAGGCGGTTCCTCCCAGCGCTCCGAGATCCGGCGGCATATACGGATACGCCCTCATGTAGTCCACGTCCGGAGGCGGAAAGCTGTCATTGGAATTCTGAAAATGCGGTTCCAGGTAGGATATGAATAGGAAAAACGGATGATCCTTATGCTCGTCGATATAGCGGATCGCCGCGTCCGTCAGTGCGTCTACCCGATACCCCGGAAGCTTGACCTCCTGATTGTCATTGTCATACACAACCGTATCATAAGCCGTAGAAGTATGCTCCAGGGAGTTCGCACCCAGCCAGTACTGATATCCGCCCCGTTCTTCCTCGACAACCGCCTTTTTTCCGGAACCGAGGTGCCACTTTCCAATATACCCTGTATCATATCCGGCCGCGTTAAAATAGTCGGCCATCGTCTTATGTTCCCGTCCCAGGACTCTGGCGTTGCGGTAGGTTCCGATCGTCGTCGCGTATTTTCCTGTCTGCAGGACGCCTCTGGCCGGACAGCATACCGGCTGCGGGGTAAAAGCCTCGCTGACATAGGTCCCTTCCTGCGCCATTTTATCAAAATTGGGGGTCAGCCCGCACGGATTGCCCGCGGCGCCGGTGGTATCCCATCGCTGCTGATCCGTAAAAAATACGACTACATTCATTTCCATTCTCCTTTTATCTGATACCTGGGATTCTCTGTCTGCGTACATATGACCTGATATCTGTACGGCAGCGTACTCCGCAGCTTCGCGTAGGCCGCTCTTACTGTCTTTTCTTCACGGAAGAGCCCATAGACTGTGGGGCCGCTCCCACTCATGGCAGATGCCATCGCCCCTTCTTCCAGTATCTTTTCCTTGATCTCCTGCAGAACCGGATACTCACGCATCACCGGTTTTTCCAGCATATTGATCATCTCTTCCTGAATCTGGTCCAGGCGCCCCTCCTGAATGATCTGCAGCATATGCTTATAATCCGGCTTTTTCTGCGGTGGCTCCTCGTCGAACACTCGGTAGGCCCATGGCGTTGATACACTGAAATCCGGCTTGATCAAAAGTACATAGGTTGTCGGGAACGCGGGAAGCATCTCCACCTTTTCGCCCCGGCCAGTCGCGAGACAGGTCCCTCCCATGATGCAAAACGGAATATCAGACCCCAATTCCGCGCCGATCTGCATCAGCTGTTCCGTGGACAACCGCAGCGAATACAGCTTGCTCATTCCGCGCAGAACCGCGGCCGCATCCGCGCTGCCCCCGGCCAAACCGGCCGCGATCGGAATCTTCTTGCGGATTCTGAGGTGTACCGGCTGCGTCAGATGATACCGCTCCTGCATGAGCAGCACCGCACGATAGGCGATATTCTTCTCATCCGCCCGAAAAAAGGGGATGTTGCACTCCACCGTATTCTCCGTCCCCTGGCTGAAGAACAGCTCCACATCATCCCATAATCTCAGGCTCTGCATGATCATCGATACCTCATGGAAGCCGTCGGGCCGCTTCTCCCCAACCTCCAATGTCAGATTGATCTTGGCCCTCGCCTTGTAATAGGCTCCCTTGCCATAGCTGGGCCTATACCCACCATATTCCATTTTTCGCTTCCTCCCATATTCTCTCTTATATCGCTGCTTTTTCTCTTATATTTTCTCTTAAAAAAGCATCCAACTGCTGCTCATACTGCACCGGATCCGACTGCCTGTTTTTCCTGTTGCCTCCAGCATGGCACACATACAGAGCACGGCTGCCCTGCTTGATCTCATAGAGCCTCTCGGACATGACGCTGGGGACAACCCGGTTTTTATCTCCAGCAATAAACAGCACCGGCACCGCCATCAGGCCGTTTCGCTTCTCAAGCTCCTTCTCCGGCGACACTTCCCGCAGGAAACACCCTGTGCGCAGCCTGCACAGCAGATCCGCCGCCCACAGGATCGGATATGCCGGATATCTTTTTCGGCACAGCCGCCCCTTTAACAATTCTTCCGGATCCGACCAGGCATCCTCAGCGATCACAAAATCCACCCGTTCATCTATGCAGGCATGAAGCAGAGCCGTGACAGCTTCCGGCCCCATACCGCAGGTTCCGATCCTGCAGTTTTCTCCTAAAATCCGCCGCGTCATGGTAAATATAAGGCGCAGATCGCGACGCTCCCGATTTCCCAGCGTTCGTTTGATTCTTTGACGGAATAGTATCACGTGATACCCTCTGCCGATAAACCATTGAATTTTGTCCTCTTCCGCCCGTCCTCCATTGAGGAGAATCACTGCCCGTCCCATGGAATAGGGCGTTCTGTACAGCTCAGCCTGAAGCCTACAGCCATCACTTGTCCGACACCGTATCTCCTGATCGGGCTTCAAGGTTCTTGCTCCGGAAAAGCGTCGGGGCCGCAGAATCGGATAGCACAGCGTATAAGCCATCACAAACAGATACAGACCTATGCCTGTCAAAACGACCGCAAAACATAAAATCCCCAAGCTCCGCTCCTCCTTTTCCTCGATATCTCTCTTTATTATAATATATTCCCTACATTTACGCAAGAAAAATGTTGTTTTTCCGGCCTTACCCTGCTATAATGGACAAGCGGAAAAGCAGCAGGCGGGAACGGTTTCCCCGCACCTTAATAAAGGAAGCAGGTGAAAATCCTGCGCGAACTCGTCGCTGTAAGAGGCCTATCGGCGGATCTAGCCGTTTTTTCTGCCGCAAAGAAAAAACGGGACGTCACTGAGCAATTGGGAAGACGGATCGGCTGCCTCAGAGCCAGAAGACTTACCTGCTGCCGCGGTCATCTGCTACGAGACCCTGGCATTCCTCCGCCCGTATTCATTCTATTTACAGAACAGGAACAGAAAGGAACAATTGCAATGAACGAACAAAAGAAGCTCAGCAAAAAAACATTGATCATCATTGCCAGCGTTCTGGTCGTGCTGATTGCGGCAGCAGCATTGATCTTTACACTGACAAGACCCGCGGTTCAGCAGGGTGCCAAGACGATTCACATCGAGGTTGTCGTATCCGATACGGACACCCGTGAATTCACTCTGCACACAGACGCTGAATACCTGCGTCAGGCGCTGGAGGAGCAAAATCTGATCTCCGGCAGTGAATCCGAATACGGTCTTTTTGTAACGGTTGTGGACGGCGTCAGCGCCGATGACAGCAAGCAGCAATGGTGGTGCTTCACCAAGGGCGGCGAGATGCTGATGACGGGTGTAGACTCCACGCCGGTCGCGGATGGAGACAGCTTTGAGATCACGCTAACCACCGGTTATTAAGATGAAGGTTCGTGATCTTGTGATTCAGGCGCTCCTGGGGGCAATTCTTTTTGCCGTCCAGGTCGCCTTGGCACCTCTGCCCAATATCGAACTGGTCTCCATTCTGTGCCTTGTCTATACACTGACCTTCGGTGTCCGCGCTCTGGGCGCCATCTATGTCTTTGTGCTGCTGGAGGGACTCCTCTACGGTTTTGGCCTGTGGTGGATCATGTATCTGTATGTCTGGGCGATTCTGTGGGGTATCGCCATGCTTCTGCGCCGCTATGACTCCTGGCTTTTGTGGTCGTTTGTGCTGGGATTCTATGGGCTCGCCTTCGGCGCTCTGTGCACGATCCCCTATTTCTTTGTCGGCGGAGCCGGAACGGCTGTCGCATGGTGGATCAACGGAATTCCGTTTGATATTATCCATTGTCTGGGCAATTTTGCTTCCGGTCTGGTGCTGTACCGACCGCTCATTCTCGTCATGAAAAAATTGGCTTCCCTACAACGAAGGGCTTGACAATTCAGAGTTTTTTCTATATAATTAGATACTGTCACGAGGATTTGTCCTCATGTCTGGAGAGGTGTCCGAGTGGTTTATGGAGCTGGTCTTGAAAACCAGTGACTCCGCAAGGGGCCGTGGGTTCGAATCCTACCCTCTCCGCTTATGATCTGTATCCTTTGGATACAGATTTTTTTCTATCTTTTATTCATACTTCAGGAGGTGTCCGATATGAACTCTTGTTTCTTTGGCGGCGGTTCCATCCTATTGCCCAATTGCGACCTATCAGCATGGAGTACCATCGCCTGCGACCAGTTTACCTCTGACGATTCCTATTGGGCAGAGGTTGCGGCTATGGCCGAAGGACGCCCCTCTGCATATCATATCACCCTGCCGGAGATCTATCTGAAAGAAGGGGAGGCTTCCGTAGAACAGCGCATCGCTTCGATCAACCGCACCATGCGGCAGTATCTCTCCGACGGACTGTTCCGCGCCTATCCTGACGCTATGATCTATCTGGAACGCACCCTGGCCGACGGCCGAGTACGCAAGGGACTCTTGGGACTGGTCGATCTGGAGCAGTATGATTATCACCGCGGCGCTTCCTCTTATATCCGCGCCACGGAGGAAACCGTGCTGGAACGGATCCCGCCGCGTGTCAAGATTCGCCGCGGCGCCGCTCTGGAACTTCCTCACCTGATGCTTTTGCTGGATGACCCGAACCGGGAGCTGATTGAGGTCCTCTCTGAACGTAAGGACGCCTATACTCCTGTCTATGGTTTTGATCTGATGATGCACAGCGGCCACCTCTCCGGCTTTTTACTGGATGAGCAGGCCAGGGACTATGTATCTCAGGTAATGCTCCGCTTCTCTGACCCTGCGTATTTTCAGGACAAATACGCGACGGACGCTTCTCCGCTGGTCTTTGCTGTCGGGGACGGCAACCATTCTCTGGCCAGCGCCAAGGAATGCTATGAGGCCCTCAAACAAACGCTGGGAGCAGAGGCGGCCGCCCATCACCCGGCTCGATACGCCCTTGCTGAGCTTGTCAATCTGCATGATCCGTCACTGGATTTTGAACCAATCTACCGTCTCATCAGCGGTGTTGAGCTGGACACGCTTCTGGCCTTTTTGAGGCAGCAGGCCCCGGACTTTCACGGCGGCGGTTCCAAGCCCGGCGAGATCAGCCTTTATTTTCAGAGTGAGCTGGAGCGCCGGACGCTCAGCATTCCGGTTCCTTCCGGCATGCTTCCGGTCAGTGTGCTTCAGCCGCTGCTGGACCAGTTCTTATCGGCGCATCCGGAGGCCTCGATCGATTATATTCATGGTCTGGATACGATACGGGCCCTGGCCAAGGAACCCGGCAATATCGCGATAACGTTCCAGGGGATGCAGAAGGCGGATCTCTTCCCGGGTCTCCTTCAGGGCGGTGTTCTGCCGCGTAAGACCTTCTCTATGGGCCATGCCGAGGACAAGCGCTTCTACCTGGAGTCACGGCGG
>CABUPM010000025.1 GCA_902493345.1 uncultured Eubacteriales bacterium | reverse complement strand
ATTATATGCATATACATCACTAGTATTTATTTTTGTTCCATATTCATCCATCAAGTTTACTTCTAAACGATCCGATTTTACAGTCATATCTACAAATGTTGCATTATATATTGCATTCGTGTCATCTCCCGTCTTAAATGAAAACCATGCATACTCATCAGCCTTTACCGTTCCAAACACTTTTGTATTTAACGGTAATAGATATGCATTCGATTTACTGTTTCCCGGAACTACCTCATCCTCCTCTGTATCCACCTCAGCAACTTCTGTTGCCTCGGTATGCTCTACCTTGTATACACTCTCTGTGTCCTCTTTTACTACTTCTGTAGCCGATGTTTCCTTCTTTACGCTTTCCTTTTTTGTTTCCTCTTTTTTACCACATGAAGTCATAGTTGCAACCATGACTACACACAGTACTGCTGCCAATAATCTCTTTTTCATCGTTTTCTCTCCTTTGTCATAATTTATGTTTACTCATCTAATCCAGCCAGATCTGATATGTTCTTCCACTGAACAGCTGGGTTAGATGCATAAAACTCATCATCTGTGCCATCACCCATAGTAAATGAAATCTCCGGTGTATATCCCTTTGTAACTGTATCACCGTCCATCGTCACGCGGCAGATGTCCGTCTCTCCGGTTCCACGGCTCATGCCGTCCGAAGCATACAAACCATTTCCATCTGACGGAATATACAACATAACTGTGGCAAACTCACCACTCAAAGCCTTTGCCTCTGCACCGGATGCTCCTTGATTTATAGTAAATACTCTCACATCATAGGCATCAAATACATCCTCTGTGAAAACAGCTGCAACAATCAGCTCTTTTATACCATCACCATTCATATCACACAGGAAGTACTCGTAATCATTGCTTCCACCGCCTATTGTAAACTCATATCCCGGATCATTATTTTGTATAGACCTCAAAACACCTTCGTATACTGTACCTATGCTATTTGTATCGCCAGTATTGTCTGATGTGTCAGTGTTATCTGTATCCGTATCAGCAGCAGAAGTATCATCTTCAATCGTAACAATTCTGAATTTTCCATCCTCACTGCGCTCCAAAGTTGCAAGTTTATTAGTTGTAGTCTTGCCCTCTTCATATGAGTCTTTTACATATACGTAATGAATCTGCATTTGGTCATCAAGGTAACTTGCATCCGTGATAGAAGCTGATAATTCATAGCCCGGAGTTGCCGGTGCAAACCAGATAGTATCATCCTTTACATCAATGCCGTAGTCTGAATCGCTGTCATTATCCTCTGTAAACTGATAATCAGTAAATACCCAGAAAAATCTATTTATAGCTTTGACATCATATCCGTAACGATAATTTGCATCTGTTCCTAAATATGTAATGTACTTTCCGTCTTGGTCAGATGCACATAAATCATTTAAGATAAACTGATATTCTGAATCTGAAAGTCCATCAGCTGTCAACTGCTCCGGTCCATTGGCCAGTACATATTCCAGTTCATCCTTTGTGAGTGAACCCTCAATCAGCTCAGGATAATCACTATCATTTACTGTAACAGGCTCATTCTCTGTGTCCTTGGATTTGTTCTCATCAGTTTTCCTGTCTTCTTTTTCTACAGCAGGCTTTTTATCCTGTGAATTATTTTTCCCTACAAGCTGTGAAACTCCAAAAATCGCTCCACCTGCAACACAAACACTTATGACAGCTATGGTTATTTTTCCTACTGTTGTAGCCAAAAATCCTGTTTTGGCAGCTGTGCCTGCTGCTTCTTTCGCTCCGGCATTTGGCTGACTCTGCCCATTTTCTGTACTTTCAGATGCTCCTTTGGTGCCATCTGTCACTTGTCCAGACTGCTCCATCTGTGAAAATACAGATTTTGCAATCTCCTGTCCACACTTCTGTATGCTTCCTTCTGTAAGCATATTGTTCTCTTCTGTACGAAGCAGTAATAGAAGCAGTGGAAGTGGTGCAAGACTGTAAAGCTTGTATCCTTTCTTTTGAAGTTCTTCTGCCTTTGTCTTCAAATTTTTTCGTCCATAGTTCAAACGCGACTTAACTGTATTCTCTGAACAACCCAATGTCTGCGCGATATCCTTAATTGATATATCTTCTATGTGGAACATAAGTATGCACATGCGTTGTTCTTCTGATAATGAATCAATCAGCTCATGCACAAGAGTTCTTGTTTCTTCTCTTGTATAGGAAAGCTCAGGCTGTCCATCAATATCATCATCTTCGATTTTTTCTGTATAATCCGCCATGTCCGTCTGTTCCTCAACATCCGTAAACAATATTGGATTTTTCTTTACCAAAGCATTTTTCGCTGTATTTGCTACTATCTGTCCCAGCCATGCAGAAAAGTTTTCCGGATCCTGTAATGTATCGAGCTTGGAAAATGCTCTTATATAAGCATCCTGCAACACATCCTCTGCAGCTTCCTGATTTTTCATGTATTGAAGAGCCAGATAATATTTTGTTTTATAAGTATTTTCATATAAATAGCCAAATCCCTGTTCTTCTCCTGCCAGTGCAAGTTGAACAGCCTCTGTATAACCAATATTCATTTTTACTTTTCCCCTCATCTTTCTTCCTTTAATTTTCCCATATAATAGCTTCTTTTTCTTCCGATTCTCCTGATCCTGCTGATATTCTTCCATGTCCTTTCGAATCAGTGCAATAAACCATTCTACAAAATTTTTGCACACTATATCACCACCTTTCAATACTTAGACAAGGCATGTGTGCAAAAAGTTTTAAAAAATTAAAATTATTTAGAAAAGACTATTTTACGAGATTTCTATTTATTGCATTTGCTTGGTAATCCTTGTAATCTGTTTTAATCCAGAACTAATCAAAGTAAGAACTATTATCCACGCAATCAAAATTAGAAGAATGCACTTTCCACAAGCCCTCAACAAACTCAGCGGTCAATTCCAAATTCCATGCAAGATCACAGTAATAGCAAAGAAAAAGAGAAAATGTCCACTTGTAAGCTGTGAAATATAAAACCTCATCTTGTCATCTAACATGCTTCCACAATTCGGACATTGTTTTTCCATAGTGATTCTCCTTCATCAATTTTTTATTTAGTATACCCCCTCCCGAAAAATTTGACAAGTATTTTAACTATATGCTTTTTGTAACGCTATTTTGATACTAAAAACAGCCATGTATATTTCCTTAAAAATACACATGACTGTGAAATGATGTTAGAATATGTTAGAGCCCGGAGGAATTGACCACTTAGAGTCCGATAGAAAGAGCCAATTTGAGCTCAATAGAAATAGCCAATGCACCTTGACTAATTAATCATCAACAGTTATTCAGCAGGATCACTGATTTCTATTGAATAGGTTTTTAGGTTTCCTCCTCGATAGCTTTCCCCTTTCATGAGATAAACGGTAGCAGCATCAAAAGTTCTGTCCAATGCACAAAGTAAAGAGTCTTCTTCCCGAAAAGAGTCACGCCATTTATCAGGAGTCAGATTACTGGTAAAAATCATACAGTTTGGACCGTCTTTGCTGCACCTGCGATCAATCATGTCAAAGAAGAGACGGGTATTTTCCATATCAAAGATGCTTCTTCCTATTTCATCTATAATCAGGCAGGAAGGTCTAACCAAACCAGATACAGCACTGCTTTCCGTTCCTGTCCTTCGTGCTTTTGTGAATTTTTCATTTAATTCTGTTGCCTTTATTAAATAAGCTTTTAGACCTTTATGACAACAGGAATTCCCATAAGCCATTGATAAGTGCGTTTTTCCAACTACTGGTGGACCTATAAAGGCAATATTCTGCCTCGAATAAAGTGCCGTCAAATTTGGAAGCGATTTTATCTGAGCAGCATGCTCGCCGGTCACTCTGCTAAAATCAAAGTTGTCAAAGGTACTTGGCTCTTTCTGCGGAATACGGCTATGCTGTAACAGTGCACTGATTGCCTTATCGCGTTGATTCTGTCTGAGATAAACCATAAACTCTCTCAGCGCTTCCAAATGCTCTGGAGGAACTTTATTTTCAGAAAGATATCGTGCTATTTCCTCAAAGCTTTTTGTATTATTAGGAACATATCAAATTTTACTATACCGTTCTATCTCCCTAATTTTTAATACTTTTTCCCCTTCATAAGGTATACCGCTAAACTATATAACATTTCAAATATTTCTTGGTCCTTAATATAGTCCACTAGCTCCAAGAGTAACTTTTTATAATCTTTCATACGTAAGGCCCCCCATCAATCCAAATATATCCTTTACTTATAAGAGCATTATAGAACATCCGTTCTTATTTTTCAAGTCTTTTCTTCAAAATAATCCAAGATTCAAGAACAAATGTTCTGTTTGCCTTCTATATTTAAAAAGAGGACAGCCGTACCAGCGTATTACATGCCGGTACGGCTGTCCTCGTGCTTTTCCAATTATTTCCCCCGCCTCTTCTTATATACATACGCGCTGCGGCGCGGCAAATACAATCCTTCCTTGGTTAACTGCGCCTCCGGGAAATTCTCCGGAACCGGCCAGTTCTCCTTGCCAATCCAGCCCCCAAAGCGCTGCTCGGCACTGCTCAGCACAAGCTTATACCTGCTGCCGCGCAGGCTGTGGAGATCCACCCACGCGTCCGCGGTCGGATGGAAATTGAATACAAACAGATAATCACCTCTGGTAAAGGCCAGCGTCTTGTTCTCATTATGCAGATAAATCAGTTTGGCGCCCGCTTTGTCCATCACTCGGCCCTTCTGGTTCAGAGCGATCATCGCGTTGTCAAACTCCTGCAGCTGATGGTACTTCAGCTGCGGATTGTCTGCCAGGCTCCACTGTCTGCGGCAATATTGGAAACTGTTTCCGTTGCCTTCCCTGGGGAAGTCAATCCACTCCGGATGTCCGAATTCGTTGCCCATAAAGTTCAGATATCCGTCGCCGCCCGCCGCCATTGTCACCAGACGGATCATTTTGTGCAGTTCCATAGCCCGCTCAATCGTCAGGCTCGGATCTCCTACGCTCATATGCCAGTACATCTCCTGATCCGCCAGCCAGAACATGATCGTTTTATCCCCCACCAGCGCCTGATCATGCGATTCGCAATAGCCGATGGTCTTCTCGCCGGGGCGCCGGGTTGTCAATTCATACCACATCTTTCCAACATCCCAGTATTCGTCCTGCACCTTGGAAACCGTCCGGATCCAATAATCCGGCAATCCCATGCTGAGCCGATAATCAAAGCCCACGCCGCCTTCCCGAATCGGCAGGCACATTCCCGGCATGCCGCTCATATCCTCCGCGACTGTCACCGCGTCCTTACGGAGACCATGCACCAGATCATTGGCCAGCTGCAGATAGGTGATCGCCTGCGTATCCGTATTCATGCTGAAATACTTTTTGTAGCTGTCAAACACAGTCCCCAATCCATGGTCCCGGTACAGCATCGATGTCACCCCATCAAAACGGAACCCGTCAAAATGGTACTCTTCCATCCAGTATTTCAGGTTTGACAACAGGAAATGCAGCACCGCCGGTTTTCCATAATCAAACAGCTTGGTGCCCCAGGCCGGATGATCGCCTTCCGGGCCCGCATGGAAAAACTGATAGTCCGTCCCGTCAAATTCGTTGATTCCCTCGCTGGTATTCCGTACCGCGTGCGAATGTACCAGATCCAGCAAAACCGTAATTCCCATCTCATGTGCTGTATTGACCAGGCGCTTCAATCCTTCCGGTTCTCCGTACCAGGAGGATGCCGCGAAGAAATTGCTGACCTGATATCCAAACGAGCTGTAATACGGATGCTGCATCACCGCCATCAGCTGAATAGTGTTGTATCCGTCCGCCTTGATTCTTGGCAGAACCTCTTCCGTGAAGTGATCATAGGACGCGATATGCCCTTTTTCATCCGCCATTCCTATATGCGCCTCATAGATCAGAAGCGGTTTTCCGGAGACTTTATATTCTTCGTCCGTCCAGACAAACAGCTTGTCCGGATGCCAGATCTGCCCATAGAATCCAAATGTTTCCGGATCCTGAACCACACGGTGAATATACAACGGAATCCGGTCAAAACTGTCCCCATTCCGTGTTACCCGTACTTTGACGCGGGACTGATGGGGAAGCTCCTTGACCTCAACCTCCCAATCCCCGTTCTCATTGATCCGCTTCATTGGCGAAGCCTCCGGATCCCAATGGTTGAAGTCGCCAATCAGCGCCATCGCGTCCGCGCCCGGCGCCCATTCCCGATAGACCCAGCCCTGCTGTGACGGATGGAATCCATAGTATTTATGTCCATTGGCAAAATCGGTCAGTTTCCCGTTCTTCCCAACAAGCTTCTTCTTGGTATCTTTATACAGATTCATCCGCAGCTCTATATCCCCCGCATAGTTGGCCAGGTATGGATCTCTTTCCATGATCTTGTACTGTCTTTTGTCTGCCATCGTTTTGCCCCCCTTGTCTATTTTCAATCTGACGTTCCTACTTACTTCGTATTATATCACTGATACGCCGGAAATGCAACCCGCCAAAAATTTACATCTGAGAGGTTTACATCCGACATGGAAAATGCTACACTATAATGGAAGTACGATTTTATCATGACAGGAGAGAACCCTATGTCTAAGTTTGAATATATTGCTCCTGCGGTGCAGAGACTTCGTGATCTATGCACCAACGGGCTTTTTCTGAATCTCCGGGAATTTCCCGAACCCCTGAAATCCGCCTATCAACGGCTGCGGGAAGAGATCCGCGAATCCCGTCTGGCTGGGGCGGGACTTGCCTTAATCGATATGGCGCAGCTATGCCTGCGCTTTCCCGCTCTGGCCGCCTATGCCAGAATTCTGCAGTCCGACGCGCCTGCCGAGTCTGTGGGCCGAGCCCTGCGTCACTTCCATAATCCAGAGGATCTGGCCGTAGATCTGCGGGAATTCCTTCGCCAGAATCCCGATGAGACCACCTCGCTCTTGGTTGCGGCCCTGGCTGAAGCCTGCTACGATTTCGCGGAAGGCGGACTCTGGGATTGGGCGAATCGCCCGACCGCCGGCAGCTTTTCCGAGCTCTCGCGCTCCGAAACCGCCAGCGAGCTGATTACGCAGCTGGGCGTATTGAACCGTTATCTGCAAAAATATCTGCGTTTTTATTCTCACCTGAAGGAAGATCCCGACAGTACCGTTCTGACGTATGACTGCCTGGGTGTCCCCCTCTCCGTGGAACCTTTTTTATTCCGCAAGGACGGCGATCTGTATCTCACCGAAGAGATCAACTCCGCTGCCGGTAAATTGCTATGCCGCAATACGACTACGCTGCGCCGCAGTCTTTTTGACATGCCTGATGCGATCCGCGCCCTGCCAATTGAACCTCTGCAGCTGAATCATGAGCATCTGGCCTCTCATGTCCAGACAGGATATCAATCCGCGGACTATCTGCGCCCTGCCTATCTCGACCGTTGGCTCCGTCAGGCCCTGGACAACAAAGACCATGGATACCTCCTGCTGGAAGGTGAGAGCGGCCTCGGCAAGAGTATTTATACCTCCATGCTGGATCCTGTATCTCCTCTATATATGAATACAACCCTCTTTGAGGATACCTATACCTGCCGCTATGTTATCAGCCTGTATCCGGACTCTCAGCGTCCCAGCCTCTTTATCGCCGCTCTGAACGCGATGTTCCCCATGCTCCCTCCGATCGCGTGGACTGAGGAAGCGCCGGATCTGCGCCGCCGGGTCGCGGAATTTTTAAATGCCGCGGTACGCGGGACCGCCTCCAGGAAGCTTCTCCTCATTCTGGACGGAGCGCACCATCTGGATTACAGCGGACAGAACGCATTCAGCCTTGCTGAGATCCTACCACAGGCCTCCCAGCTCACCCAGGGAGTCTATCTGCTCCTGACCGATCAATGCGCTGAGGATCACAGCTGGCTTATGACCAAGGACACTGCTCCTTATATCGGTACATTTTTGCTCAGCACACCGCAGCATCAGCAGTTTTTCCGCGTTTACCTGACGCAGTATGTGCTGCATGTGCCCACAGAGGACAATCCTCTGGTCTCCGCGCTCTCGGAGGCTCTCCAGGGAGATATGCTTCTGGCGCATCTTCTGCGGGATACCTTTGTCCTATGCCGCCCGGATTCTTATACCAACATGGTGCATTTCTACGAGCAGCATCCCGGATATACCACTCTGACCGCACTCTATCTGGACCGTCTGTATGAATTGTACGGTCCGGAATATTCCATATACATTGCGCAGCTTCTGCAGCTGTTGGCCCTGTCGCCGCACGCTGTTTCCTGGCATGATCTGGAGACGCTTCTGATCGACCTTCCCGCGCTGCCTGCCATCGCAAGTATTCTGCGGGATCTTCGTCCGTTTCTGTCTCTGCGCGGCGGTACGCTCAGCCTGGCCTCGACCCGTATCCACTATTATATGCTCTCTGCGTATTCCCCGGATTGGAAGGATTACTGTCTGCGGCTTCTCCAATACCGTTCCGAGCTGCTGGACGCCGCGCCGGACAATCCGGAATATCTTCTGGATCTTGATTATTACGCAAAAGGAATCGGCTGGGACGGACATGAAGAGCTTTTAACCCATATCGCCCGCAGTCTGCTGCCCTCTCCGGAGCGCGAGGAGACACTGTCCCCGTCCATCGTCGATTATTACACGGTATTGGGAGAATTTTTCTCAGATGAAACGACCAATCCGTTCCGATTGGATTCCCTGCGGGTATTCTCTCTGTCTCCGCTCCTGAACGACCGCCGATTTGCCTGCAACCGCTGGGACTCCTTACAGGATACGCCTCAGTTTGATGAAAAGGCCTATGCCTGCTGCTGCCGCCGGTACACGTCCATGCTCTCCCGGCAGAATCCGCTGAGCGCCGCAACCATTGAGGCGCTGGTCGCCTTCCGCCGCAAGAGTGAGCTGCTCTATGATTATGCGTTTCTCTGGCATCCGGAGCGCCTGCAGCGCGGCCGTCTCGCAGAGGCTCTGCAGGATGCTTCTGCCTTCTCTCATACCGGCGATCCCTGCAACCTGCCCTGGATTCAGGACCGTTTACCGGAACTGATCCGGCTCGCGGAGGACGACCTGCAAAATCCGCTGCCACAGGAATGCGCTGTTCTGACACACCTGTTGGTCGCTTTCTGTGAGGGATATCTGCGCGCGCTGCTGCCGATCCTGTGCGACCGCGACAGCCTGAGCCGCGCCGGTGCGCTGTTCTCCTGGATGCAGGAACAGCTTCTCCATGTCTACCGCTGCCGCGCCCGTCTGTTCCAGGCCATCCGTGAATATTCCCTGCTTCTCTTACCGGAAGAAGCTTACGGGCAGGCACTCTACGCCCCGGATCCGCAGGAGGCAGACCGTGCAGAATTGCTGTCTACGGATCTTCGGCTCTGGCTGCACACCTTCAGCGAGCGCCAGCTCCTTCAATATTTTCGTGAAAATACTCCTCTGTGGCGGGTGGAAGAAGCCATGCTCCGTCTGGAAAGCATCCACGCCCTCTCTGCCAAGGAGTATTCTCTCAATCCCCGCACCGTCCGCGCTCAGATTGAGTCGATGTCTCCTGCCGAAGGGCTGGAGCTGGCCGATCGTTGGTATCAGTACACCTGCGCCAGTCTCTGCTCCTCCCGGAGCCGCATTCCTGCCGGACGTGCCTCCGACCTGTGCGCCGTACAGCTGGTTCGTGCCGAACTGTTGGCACAACTGGATAAAAAGACAGAGCTCCACTCCTGTATCATGCAGCTCCGCTTTTTCCTGGAACACGGCTCGCTCTCTTCCAAGCGGCTCTTGGATACCGTATGCGCGTTAGGCAGTCATCTGCTGGCCGCCGACACATTGGCACGGTATTCCTCCGCTCAGGCACTGGTCGCTTTTTACGCGCATCTGAACAGCCTCCTGCAAAAGGGACGCTCCTTTATGACGCTGCGCCAGATCTCCTCCGTACAGGCCCAATTGAAGGAAAGCTTCCCGCAATGCATGCTGTCTCAGCACTTCTATGCCTATCTGATCCCCGCGCAGGCCAAAATCGACGCTCTGCGCAACGGAACGGAAGCCTGCCAACAAACGGCCGATGCCGCAAAAGATCCTGTCGAGGCTATTACGGCGCTTCAGGCGCTTGTCATCTGCTCCTCTGACAAAGAGGAGCCTCGTAAAATGTACCTGGAACGTCTGCTGCAGCTTCTGACCGAAGACACGTTTCATCTGCCGCCTGCGCTTCTGGACTACTGTGCGGCGCAGGTGCAGGAACTGGGCGCTCCGGCAGCCCTGGCAGCTCCGCTCTATCAGGTTTGGCTCCATTACGGTGCCCCTGATCTCGCTCTGATGGGAATGGACGGACAGGCCCCCAGTGCCGAACGTCTCCTGTACCGCCGCCTCGCCGGTTGCTTTCTGACAGACCACGCTCCTGTAGATCCTGTCAAGCTGACGGAGCGGATCTGTACGGAAATCGAAAGCCCGGTACTGCAGGCATTCACCCTTCTGTGTACAGCTATCCTGGCCGGAACACGTTCTATCCACACCGCGTATACCCTGGCGGAATCCGCTTTCCACCTTCTGGGAGATTTTTCAGCCGATGAGCTTCCGCTTGCGCAGGAGCTGACCAAGGTACAGCTCATTGCGCTGTGTCTGGATGATTCCGCGTGTCTGGATGCTCTGCCTGATCTTGTCTCCCGTTGGACAGCGCTTCAGGATTCTTCTCCTAAGCCTTTAGCATTCCGCACCTATACCCGCTTATGGCCTACCACTCTGACCTACCCGGTTCCCAAATCCCTTGCAGATCTATAAACTTAACAGGCATCGAAATCAAAACAATTTCGATGCCTGTTTTAATGATTGCGAAGTATTCCCTTTCCTTATACCAGAAGCATCCGGTCATTGTCCAGCTCTCGGTGGCACTTCTCCCGATAGAGCGCCATAAAATCCGCTACGCTGAGTTTTCCTCGTTCTTCTCCTCTAAGGTCCAATACGATCTGTCCCTGCTCCAGCATGATGGTGCGTGTTCCCATCGATAGTGCGGATGCGATGTTGTGGGTAATCATCATCGTTGTGATCCCCTGCTGCGCCGCGATCTCTCTGGTCAACGCCAGAATCTTTTCTGCTGTCAGCGGGTCCAGCGCCGCCGTATGCTCATCCAACAATAGTACCTTAGGTGTTACCAGCGTACTCATCAGAAGCGTCACGGCCTGCCGCTGTCCTCCGGACAGGAGGCCGATCTTAACCTTCATCCGATCCTCCAGCCCCATGTCCAGCTTTGCCAGCTCTTCACGGAACCGCTGGATATTTTTCCGGCTGAGCGCCGGGGAAAACCAATGCCGCTGCATGGATTTGGAATACGCCAGCGCCAAGTTCTCTTCTATCGTCAGGCCCGGCGCCGTTCCGCGCATCGGATCCTGGAAAATTCTCGTGATCTCCCGCGCTCTCTTGTATTCCGTGGTATAAGTGATATCCCGGCCCTCCAGCAGAATCGTTCCTTCTTCACAGAAAAAGGAACCGGCAATCGCGTTAAAAAGTGTAG
Organism: uncultured Eubacteriales bacterium; assembly: GCA_902493345.1. GTDB lineage: Bacteria > Bacillota > Clostridia > Lachnospirales > Bianqueaceae > Faecimorpha. The sequence continues at coordinate 14,180 of CABUPM010000025.1, read as the reverse complement.
ACTTGCCTGCGCCGTTTGAACCGACCACCGTCACAAATTCTCCCGGCATCAGATGCAGATCCACGCCCCGCAGCGCCGTATGCTCGTTGGGAGTTCCCGGGAAAAATGTTTTCGTGATGCCTGTCAGCTTCAGCATGACTTATGCCTCCTCTTCATCCGGTGTTCCGCGATCCCGGCCTGAATCCTCGGAACCGAGAGCGTAGCGGCCACAATCACCGCCGAAATCAGCTTTAACGCGTTCGCGGAAAGAAGGTTGGCGGAAAGCGCCGCCGCGATCAATAAGCGGTATACCACCGAACCCACCACTGCCGAGATCAGTCCCAGCGTGATACTCCTTCTCCCGAAGAATACTTCTCCGATGATTACCGAGGCAAATCCAATCACGATCATTCCGCTGCCGGAATTGATGTCCGCAAAGCCCTGGCACTGAGCCAGGATTCCGCCGGATAGGGCTACCATCGCATTTGCCAACGCGATCGCCGCCGTCTTGGTCCTTGCGGTATTGATGGAAGAAGCCCGTACCATATCCTCATTATCGCCGGTCGCGCGGATGCTCAGCCCCATTACCGTTTTGAAAAAACCTGCCAGCAGCAATACCGCGGCCGCACAGATTAACAGTGTCCCTGCGGCTTTTGCGAGATCCTTGCCCAGTCCCCAGTCCATCAGCGTTTCGTAGAATTTTCTGCTGCTCAACAGCGAGACATTGGGGCCGCCCAGGATTGTCACATTCACTGTATACAGGCCGCTCATCGTCAGAATGCCCGCCAGTATCGCATGGATTCCCGCCCTTGTCTGCAGGGTTCCTGTCACCATTCCGGCACAGGCCCCGGCAGCCATCGCCGCAGCCAGCCCCAGCCAGGGATATCCCGCCACACTGCAGACCGCCGACACAGCCATACCCAATGTAAAGCTGCCGTCCACCGTAAGGTCCGGAATGTTCAGAACGCGGAAAGTGATATACACCCCCATGGCCAGCAGCGCGTACTGCAGGCCCAACGACGCAGAATCCATGAGAAAAGTCATTTTTATTCACCCATTACAATCAGATTATCCAGCTGCGGGATCGTAATCCCCAATGTCTGTGCCGCGCTCTTGCTGACTACGTACTGATATGTCGTCATCGCTTCCGCCGGCACCTCCGATACCTTTTTCCCCTTCAGGATCTGATCCGCCATCTCCGCGGAACGCTCGCCCAGCTGTGTGTTCGAAACACTTACACAAGCCAGCGCCCCTGATTTTACCATAACCGGATCACTTCCGTATACAGGGATTCCCGCTTTATTCGCGGCTTCTACCACCTGTGCCATCGCCGACTGCACCGTGCTGTCAATCGGGACATAGATGGCATCTACCTTACCTGCCAAAAGCTGCGCCGCCTGCTGCACTTCAGAAGAGTTAGCGACCGTCACCTCTTCATAAGTATATTCATTTGCGTCAAAAAATGCTTTGGCCTTCTCCACGGTCAGAACCGCGTTCTTTTCTCCTGTGCAGTACAGAACACCGATGTGCTGAATCTCCGGCGTCAGCTGTTTGGCCAACGCAAAGATCTCATCTACCGGAACGATATTGGAAGTTCCTGTCGCATTCTTGTCCGGTGCGTCCATCGAGGACATGATCCCTGCCCCCACCGGATCCGTCACCGAGATAAATACAGCCGGTACGGACAGCTCCTGGTTGACGACGGCCTGCGCCGCCGGTGTCACGATCGGCACGATCAAGTCATAATCCGCGTTTTTCAGCTCCGCGCAGATGGAATTCAGTGTAGACATATCGCCCTGCGCGTTTTTCACCTCAAAAGTCATCTTATCCTCGGTATATCCCAGCTCCCGCATTTTGTTCTCAAACGCGCTGATCATCTCGCTGAAGGCCGAGTTATCCACCAGCTGCACAATCGCTACCTTATAGGTATCCCCTTTTTTCTGTTCTGCGCAGCCCGCCGCCAACATCACCATCATCATTCCTACACAAATCATACAAACCAGCTTTTTCATTGCATTCTCCTCCTTATCCGGGCCTGCTTCCTGCAATAAAAAAGCCTGCCCTCGAAATAATTCAAGGACAAGCTCAAAAGCCTGCGGTACCACCTTGTTTAGCGTCCCTAGACGCTCACCTCACCGGATGCCAACACATCCTCCTCTTCTAACGCAGAGACCCGTCGCAGCTTACTCCTATCGTTTCAGCGCGCCCTCGGCGGCCCATTTATCTGTCCCGCTGCTACCAGGTTCCCACCATTCCCCGGCTCTCTAAGCGTGCGCGCGTGCCATCCGGCACCGACAGTTTTATCTCCGCCTCATCGGTTTATCCTATTAAAACATAATTTTTTTGGTTTGTCAAGAACTTTTTTTAATTTTTACGTTCAAAGAATTCTCTTGTCTTCCGATTCTGTATGAATTATAATGATCCTATACTGCACAAAGGGAGGATTACCATGTTAATCAGTCAGAAGATGCGCACCCTCTCCCCAGAGATGGATCCGCTGCGCCTGGGCACCGGCTGGAGCGTCGAAGATCTGGCCAAACCGCAGATTTTTATTGAGAGCACTTTCGGAGACAGCCATCCCGGAAGCGGCCATCTGGACCGCCTGGTTGAGGCCGCCAGAAAGGGCATCGCTGATGCCGGAGGGCATGGCGCAAGATATTTTTGTACGGATATGTGCGATGGTGAAAGTCAGGGAACCGACGGCATCAATTACAGTCTTGCCAGCCGGGAAATGATCGCGAACATGATCGAAATCCAGGCCTGTGCCACGCCTTTTGACGCCGCTGTCTTTCTGGCCAGCTGTGATAAAGGGATGCCTGGCAGTCTGATGGGTATGGCCCGCGTCAATATTCCCAGCGTCATGGTCACCGGAGGCACCATGAGCGCCGGTCCCAATCTGCTGACATTGGAGCAGCTGGGAATGTACAGCGCCCGGTATGAGCGCGGAGAGATCGGCCTGTCCGAACTGGAATGGGCCAAACACAATGCCTGTCCCAGCTGCGGCGCATGCAGCTTTATCGGAACCGCCTCCACCATGCAGATTATGGCGGAAGCCCTGGGCCTCTCGCTCCCCGGCAGCGCCCTCTTGCCAGCCACCAGCCCTGATCTGATCGATTATGCCTACCGGGCAGGCAAGCTGTCTGTAGAACTCGCACTGAAGGGCCTGCGCCCCTCGGACATTGTCACGATGGACAGCTTTGAAAACGCTATTCTGGTACACGCAGCCATCTCCGGCAGCACCAATTGCCTTCTGCACCTTCCCGCGATCGCCCATGAATATGGACTTACCATCGACGGCGATACCTTTGACCGCCTGCACCGCGGTGCGCACTATCTGCTGGATCTGCGTCCCGCCGGACGCTGGCCCGCGGAATTCTTCTATTATGCCGGAGGCGTTCCGGCAATCATGGAAGAGCTTCAGAGTGTACTTCACCTGGACGTTCTGACCGTTACCGGCAAAACCCTTCGTGAGAATCTGGAAGAACTCCGGTCCAATGGATTCTATGAACATTGCCAGGACTTACTGGATCGGGCCAATCAGAAATACGGCTTGCATCTGACCCGTCAGGATATTATCTGTCCCTATGGCAAAGCTCTGGGAACGGATGGCAGCATCGCCATACTGCGCGGCAATCTGGCGCCGGAAGGTGCCGTTATCAAACATACCGCCTGCCCTAAAGAGATGTTTCAGGCCGTATTGACTGCCCGCCCCTTTGACAGCGAAGAAGAATGTCTGGATGCCGTACTGCACCACCGTGTCCAAAAGGGCGACGCCGTACTGATCCGCTACGAAGGGCCGCAGGGCAGCGGCATGCCGGAGATGTTCTATACGAGTGAAGCCATCAGCTCGGACCATGATCTGGGCCGTTCCATTGCGCTGATCACGGACGGCCGTTTTTCCGGCGCCTCCACCGGTCCTGTCATCGGCCATTGCAGTCCAGAAGCGCAATCCGGCGGCCCCATTGCCCTGGTCGAGGAGGGCGACCTGATCCAGATCGATATCCCCCGGCGGATCCTGGCCATCGTAGGTGTTCGCGGCGAACGCAAAACTCCGGAAGAGATCGAACGGATTCTGGCAGACCGCCGCAGCCGCTGGACCCCTAGGCCCCGCAAATATAAAAACGGCGTGCTGCGCCTCTTCAGCGAACACGCCGTCTCCCCCATGCAGGGAGCCTATATGGCTTTCCCGGAAAACTGAATCCTAAAAGTTACCGGCGCTCTCCCCATTCTCTGAGGAGGCGCCGGTAATTTTTTATTCTCCGATTCCTGCTGTTTCAATGATGAACTTAACTGTTCCTGTACTGTCCGCGCTATTTCCGTCAAAGGCATGATAGGATGCGTCTGCGTCGATAATACTCTGCAGCCGATCCAGGACATCGCCGAGCTTGTCTCCGAGAAGGTCCGTCAGCTTCTGAATTCCTTCTTCTTTGAATTCCTTCATTCCATCTGCCAACGTCTTGGATCCATCAGCCAACTGTGCCGCTCCGTCTACCAGCTGCGTACCGCCAGCCGCTAACTGTGCGGTTCCGCTCTTCAGTTCACCGGCGCCGCTTGCCAGCTGTGCAATGCCGCTGCTCAGAGCATCGGCTCCAGCAATCAGCTGCGCCGCTCCAGCTGTTAACTGTGCAGCACCATCCGAAAGCGCCGCGGCGCCATCCACCAACGCCGCGCTGTTGCCGGTCAGTGCGGCTGCTCCGTCAACCAGCTGTGCGGTTCCCTTCTTCAGAGAAGCGGCTCCGGCTCCCAGCTGATCCAGAACGGTACTGATCTTACCAACACCCTGCTGCGCGGACTCTACGCCTGCATACAGCTGCGCTGCACCGATGGAGAGCTTGGACGCTCCATTGTTCAGATCTGTATTGTAAGCGCACAGCGCCTTACCGCCATTCACCAGCTTCTGAACTCCGGCTGTCAGTTCCTCCAGCTTATCCGGCAGTGTATCCATTTCCTTCAGGGCAGTAACCAGCTCTCCTACGCCCTCTCCCAACAACTGCGCGCCTTCTTTTTCATCGGCAGCGCCGTCCATCAGCTTCTGCAGATCTTCTGTCTTAAAATCAACCGTACTCATCTGCTGCTGCATCTGTGCAAGCACCTTGTCCAGCTGTTCCGAAATCGCTGTAAGCTGCGCTGAAGCCGTGCTGAAACCCGCCAGCTCCTCCTTCAGCATCTCATCCACGCCTACATGAATCTGCGTCTGCACCTCAACCGTAATGCTATCCAGATGCTCCAATACAGCCGCCTGCTCCTCTTCCGTAAGACCAGCTGCTGCCATCGCTACGGCTACATTCGTCTGCAGCTGTTCATTGGCCTGCTTGTTGGCCTGTTCATTGGCTTGACTGTCGGCCTGCTCCTTGGCTGCCGTATCCGCCGCGTTTTCAAGCTTCTCCGCAAGCTCTTCCGCATCGATTGCCGCAACCTGATCCAATACAGACTGTGCCTGCTTGACAAGCTTCTGAATCATGCCGACCCCGTTCTCCAGCTTGGACGCGGTATCTGCCAGCGTCTCCTTGACGGATCCGGCCGCCTGCAGAATCTCGTCCGCTCCAGCGCTTACCTGCTCTGCTCCTTCTGCCAGCTTCGTACCAGCCTCCGCCAATTCTCCGGCCTTTTCCGGGAGCTGCGCGAGATCTCCCAGGTTTTCATCCAGGCTGTCGCTTAATTCCTGCAGTCCAGCGCTCAGGGCGGATACATTGGCTGTATAGGCTTCCAGACTCTTCTGAAGCGTAGCGCTTCCATCCTTCAGCTGCCCCGCTCCGTCATCCAGCGTCTGCATTCCACGGATCAGCTCTCCCTTTTGAGCATTCAATGCCGCCAGACCAGCGCTCAGCTGTCCTGCTCCGTCATCCTCCTGCGCAATTCCTGCCTGCAGCTGCGCCGCACCGTCCGTATAAGCCTGGATGCCATCCTTCAGATCAGCGCTGCCGCTCTTCAGGCTCTTGAGGCCATCCGCTACCTGTGTTAATCCGCGGATCAGCTCTCCCTTTTGGGCATTCATCGTATCCAGCCCGTCCTTCAGCCCTCCCGCGCCCTGATCCGCACTGTTCAGTCCGTCGGCCAGAGTAACCGAGGATTCGGATAACTGTGTCATTCCTTCCCATAGCTGATTGCTGCCGTCCAACAATTCGTTGGTCGCGTCCATCAGCTTATCCAGGTCCTCCGTCAGGTCAGACAGGTCTCCGTCATTGTCGCCGATTCCCAGGTCACTAAGTGTTCCTGTCGTCGCTACGGTTGCCGTCAATGCCAAGGAAAAATTCTCTGCCTTTGCCGTGATCTCCACTGATTCCGGAATCTCATAGTCCTGCAACTCTTCGATATCCTGCAGCCCCAGGGCCTCGCTCAGTCCCGGAAATCCCATGCCGACTACAATGTTATTCTGTCCATCAGAGATTACTTTACCGCCCGTTACCTGTACGTTGCTGAAAGTATCGGTCGGAAGGATCATCCCGGTCACCATCAGGAACGGAACAAAATCCTCGCCCTGTGTACGGTTGATATACTGAATCCGGATCGTAACCTCTCCGCTCTTGCCCGCCAGATCCTCTGCCGAGATCTCTTTTCCGTCAAGGAAATAGCTGACCTTGACCGTTACCGGCAGGCTCTTGCTGCTCGTTCCCTGATAATATATGTCCTTGCCGCCAGCCTGCCAGGTGATGGTATCCCCACTCTGTGTATAGGTTTCATCTCCTTTGACATTGGTGATTCCGCTCAGCTGACTTTTATCAGTCAACGTCTGGGATCCATTGGTATTCTTCAGCCAATTGCTGACGATTACCTGCTCCTCGTTACCATCGGAATCCGCTGTCACATATACGGTCTGCGTCTTCCCCTGCTCCTCTTCCTTCGGGTCCGCCGTTGCTGCCCATACGGAAGAGGTACTGAGTACAACACTCATTCCCACCGCAATTACAGACATCCACCTTTTTTTCATTTCGATTTTGCCCCCTTAAAATTTTTACTGGTCTTGCAGATCACACCGTCGAATATCCAGAACATCGCCGGCAGGAACAGCAGAACCGCACACATACTGATCAATGCGCCTCGTGCCATCAGCAGGCACAGGGAACTGATCATATCAATCTTGGAATATAATCCAACGCCAAATGTCGCAGCGAAGAAACTGAACGCACTGACCATGATCGGTCGGATACTGGTACTATGCGCGATTCGGATCGCCTCCGCCTTACTCTTGCCGCTTCCGCGCTCCGTCTCATATCGGCTGGTCATCAGAATCGCGTAATCCACGGTTGCTCCCAGCTGAATCGTTCCAATGACGATGGAAGCGATAAACGGAAGCTCTGTACCGGTCAGGTACGGAATACCCATATTGATGAATATAGCGCCTTCAATTACCAGAACCAGAATCACAGGCAAAGAAATGGATTTAAATACGAACAGGATAATCGCAAATACCAGCACGATGGAAACCGCGTTGACCACGTTGAAGTCCTGATTGGTGATTTCAATCAGATCCTTGGTACACGGCGCTTCGCCAACCACCATTCCCGTCGGGTCGTACTTTTTCACGATGCTCTGCAGCGCGTCAATCTGTGTGTTGACCTCGTCTGAAGCAACCGCATACTCATTCAGGATCAGCATCAGTTCGTGCTTGTCGCTCTCCAGCACATTCAAAAGCTTCTCCGGAATCATGGACTGCGGAATGGTCGGTCCGACCACTGTTTCCAATCCCAATACCTGCTTCACACCGTCCAGCCGCTCGATCTCGTCCATCATCGCGTATTTCTGTTTTTCATCCAGATTCTTATCGATCAGGATCATATGCGTCGCTCCCATATCGTACTCCTCATTCAGCTTGGTGTTCGCCTGAATGCTCGGAAGATTCTCCGGCAGGGAGCTGTCAAGGTTATAATACACATCGGTATTGGCCTGGAAATACGCAAACGGAATAAACAATACGATAAACAGCACGGCAAACGCTACATGATGCTTGGTCACAAAGGCCGACAGTTTGGGGAAGTCGCCGACCAACGGCTTGTGCTTGGTTTTCTCCAATGCCTTGTCAAACATCATGATCATGGAAGGCAAAATCGTTACGCAGCTGATTACGCCGAAGACAACACCCTTGATCATGACGATGCCCAGATCCAGTCCCAAGGTGAAGCTCATGAAGCACAGCGCTATAAATCCAGCCACAGTTGTTACCGAGCTGCCGACTACGGATTTGATCGTTGCTGCGATGGCCTTCGCCATGGCCTCCGGATGATCCTCCGGCAAGGACCGCAGCTGTTCCTGGTAGCTATGCCACAGGAAAATGAAATAGTCCATGGTTACGCCCAGCTGCAGCACCGCGCTCAGGGCTTTGGTGATATAAGAGATCTCACCCTGGAACATATTCGTACCCATATTGTACAGCACAGCCATGCCGATGCTGGACAGGAAGAGTACCGGAATCAGCCAGGATTCCATCGTGACAGCCAGGACAATGGCCGACAGCACAACCGCGATGATCACATAGATCATAACCTCGGACTCTGCCAATTCCTTGGTGTCCGTCACAACCGCTGACATACCGCTCAGGAAGCACTGCTCTCCCGCCACCTTGCGGATCTCCTGAATGGCTTCCATCGTCTCATCCGCCGATGTCGTCGTGTCAAAGATGATAAACATCATCGTGGAGTCCCCGGAATTGAAGGCACTGCGGATCTTCTCCGGCAGCATCTCCATCGGGATACTGATGTCCGCGACCGTATCATACCAGACAACCTGCGTGACATGATCGATCTGTTCTATCTTTTCCTTTAATCGGGCCACATCCTTATTCTCCATGCCCTCACATATAAACATGGAATACGCGCCCGTTCCAAATTCATCTACCAGGATATCCTGTCCCTGCATTGTCTCTATCTCTTCCGGCAGGTAGTACAGAATATCATAATTGACTCTTGTACTGATATACCCCAATGTTGCCGGTATCAGCAACAGCAGGCTCACTACAAAGATCGGAATGTGAAGCTGTACAATCTTACGCCCCAGCTTTTCCAAAATCCATCCTCCCCTTCCCCTCAAACATTTATGACCAACGGTCATTTAATGTTATACATCAAAAATGACTAATAGTCAATATCTTCTTTTCACAAAAATTGACTATTAGTCATTTATTTTTTGTTTAATTTTTTATTTGACATTTTTCCCCTCTTGCTCCTATAATAGAAGTATCAATGATCTGGGGAGGTACAGCAGCATGAGCAAAGTGGACGATAATAAACTTCAAAAACGCAACTCCCTCTTGGAGTCTGCCTTCTCGCTCTTTATCCAGAACGGATTCGCCAAAACTTCCATCTCGAATATCGTCGATGAGGCACGCGTTGCTAAGGGAACCTTTTATCTTTATTTTAAGGACAAGTACGATATCCGCAACCATCTCATCACCTACAAGGCCAATCAGGTCTTTCAGAACGCCTATCAGTTCATGCTGACGCATCCTGAGGTTACGGAATTTGAAGACCGCCTGCTGCTGCTCACCGACCATATTCTGAACCAATTGAACGACAATCACAATCTGGTACGCCTGATCTCCAAAAACCTGAGTTGGGGATTCTTTAAGAATTTTCTGTATACGCCTCCGGATTCCGAACATCCGTCCATTTACTCCATCTATGAGAAACTGCTCAGCGACGCCAAGGATTCCTACCGGGATCCGGATATGATGATGTACCTGATTCTGGAACTGGTCAGCGGCAGCAGCTATAACGCGATCCTCTTCCAGGAGCCCGTTCCGCTTGCGGAATTAAAGCCTCTGCTGTATGAAACGATTCGAGGCATTTTGCGGCAACATAAAGAAAAGCCGGCAGAAAAGTAATTTTCTGCCGGTTAATTATTATAATACTTTTGCCCTCGTTTTGAAAACCATTCCTCATATTCTTTCGGTGCTTCCATATAATCTTTCCAAGCATCTTCCAATGAAATCATAGAACAACGCACATATAGATCCTTTATCATATCTACTAATTCCCTCGTTATATTTGTTGTCCGCTCCTGTAGAACTGCCGCTGCTTGAAGCGCCATTTTCTTTTTATTGCACACACACGCAATTAACCATCGAAGTATATTTTCTGCCGGAGCTACGGTGGCACAACACTCTTCTAGAAAATGTTCCTCAGTAGCAATGATGTTTAATGTAGTATTATATATTTTCATCATCCATTTATATTTACAATATTCATTAATCAACTGCTCATTTATTGGCACTCGTGTAAAACGCGGCTTTATATTAAAGGTAGACTTAACACTCTCAACAATTTTTTGAGTTTCTTCCACAATATTCCCCGCGTTTTTCGGCCCTATCCCACTAATGTTAAGCAGATCTTGATATGTTGCCTTATATACCTGCCATATGTTTATATATCCCGCATTTTTTAATATTGCAACACGTATATTGTTTTTATTCCATGTGAGGGATTCAATGGGTATTCCTTTCAACTTCTGTATCATCATACTCTCACACAATAGATTCAAAATCGCACTAACCTTATCTGGCGTTGGAACATTGCTCGTTAATTCTTTAATCTCAGCTAATAACTCTTTCCCTTTATCAAGCGCCGCGTGTGCTTCTTGATAATTTTTTAGAGGAGCAACTTCCGCAATGAATGGCTTCCACATTTTCGAATCCCCTTTTATCCGAAATGCGTCCAACGTCCTAACAATATCCTGCATGGTTTTTGGGCTTGTATCTGCTGAAGTGTTCTCTCTTGGTTCATTCGCTTCTTGAGTGCTGGAAGCATCTGTTCTATGTGCCTCTAGAGGCGTAGTATCTTTACCTTCCCTATTAGCTGCAGTATGCTGTATGGACTGACTTGTATATTTCTCTATTGAATATCCCAACCTCTGCATAATCTCCAGTTCATCTAACGCATCCTGCAGCGCGTTATGTGTCTCATGATAATTCATATCATTCCGCAACCGCTGCAGTATTGGCTCAACACCTGCTCCCCGTTTCAAACGCCCTGAACGATATGTCTCGGCATCTTCAGGAATGCTGGGATTGAATTGCTTGTATACCGCTAAATACATGATATCACACCACTCAAAGTCGGATAATTCCTGCAGATGTCTTTTTTCAAAAGCCATATTATAGGCAAAAATATACGTTACACCATACTTACGTAATAATAGACGAATCTCCTGCACAGCTTTTTCCCGTTCACAATGTTGGGCATCCGTTATTCCTTCAAGCTCCAATACATTAGAATACATTCCTTTCACTTTTGCTTCATCGGGTAAAATGTAATAATGCGTACTGACAACCTGAAAGCTATCTGCATCCGCGAATACTACCCCAATAGACATGATCCTATCATGAAAATTTGTCTCTGTATCTATTAGTGCAAATATGTTCTTGTCCTGCTTTCTATCCGTCACCTTATAAATATCTGGGCTATAATACTTAGTAACGCTTCTTTTTGTAATTGTTTTGATCATAAGATCTAAAAAGCCTTTTCTGTCTGGGATCGTGATTTTGAAAGCAGTATTATTCCGAATATTCCACAGAATCCCTGTTTTCAGATTTAACGCAATCATATAGCTTGCGCACTGCAAAAAGTGATCATGTGTAAGTTCTGATACAAATTTTAACTCGTAAACGATACCGTCCTTCACTACATCCGCTAGTCCTACAGCACTACATATCTTCTTAGGGTCATTTTCGGACAGTAAAAATCCTATTTCGCATGGGACCTGCACATCTTCATCCGGTGAAAACTGTTCACTTAATCGTGTACATATCCTCTCCCGCTCTGCTTCTGTCACAAATGGCACTGCAACCTGGGTTTGATATCGTTGCTGCCTTGTGTCCAGTGCAGTTAAAGCTAAAACTTTTTCCTCTAATGTAGCGTTTCTAATCTTCTCTAGTTTATATTTTTCATTTGGACGTCGTCTGATATATTCCTCAATTTGTGCATCCAGGCTCCGCACACCGAAAAATACAGCTTCCTGATATATACCAATACAGGGTGACAAATCAATAAGCTCATCGTTGTTCTTGATATAAATAATCCTGCGATCCTCTGATATCTTCTTTTGTTCTATATGCAATGCCTCATAACAAGCTTCAACATCCTCATTATATTTGAACTGAAACATCTCTGACATATTATACACTCTTACTGGTTGCGATATTTCCCTCGTACATAATGATTTTTCCGACAATATTCCTTCCCCATTATTTACAAAAATAATATGCTGCTTTCCTCGACTGGCTGCCACACAAAAAATATTGCGCAGTATATCATAAGATGTTTGCAAATGCTTAATCCGGTGATTCCAATAATCCTCTGTATAATCAAACACAACACAAATCGGACGCTCCATGCCTTTGCTACTGTCATACGTTGTGAAGATCGCAATGTTTTTCTTATATTTTGATACACTTTCGTCTTCGTCTCTTATACTCGCATAAACGGTCTTTTTATTAAATTTTTCTGGACACCGTCCTTCTAAAATATTTAATGCGTCAGATAAGCATCGATCCCGCCATCCAAGGCATAATATGTCCTGAGGCTTCTGCTGCACCAGAAAATCTATCGCTGCTTCTAATGACATTTCTTCTACAACGCAGTTATCATTAACACCTATTATATCCTTTTGCCAAATACGCCCCAATTTCGCTGCCAAGGGCGCCGATAGCCGAAAGCACTTTGTAAATGATAATTCAATATGTTCTCCAAGGAATTCATTTATGAATCCTGATACGTCCAATGTAGTTCTATCGTATATTTTCTGCATCATATCACCTACAGCGATAAGCTGAAGACCTGGATTCGTTGATTTAATATACCACAACATATCTGCAAACTCTTGCTCAACATCCTGATATTCATCCAATATCAAGATATCATAAATAGCAATCGGTGGTTTTATACGATTGAATGTAGAAATCACCTCGGGAACACCACAAATTACTCCATTTTTTCGCAATACACCCATTGCAAAACCATGATAATTCGTAACGGTAACATTACTATTTTTTATTGATTTGATAGACGCAAAACCTTTTATAAGTCCTCACAAATGTTTATAAACCAATGTGAAAATGGCTTAAAATCAAGGTTTTCCGCATATCTTCATTTTTCTTGTCATATCTCCGCATAAGGTGTTTTTGTAAGACCGGGCACCATTTTAGCACCACAGAATATAAGGAGGACGACATGAAAAACGAACTTTTGACTAAGGGTATTATACTTCCGTCCGGCGAAATCGGCAAGGATAAGATAAACCTTGTCGCCGGGGCAATCACGCAGCCGTTCGCGGAAATGGTATGGGTAACGACAGGCGGCGACATGGAAACAATCAACCGCCTTACCAACGTACTTGTAACCATGAACAACCCCACCGACCGGGGCAAGCTGTTCAAAATCATCAAACTGCTTTATGGGCTAATGGGCTTGCCTTTTTCAGAGGAAGCCGAGCCTATGGACGCAGACCCCGACGTTTTGGAATACTTCATCTTTTCTTTCATGGCAGACTTTGGAGAAGTCATGCAAGAACTGATAGCAGAAGAAATGAAATAGCGACCCGCACAGCGGCGTTTCTCACTCTCTCACTGGGAGAACAGGAACGCCGCTATTTTTATGCCCTCATGTTACGCAGTAGGGGCAAAAAAAGCCTTGATTTATCGGGCTTACAGAACGCAAAACAGAGGAAGCAAGGAAAAGATACCTTACCCCTCAAAATCCGCGTTCTACTGCGCAACAAATCTAAAGCAAAGGAGTGATGAAGCTATGGCAGTTTTCCGTGTGGAACGCAACACAGGCTACACCGTAATGAGCAACCACCACTTACGCAATAAGGAGCTTTCCTTAAAGGCAAAGGGGCTGTTATCTCAAATGCTGTCCCTGCCGGAGGATTGGGATTATACCCTTTCGGGGCTGTCCTACATCAACCGGGAAAGTATCGACGCTATCCGTACCGCCGTTTGGGAGCTTGAAAAAGCCGGATATATCACAAGGCGGCAGGGACGCGACGAGAAAGGCAAAATGACCGCTATCGAGTACACCATTTACGAACAGCCGCAGCCGCCGGAATTGGATTGCCCGGTATTGGAAAATCCAACAGCGGATAACCCGACAACGGAAAATCCGACGTCGGAAAATCCAATGCAATTAAATAAAGATATATCAAGAACTAACTTACAAAAAAAAGAAAAATCAAATACGGATTTATCAAGTACCCATTCCATTCCTATCCAT
>CABUPM010000024.1 GCA_902493345.1 uncultured Eubacteriales bacterium | reverse complement strand
GCCCCCAACTCATTTTTCTATGGGCAATTTCATATACAAGAGGGGATATGGATTGCCCTCTTCGTCATGGTCTGTTCTCTTATAGGTCTGAAACCCCATGTGCTGATAAAATCCGATGGCCTGCGGATTTTGTTCATTGACAGTGACTTCGCAGACTCCGTAGTGCTGGATACCGTATTCCAAAAGCATCCGCCCAAGCCCTTTCCCGCGTTCCGAGGGAGACAGAAAGAGCATTTCTAGGCGGTGATTTTCGATGCCCATAAAAGCGGCCGGTTTCCCAGAGTCCGTTGTAGCGAGGATGAGGTGTTCTACAGCCTGTAGGGCTGAGGGAACGTATGATTTGATCTGGCTGATCTCTATATCGGAGAGGAAGTGATGCGTTGCGCGTACCGAAGCTTCCCAGAGCGATACAAGGTCGGCGGACAGTTGGGGTGTCCGGTCCTGCACTTCGTATAATTTCATAGTCATTGAGCATCCCCCTTTTGATAGATGCGGCGCCATTTCCCGGTGCGGTATTGCCGGTAGGAGATCAGCCAGTTCAGAAACCAGCCGATAGGAACAGCGTACCAGACCATGGCAATGCCCCAGATGGGCGCAAAGATCATAGCGACAGCGACGCGGACCAGGAGATTGACAAGGTTGGCGATGGTGAACATTTTCATATCACCGGCTCCGCGCAGCAGGCTGTCTACGGTCATCTTGAAGCCGATCAGACAGAAGAACCAGCCGATGAAGCGCAGATAGTTTTCACCGGTTTCCAGCGCTGTGGCCGTACCGCTGTCTCCCAGGAAAAATGTGATGAAGGGACGGTAGAACAGTTCCAGAGCGATGCAGAGGAAAACGGCGCAGACGATGACCATTCGATTGGCGATATGATATCCAGAAGTAACCCGGTCATACTGTCCGGCGCCGATGTTCTGCGCGGTATAGGCGGAAAGGGCGTTGCCGATACTGATCATCGGGACGATGCAGAGGGATTCGATGCGCATTCCGGCAGAGAAACCGGCGAGGGCCTGAGAGCCGAAGCTGTTGACGACGGACTGTACCAGCATCATGCCGATGGAGACGGTAGACTGCTGCAGCATGGAGGGCAGAGCGATCCGGGTCATAGTCGATAGTTCTGTAGTGTCAAATAAGGGGGCTTTTCCGCAGTGCAGCGCCTTGAGCTCCCGTATGAAAAAGAGGAAGGACAGGACGGCAGAGAGACCCTGCGCAATCAGCGTTGCCCAGGCGACACCGGCCACGCCCCACTGTAAGACCGTGACCATAAGAAGATCCAGCGCCACATTCAAGACGGAGGAAAAGATCAGGAAATATAGCGGAATCCGGGATTTTCCAAGGGCGTTGAACATGGAGGAGAGGATATTGTAGAGAAATAAGAAGGGCAGACCCAGAAAATAGATATTCAGATATTCTGCGGCCTGGTCCAGAACGTCCTCTGGAGTCTGGAGCAGGATCATGATCTGGCGGCTGAAGAGGAGACCGATACCGCCCAGGAGGAGACTCAGGACTCCGAAGGCAATGAACGAGGTGGTAAAAGCCCGCTTGACATCCGTATATCGGTGCGCGCCATAGTATCGGCCGACAACAACGGAAGCGCCCATGCCGCCGCCTACAGCGATACAGATAAATACATTGGTCAGAGAGTACGAAGCGCCGACGGCAGCCAGTGCGCCTTCACTGACATAACGGCCGACGATGGCGGAGTCGGCCATTGTATAGAGCTGCTGAAAAAGATTGCCGATCACGATGGGCAGAGCAAAGATCAATAATGCGTTCAACGGTTTCTTTCGAACCAGATAGTCATTCTTCATGAAATCCTCCGGGGACAGAAAGAGAGCTGCCGATCCGGCAGCCCTCTCTGAAAATTAATGATGGAACAAACGCAGGCCGGTAAATGCCATTACCATGTTATGCTTATCGCAGGCAGCGATGACATTGTCGTCACGGACGGAACCGCCGGGTTCAGCCACATACTGGACACCGCTCTTGAAAGCACGTTCGATATTATCGCCAAACGGGAAGAAGGCATCGGATCCCAGCGCCACGCCGGTCAGCTTGTTCAGCCAGGCACGCTTCTCTTCCACGGTAAAGACAGCGGGCTTTTCAGTGAAGGTATTTTCCCAGACACCGTCAGCCAGAAGATCCATATATTCATCGCCGATATACAGATCGATGGCATTATCGCGGTCCGGACGGCTGATCTTGTCCTTGAAGGGCAGATTCAGAACCTGCGGGGACTGGCGCAGCCACCAGTTGTCGGCCTTGCTGCCCGCGAGACGGGTGCAGTGGATACGGGACTGCTGTCCGGCACCGATGCCGATGGCCTGTCCGTCCTTGACATAGCAAACGGAGTTGGACTGTGTGTACTTCAGCGTGATCATGGCGATCGCCAGATCCATCTTGGCCTGATCCGGCAGGTCCTTATTCTGCGTTACGATATTGGAGAAGAAGTTCTCATCGATCTTCAGCTCATTGCGTCCCTGCTCAAAGGTGATGCCGTAGACCTGCTTGCGCTCCAGCGGCGCGGGCTTATATGTCGGATCAATCTGGAGAACACAGTAGGCGCCGTTTTTCTTCTGACGCAGCAGCTCCAGGGCTCTGGGCTCATATCCGGGAGCGATCACGCCGTCCGATACCTCGCGTTTGATCAGGCGGGCGGTCGGGACATCGCAGACATCCGATAGAGCGATAAAATCGCCGAAGGAGGACATACGGTCAGCGCCACGGGCACGGGCATATGCGCAGGAGAGCGGAGAGAAGGTCTTGACATCGTCTACCCAATAGATCTTGCGCAGCGTATCGGTCAGGGGCAAGCCGACAGCGGCTCCGGCAGGAGAAACATGTTTGAAGGAGGTCGCCGCGGGCAGACCGCTGACGGCCTTGAGTTCGGACACCAGCTGCCAGCCGTTTAAGGCGTCTAACAGGTTGATATAGCCGGGACGGCCGGAGAGAACCTGGATCGGCAGATCACTGCCGTCCTCCATAAAGATGCGGGAAGGTTTCTGATTCGGGTTGCAACCGTATTTTAACTGCATTTCATTCATGATCTCAGACTCCTTTAATGGTTTTTATTGACGATGCGGGACTCATACGCACCGGTTTCAAGATCGATAAAACGGGTAAACAGAGATACCTTATTATCTTCGTTCAGGCTGTTCCAGACGGTATCGGTAAACTGGTCCAGATCTCCCTCGATGGTCACGAGCGTAGGCTCTCCCTCAAAGCTGGGAAGAGGATTTCCGTCGCCCATATAGGTGTGGATATAATGTCCCTCACCGGCCGGCGCGTTGCTGTAGGCAAAGGTGTAACGCAGGCAGGAAGACGGGTCTCCGTGGTTGCTCTTCAGGATGGACATGGCATAATTATACTTGCCGTTCTCCAGATGCATGATACCGGAGATGCGGGGAGTATAATTCGGAGCGTCCGGCTCAAATTCACGGGTGCGCAGAGCTTGCTCGAAGGTCTGCTGACGATCCATCAGTTCATAGATCGTATCGGTCTGGTCGCCGTTGGTGACGATGGTTTTGTTGCCCAATACGCGGACGGGCGCGTAGATGATCAGGCTGGGATCCACCAGCTTGGACGGATCAAAGGCCTGGGTACGGATACCGGCGCCGTCTTCTACAAAGATTCGGTTCCGGCTGTTCTCGCTGCGGCCCATGATGAAATATGCCGTAACGGCTTTTTTGCCGTCTGCGCTGCGGCCAATGACGATGCCGCGGCCCGGATAGGTGGTGCTGCGCAGTTCCTGCTCAAGAGAGATTGCTTTCATTTTCCTTACCTCCATAATGTGAAAATAAAAAACAGCATCGTATACACGGTGCTGCCCAGACGGCCGGCTTGCCGGTATACCGGCAAAAGAAAGCCGCTGCTTCCCGGTGGTAACCCACCTTGATTCCGTCAGTCACAGCGGCCCTATTGGTTTTATCATATCATATTTATTGAAGAGTGTCAAATCTTTTTTCAGTTGTCAGAAGGCAGCAGATCCCGGTAGCGGAAGGAATCAAACGTAGCCTTCATAGGCGTCTGACCCGCGTGAGCGTACATACCGACCAGAGGACCGGTAAAGCGCTTGCCCGGAACCCCTTCGTCGCACAGATATTCCACATGGGGAAGCTCCACGGCGGTGGAATAGGTATTACCGTCCAGGCTGAACGCGAAGCTGCGGTCAAAGATATGAACGGTCATGCGCAGCCAGACACGGGTTGTGCCCGCGGGCAGTTCAGCCGCAGGGTGCAGAACCGTCTGATCGGCGATCTTTTCCAGGACCTGAAGCTGCAGGCGGCCGTCTGGCATACAGAATACGCCCCACTTGATATAGGTTAGTTCATCATAGTAGCTGACCATACCGGCGCACTGTCCGGGGACAAGAGAGGGAATCTCCATCACACAGTCCGCGGTGCAGTCCACACCGGTCTGACGGCGCAGAAGGATATTTTTGGCATGGATGGAATCCAGATCCTCCTTGCTTCCCTTAAGGGTTACCTTACCGTCATGAATCTGATATCCGTCCGGTTCCGGAGAACGGGGGAACATCCAGGTATGGAACAGGGTCTGCTCATCAAAAGCATCCGGCTCCTCCGGCCAGAGTGTTTCCGGAAGGTTCGGACGAACCTGAAGCGCGGAGGGACCCTGCAGATGATTGGCCATCGGCCATCCGTCAGCCGTCCAGGTTACAGGATCCATAGCGGTCTCACGTCCCAGGATCGTACGGACTGTACCATCCTGCGCCAGATATTTGCGGCCGCACAGATAGGGCATATACCAGGTGCCGTCCGCGGCTTCGACCAGATCACCGTGACCGCAGCGCTGAATGCGCGCCTCCGGATTCTTCTGGGTCATAATCGGGTTAAAAGGACAGGGCTCATAGGTGCCGCGCAGCGTTTTGCTGCGGGCGATGGTGACCATATGTCCTTGACCGGTGCCGCCTTCTGCCAGAAGCAGATAGTAGTATCCGTCCTTTTTCAGCAGATGCGGGCCCTCCGGATTGCGCTTATTATCGCCGTAGTAGAGCATTTCCGCGTCGGAGATGCGTTCAGTCGCGTCCTGATTGAGCTCCAGCATCCGCGCGCCGCGGTTCAGAAGCATGTAGCGGCGGCCGTCATCATCCACAAAGAGACTGGGGTCAATGCCGTCCTCATCGATGACTGCCGGCTTGCTGTAGGGGCCCTCCGGCTTGTCTGAGCTTACGATAATCTGATGGCGATAAACCGGCCCGATGTCATTATGACGGAACGTAACGGTGATGTAAAAGCGTCCCTGATGATAAGAGATATCCGGCGCCCAATAACCATTGCCGCCCGTGATATCATCCAGGCCGGCCCATTCCGGATTGGTGATGGCATGACCGATGACATGCCAATGGATCAGATCCTTAGAATGGGAGACGGGAATACAGGGAAAGAATACAAAAGTAGAATTGACCATGTAATAGTCATCGCCGACACGAAGGATAGAAGGATCGGGGAAAAATCCGGAACGAATCGGATTTTTATACATCTTGGACAGAGGCGCCCCGACAACGGATTCAAAATACGCTGTCAGATCCGTGTGGCCCATGGAATCAGCGATTTCATAGGGTGTACTCAGATCGATATCTCCGGCGACCGGCGACATACCGGCTTTTTCTACCAGATACTTGCAGAGTTGTGTATGACCGGACTTGGCAGCGTAGTGCAGAATGCCCCGTTGACGCGCGTCTCGAAGATTCAGGCTGACGCCGGTGTATTCCAGCAGATAGCGGACAATGGCTTCGCGTCCCAGCTCGGCAGCCCAAAAGGTCATGGGAACCCCCTCTTCGGTTGTTTCGTGGACCAGCCGCGGTGTCGCCTGCAAAAGCTCCCGGACCCGGGCCAGATTATCGTTTAGGATTGCTTCCTGAATTGCCTGCATTTTGTAACCCCCTGAGTGTGATTTTTTATGTTTAATATAAAAGAGTATAAATTTTGTTGGATGTTTTGTCAAGAGTTATTTATAATGGAAAAACTTTTTGGAAATGCGACAAAATTTGGCGGAAGTATTTGACTTTTTGGGGTTTTGCCTCTATAATAAGAACATCTTCAAGAAAGGGGAGAAGAGGATGGCGTTTTATTTTGATTATTATACAAAGAATTGTGGTTTTTGGGGGAATACAACGCCAGTCGCATTGGCAGAAAAGTATGGGACGCCGTTGTATGTATATAATGAGAAGATCCTGAGAGAGCGTTGCCGGGAGCTTAAGAATCTTGTGAAGTATCCGAATTTTGCGGTAAATTATTCTGCTAAGGCGAATTCGAATCTTCGCTTTTTACAGATCGTCCGAGAAGAGGGACTGGTAGTGGATGCGATGAGTCTGGGAGAGATCGCGGTAGAAGAAGCGGCGGGATTTGACCATCAGCATATCTTTTTTATCAGCAATAATGTCAGCCGGGAGGAGATGGCGGCGGTTGCGGCCAAGGGGATTCTGATCAGTGTGGATTCTCTGGCGCAGCTGGAGATGTTCGGACAGCTGTGTCCGGGCGGACGGGTCTGCGTGCGGCTGAATACGGGCGTGGGTGCCGGGCATCATGCGAAGGTCGTGACAGGAGGTCATGAGACCAAGTTTGCCATTGATCCTACATTGTACGGCGAGATGCGGGAGATTCTGAAAAAATACGATCTGAAGCTGGTAGGCATCAATCAGCACATTGGTTCTTTGTTCATGGATACGGCCCCGTATCTGGAGGGCGTCAAGGCGCTGCTGGATGTGTGCGCGCAGTTCCCGGATCTGGAGCTGATCGACTTTGGCGGCGGCTTTGGAATTCCGTATCACAAGATGGAGGGAGAGGCCGGGCTGGATCTGAAGGCATTGGGAGCGGAGCTGGACAAGCTGTTTTACGCGTTCGCGGAAAAGTATGGCCGTAAGGTGCGGTTCAAGGTGGAGCCGGGCCGTTATATCAGTGCGGAGTGCTGTGTGCTGCTGGGTAAGGTGCATGCGGTGAAAACAGTCTATGAGAATAAATACGCGGGGACGGACCTGGGCTTTAATGTGCTGATTCGTCCGGCCATGTATGATTCTTATCATGATGTGGAGATCTATCGGGAGCACGGGGAAGATACCGGGCGTAAAGAGGTGGTTTCCATTGTAGGAAATATCTGCGAGAGCGGAGATATCCTGGCCAAGAAGCGGGAGCTGCCGGAGATTCTGCAGGATGATATCATCGGTGTACTGGATGCGGGAGCGTATGGTTACGCCATGTCTTCCAATTATAATAACCGTCTGAGACCGGCGGAAGTTTTGATACAGGAGGACGGAAGCGATAAGCTGATTCGCCGCCGGGATACCCTGGAGGATCTGCTGCGGGGATTTGATATATGATTCTTGTGGCGGGGATTGCGGCAGTGCTGATCGCTGTGGCGTGTCTGGCGTATTATATCGTTCTGGGCTTCTGGGTGGGGTTCGGCGTGAACTTCGGCATGATCTGGCCTGCGGCGTCCGCGGTGTTTGCCGGGATCGCGGCGCTCTGCCGGAGAGCCAGAAAGGGGCGCCGTGTTCCGGCCTGGCTCTGGATTCCGGGATTGGTGCTGATGAGTGTGGGAGCCGCAGGGTTCCTGTGGATTGAGAGCCGCATCCTGACAGCGGCGCATGAGAAGCCGGCGGAATCAGCGGCATACTGCATCATTTTAGGGTGCCGTGTGGAGGCTTCGCATCCTTCATTAGCATTGCGGTACCGGATTGATACCGCGGCGGAATATCTGTTGGAGCATCCGGAGACCATTGCCATTGCGTCCGGCGGACAGGGCGACGATGAACCGATCTCGGAAGCGCAGTGTATCCGGGACGAATTGGTGGCCCGTGGGATTGATTCCGAACGGATCTTGATCGAGGAGCGTTCATCCTCTACCAAGGAGAATATTCTATATAGTATGGAATATATACCGGACCCCTCGGAGCCGGTGGTGATCGTCACCAGCGATTATCATGTATACAGGGGGACGGGGATTGCCCGTAAATCCGGGCTTACCAATGTGAGCGGACTGGGAGCCAATCCCGGACCGGTGATGGCCCTGCACTACTATGTGCGGGAAGCGTTTGCCATCGTTAAGGATTATCTGGTTGGAAATCTATAATCAGGAGGTCACTATGAATCTGATATTACCGGAGGGCTATCAGGCCCGGCTGTCGGTTCGGGAGACGGAGGCGGCTATCAAGTATATACGGGACACTTTTCAAAAGGAATTCGGAGCGCAGATGGGTCTGGAGCGTATTTCCGCGCCGCTTTTCGTGGCGGCTGGGTCCGGTCTCAATGACAATCTGAACGGCGTAGAGCGGCCGGTTGGATTTGATATGCTGGCGATGCCCGGCGAGACCTTTGAAGTGGTGCATTCGCTGGCCAAGTGGAAGCGAATGGCGCTGTGTGAGTATGGGTTCCAGATTGGAGAGGGCCTGTATACCAATATGAATGCCATCCGACGGGACGAAGAGCTGGACAATCTGCATTCCTGCTATGTGGATCAGTGGGACTGGGAGATGGTTATCGCGCGTGAGGAACGCACTGTAGAGAAGCTGCAGTCGGTGGTGCGCACGATTTTCAAGGTGATCAAGCATATGGAGCATGAGGTATGGTATAAATACCCCCAGGCTGTGAAGCACCTGCCGGATGAGATCCATTTCGTGACCAGCCAGGAGCTGGAGGACCTCTATCCGGACAAGACGCCCAAGGAACGCGAGAATCTGATTACCAAGGAGTTGGGCTGTGTATTCCTGATGCAGATCGGCGATAAGCTTGCGTCAGGCAAGCCGCATGACGGCCGGGCGCCCGACTATGACGACTGGAAGCTGAACGGAGATATTCTGTTCTGGTATGATACGCTGAATTGTGCGTTGGAGATCTCCAGCATGGGAATCCGTGTTGATGAGAAGTCTCTGGAGGAACAGTTGAAAAAAGCCGGATGTACAGAGCGGGCCGCTCTGCCGTACCATAGGATGCTCCTGAACGGAGAACTGCCCTATACGATCGGCGGCGGTATCGGACAGTCACGCTTGTGCATGCTGCTCCTGGACCGCGCTCATATCGGAGAGGTGCAGGCCAGCGTATGGCCGGAGGAGATGCGCCGCCAGTGCCATGCGCATGGGATTGAGCTGCTGTAAAAAAAGCCGGATCATTTTTCTTGCATTTTTCGGATGTCCGTGCTATACTCTTTCTGGGAATGAGGTTCTCCCGTGACAGTTCTTGAATTGTCAAAACCGCTTATAAAAGCTGATGACTTCTGCAAAATTTTGCAGGGGAGCCATCAGCTTTTCTGCATAGAATCGGAGGAAAAATCATATGTTTTTTAGTTTGGCCGTAATTCTCTTGCTGGGTGTGCTGCTGGGAGGACTCTGTAAGAAGCTTCGCCTTCCGGCGCTGCTGGGAATGCTCGTTACCGGGATCCTCATCGGGCCGTATGCGCTGAACTGGATCGACGGGTCGATCTTGGGGACCTCAGCAGAGATCCGTAAGATTGCGTTGATCATCATTTTGGCACGGGCTGGTCTGTCGCTGAATGTGGCAGATTTGAAAAAGGTAGGCCGTCCGGCGGTACTGATGTGCTTTGTACCGGCTTGTTTTGAGATTTTAGGCATGCTGGCGCTGGCGCCGGCGCTGTTAGGTGTGAGTCTCTTGGACGCCGCGATTATGGGAGCGGTTGTGGGCGCTGTTTCGCCTGCGGTGATCGTTCCGAAGATGTTGGGACTGATCGAAGAGGGATACGGCAAAGAAAAAAGTATTCCGCAGATGATTCTGGCGGGTGCCTCCGTGGACGATGTTTTTGTCATTGTCATGTTTTCTGTATTTACAGGGATGGAGGTCAGCGGCGGCGGAACGTTTTCGAGTCTATTATCCGTACCGGTATCGATCGCGCTGGGGATTGGAGTCGGGCTGTTGTGCGGGTGGCTGATGGGAAAGCTTTTTACAGCCTGTCATATCCGGGATACGATCAAGCTGATTGTGTTTCTGAGCATTGCTTTTTTGCTGGTTGCCTTTGAAGACAGCTTTTCCTCGGTCATTCCCTTTTCTTCTCTGGTTGCGGTAATGTGTGCCGGTATTATGCTGCAAAAGACAGCGCCGGCGGCAGCGGCAAGAATGGCGGTTCGTTACAATAAAATGTGGGTGGCGGCGGAGATCCTGCTGTTTGTATTGGTGGGAGCGACTGTGAACCTGAGCTATGCGCTGACGGCCGGAATCGCCGCGATTCTGCTGATTTTCGGCGTCCTGGTATTCCGGATGGCCGGGGTTGGTTTGTGTATGATAGGGACGGAGCTGAACGCCCGAGAGAGGATATTCTGCATGCTGGCGTATATGCCTAAGGCCACCGTACAGGCGGCGATCGGCGGGATTCCGTTGAGTATGGGGCTGGCCTGCGGCGATATCGTGTTGACCGTGGCCGTGCTGGCGATTCTGATTACGGCGCCCTTGGGAGCCTTTCTGATCGACCGGACATATAAAAAACTTCTTACAAAATAGGAGAGAATCATGGTATATACGTTGACCTTAAATCCTTCATTAGATTATATGATGCCTGTACGGCAGCTGCGGACAGGCGCGACCAACCGTTCCGAAGGAGAGCAGATCCGAATCGGCGGAAAAGGGATCAATGTCTCGATCCTCCTGCGGAGACTGGGTGTAGAGAATCTGGCGCTGGGGATCGCGGCGGGATTTACCGGAGAAGAACTGCTGCGAAGGATGGACGAGAAAGGAATCCGTCATGCCTTTTTGATGGGAGGAGAGGGATTTACGCGGATCAATGTCAAGCTCCTGTCGGAGAAAGAGACGGAGATCAATGGATCCGGCCCGGTCATCGGAGAAGCGGAGGTAGAGGCATTGTTCCGTCAGATCGCGGAGATTCGTTCCGGAGATTTTCTTACAATCTCCGGCAGCATGCCAAGAGGGATTTCGGCGGACTTCCTGAACCGCCTGCTGCAGCAAGCAGTACAGCAAGGAGCGGAGATTGTTTTGGATATCTCCGGCCCGGCACTCCTGGAGGCGCTGCAGTATCATCCGTTTCTCATCAAACCCAATCAGCATGAACTGGAAGAGATTCTGGGAGTTTCGATCCCCAACCGGGAGCAGGCACTGCTTCATGGAAAAAAACTACAGGAGCTGGGAGCGCGGAATGTATTGATATCCATGGGCGCCGAAGGAGCGGTTCTATTGGATGAACAGGGCGGAGTATACAGCAAAAAAGCGCCGGACGGTCTGCTTGTCAGCAGTGTCGGCGCGGGAGATTCTATGGTCGCGGGCTTTCTCGCCGGATGGATTCAAAGTCATGTGTATGATCAGGCGTTTTGCATGGGGCTGGCAGCCGGCAGCGCCAGCGCCTTTTCCTGGAATATGGCAAAGCCGGAGGAGGTCCTCCGGCTCTATCAGACACTTATATAATATGAATTAAAAGATGCTTCCGCATGCGGACAAAATCTTCAGTAGGTCCGGCCGGTAATCCGGATGGGATGGATCGAAGCTGTTGATCACGACACCGTAATATCCGCCTTTCGAGGTAGAGTGGATAAAGAGATCGCCTCCCAGACTCATGGCGATATGTCCCGGGAAAAAGAAGAGATCGCCGGGCTTGACGGCAGCGCGGTCGATGGGATGGACCGGAAATCCTTCACGCATAGAAGCGTCCCGGTAGATCAGAATACCGTTCTGCATATAGGCAGTGGAACAGAGACCGGAACAGTCAATTCCCAACGGGCTTTTTCCGCCCCAGCGGTATTGGGTGCCCAGATATTCCCGGGCCGTCGCGGTGACGGCGGAGCGAAAATCTTCCTCGTTTAGATCAGAGACTTCGCGGGGAGCGATATAGAGCATCAGAAAAGGCTCTCGGATGTATCCGATACGTCCGTCTAACAGCCGGACTTTGACCCAACCGGCGGCATCCCCTTCTACAGGGCCGATGAGCTGCAGCCGGGCGCCGCGAACCAGGGAGATCAGCGGCAGGGCCTGGATCTTGGGAGCGCTTAGGATATCGGCGTAGTTGTGACGCAGCCAGACCTGAGCGCCGTTTTCCCAGTCGTCGGTAACAGCATTGGCCGGATAGAGGTCGGCGGAGTCGATCCAACCCTCATAGCGGTAGTGGGTACGGACCAGACTGCGTCCGGAATCCAGATCCTGCTGCAGAACCTGCACCTTCATGCCATAGAGGACCTCGTCGGTGTGTCCGGCATCCGGCTGGGTGTTGGTATATAGAATACCGATCGCGGTATTGACCAGAGCGTAATACATAAGTAAAACCTCCTTGCGGTTTATAGGATAGTGAGTGTGCCGTTTTCCAGACGCGCCTGAGCGCCCAGGGGCAGGGACATGGTCGGACGGCTGTGTCCGCAGGTATAGCCTGCGACAACGGGTTTATCCGTCGGCAGCAGATCATGAAAGACCTGTTCCAGGCTCAGACTCAGTTCGGGTTTGGAAGCGGCGCAGTCCGTATAGTAGCCCAGCAGAATACCCGCGCAGTCGGCCAGCTTTCCGGCCAGCCGCAGATGATTCAGCATACCGTCGATACGGTAGGGGGCTTCGTCCACGTCCTCCAGAAAGAGGATTTTTCCTTTTGTCTGGATCTCGTAGGGGGTCCCCAGCGAAGAGGAGACCAGAGAGAGATTGCCGCCGGCCAGAGGGCCTTCAGCGCAGCCGGGAGAGAGAATCTGTACGGGAGAAGCGCTGGGCAGGATGCCGGTCAGGTTGCCGAACAGGGCCTTTTTCAGATATTCCTCGGTATATTCGTCCAATCCGCGGCGGATCTCTGTGGAGGGCATGGGTGTGTGATAGGTGATAAAACCGCAGACGTCATTCAGCATACTGTGCAGTGCGGTTACGTCGCTATAACCGGCGAACCATTTGGGATTCGCCTGAATCTTATCAAAGTCCAGCAGGGGCAGAATCCGCTGCGCGCCGTAGCCGCCGCGGATACAGAAGATACCGTCAATGGAGGCATCGGTAAAAGCGTCCATGACATCCTGGGCACGGGCCTGGTCAGAACCCGAGAGATACCCATAATGCGCCAGACAGGTGGGATACAGGACGGGTTCCAATCCGTAAGCGCGCAGACAGGCGGCGGATTCCTCCACCTGAGTATCCTCCGGCACGGGGCTGGAGGGCGCGATCAGAGCGACACGGGCTCCCGGAAATAACGGTTTCGGTGTAATCATGATATTCCTCCTTGGATGATTCACAAAAAGGGGGCTTTATGAAAGCCCCTGATTGAGTACGTCGCGATAGGTTTGCAGTTCCTTTTCGTTGGCCCAGATGAAGTGTCCGGGACGGATCTCGGTAAAGAAAGGTTTATCCGATGAATAGTCATGTACAGAAGGATCATATACCTTCAGCACCTTGGTGCGTTCCCGTTCCGGATCCGGCATGGGGATGGCAGACAGAAGGGCCTGCGTATAGGGATGCAGCGGATGAGAGAACAGCTCTTCGGTATCGGACAGCTCCACGATGACGCCCTTGTGTACGACAGCAATCCGGTCGCAGATGAAGCGCATGACGGACAGGTCATGGGAGATAAACAAATAGGTCAGACCGCGCTCTCGCTGCAGCTTGGCCATGAGGTTCAATACCTGAGCGCGGATAGAGACATCCAGCGCGGAGATGGGCTCATCGGCAATGATGAATTCCGGGTGCATGACTAGGGCGCGCGCGATGCCGATACGCTGGCGCTGACCGCCGGAAAACTCATGCGGGAAACGGCTGGCGAACTCCGGCAGAAGACCTACCGAATCCAGAGCGTCAGCAACGATCTTGGAACGTTCTTCACTGGAAAGCTTCTCCGGAAGGTTCAGAAGACCTTCCGATACAATATAGTCTACCTTGGCGCGTTCGTTCAGCGAGGCCATGGGATCCTGAAAGATCATCTGGATCTTTCGGGTGACCTCACGGTCCAGGCTGTGGCTGATACGGCCGTTGATCTTCTGGCCATTGTAGAGAATCTCGCCGGAAGAGGTAGGATTGATCCGGATGATGGCACGACCGATGGTCGTTTTGCCGGAACCGGACTCACCGACAACACCGAAGGTTTCGCCGCGGTAGATCTGAAAGCTGACATGATCCACTGCCGTGAAGGGATGCCGCTTGGAACCAAATTGCACCGTCAGATCCTTTACGTCCAGAAGGACTTCTTTTTTTTCAGTGATCATGGCTTCAGCCTCCTTTCAGCGAGCTTTTTGATGTAGTACGGAGGATCGCATTTGGGAGCCCGGGGATCCAGAAGCCAGGTGCGCGCTTTGTGCGTGGGGCTGACATCAAAGAAGGGCGGGCGTTCGATAAAATCAATATTCAGGGCATAAGGATTACGCGGCGCGAAAGCGTCTCCGTGAATCTCCTGATGCAGGCTGGGCGGCGTTCCCTGAATCGAGAACAGGTCTTCGCCCTTGACGCCAAGCTGGGGCAGGGAACTCAGAAGCGCCCAGGAATAGGGGTGGCGGGGATCATAGAAGAGTTCGTCGCAGGTCGCGACTTCTACGATATCTCCCGCGTACATTACGGCGATACGGTCGGCCACATTGGCGACAACGCCCAGGTCATGTGTGATATAGATGGTGGTCAGACTGTATTTCTTTTGCAGATTGCGGATGAGCTGCAGAATCTGCGCCTGAATCGTTACATCCAGCGCAGTGGTAGGCTCGTCGCAGATAAGGACACGCGGATTGCATGCCAGCGCGATGGCGATGACAACACGCTGCCGCATACCGCCGGAGAATTCATGCGGATACTGCTTGATGCGGCGTTCCGGTTCGGAGATGCCAACATCGTCCAAAAGAGAGATCGCGCGCTTGCGCGCTTCCTCTTTGCTGACGGAAGAATGCAGCAAGACTGTTTCGATCAGCTGGGCGCCAATCGTTTTCAAAGGGTTCAGGCTGGTCATGGGGTCTTGCATGATCATAGCGATCTGCTTGCCGCGGATGGTCAGCCATTCTTTTTCCGTTTGAAAAGAAGCCAGATCTACCACTTGACTGGGATCTTCGTCGCTCAGATGAAAGTAGATGTGTCCGCCGTCCAGAAAACCGTTCGAGTCCAGGAGCCCAAGAAAGGTCTTGGTAAAAACAGACTTGCCGGAGCCGGATTCACCGACGATGGCAAGACTCTCTCCCTTGTAGACATCCAGGCTGATGCCGCGGATCGCGTGTAGGGTTTCACCGCGCAGATGAAATTTGACGTCCAGATCTTCTACCGATAAAATGGGATTCATAGGATTACTCATACAGCGCCTCCTTGCTTAGCGGTGATTCTTGGGGTCAGCAGCATCTGAGAAAGCGTTGCCGATCACATAGAACGAGATCGTTATGATGGACAGCACCAGGGTCGGGAAGAGCAGCTGATACTGCAGTTCCGGACTGGTCATCAGCTGGCGTCCGGTATTGACAAGGTTGCCCAGAGAAGGGGTTTCCACGGGGAGACCCAAGCCGATATAGGTGATAAAGACTTCGCTGCCGATCGCACCGGGAATGGTCAGAGCCATGCGCAGCATGATGACGGATACCAGATAAGGCAGCAGGTTCTTGAAGACGATACGGTACAGAGGCGTTCCCAGACAGCGGGAGGCCAGGTTATAGTCCCGGTCGCGGATCATGAGGATCTGATTCCGGATAAAACGCGCCATACCCAGCCAGCCGGTGATACTCATGGCGAAGATCAGGGTAAAGGTGCTGCGTTTCATGATATAGGATAAGAGAATCAGAACGATGGTGGACGGGATATTGTCGAAAATGTTGTACAGCTCGGTAAAGAAGAAGTCCAGCTTGCGGACATAGCCCCACAGCACACCGATCGTAATGCCGACGGCAGCCTGCACAAGGGCGACAATGAAGCCGATGAACAAAGAGGTACGGGTACCGGCCCAGATACGGCTCCACAGATCCTGTCCGGCGTTGTTGGTGCCGAACCAGAACTGAGCGCTGGGCGGACGGTTGCTCATGGCAGATCCCGTTTCGGTAAAGTACAGATAATTGGGATCAGACTGTCCGGGCAGCAGCGGTTGGATAAAAGTAAAGAGAATCAGGGCGCACATGACGATCAGCAGTGTGACAGCAATCTTATTGTGCAAGAAGGTGCGCAGAGTGGAACGCCAGTAAGAGTACTCTGAGTAGCCGATACGCTCCGAGTCCTTGGTATCATGGTCAGCAAAAGAGAACAGCTCTGCTTCGCTCATCGCGGCGGTACCCGGGTGAGGGGGATCCGTCTGCATGGACTGCTTCTGCTTCAGGGATTCGGCGATATTTTTCTCCAGCTCGGCTGTCTTCTGTTCTTTGTAGGAAAACTTGGACATCAGCGGGCACCTTCTTTCTTGGCAAATGAAATTCTGGGATCCACAAGCGTCATCATTACGTCACCCAGAATGAGGCCCAGAATGCTGATCGTGGCATATACGATGACCAGCGCCTGTACCATGGGGTTATCCTGGCACTGAATGGCGGTGACGAGCAATCCGCCCATGCCGGGAATGGAATACAATCCTTCGACATAGATGGAACCGACCATCGTCAGCAGAAGAGAAGTCGGAAGGTACTGCACCAGCGGAACAAACGCGTTGCGGAAAATATGTTTCATCATGATGTCCTTGGAGTTGACGCCCTTGGCGACTGCCAGACGGACATAATCCTTGTTGGATTCATCGACCATGTAACGGCGCAGCCACATCGCGTAATACGCGATATCTCCCAGAGAGAGCGAGATTACGGGCAGAATCCAGGTTGCGGGATTCCTTCGCGAGAACAGCATGCTGACGCCGAACAGTTGCGTGCCGTACATCTGAATGAACAGATAATATACGGCGGAAGGGACGGCGTTGATAAAGACGATAAAGACGGTTCCAAGATGATCCGGAAAACGGTCTTTGCACCGGGCCATCAGCGCGCCCAGCGGAATTCCGAGCAGCATAGACAGCGCCATGGAAGCGCATCCAAATGTCATGGAGATAGGAAATCTGGTGGTCAGAATCTCCGTGATTGCCACCCCGGGACGGTAGCGGCTGGAGGATCCCAGATCTCCGTGCAGCAGATTATCATAAAAGTGCAGAAGCTGGGTCGGCAGCGGGTCCGTCAGCCCCATACGGGTGAGTTCCCGTTCCAGCTGTTCTTCAGACATCTTATCAAAGTTGTCAAAATACCCTTCTACGGGCATCAGACGCAGCAGTGAAAAGACGATCGTGATGACGATAAAGAGCGTGATCAGGGAACGGAAGATTCGTTTGGCCAGATATTTCAGCATTCCGGCGCCTCCTTAGAAAAAGACTTCTTAAGATAAACCAGCTGGGCGACGCAAGACAACAAGCGTCGCCCAGTTAAGATTTGAATGACTGAGATTAGTTTGCGGCAGATGCGGCACGGTCTTTTTGCCACTGCTCATATTTTGCCTGGAATTCCGCGGTAGACAGCGGCTTCTCCAGAATGTGCTGGCCCTTGTAACGCAGAGAAGCGATACCATAGGGAGCGTACTGTCCTTCAAAAGGATCGGTATAAGAAGCGGTATAGCCGCCGCTGATGCCGTAAGGGATTACCAGAGCATGCTCGATCAGGAACGCTTCTGCTTTAGCAAAGGCCTCGTAACGAGCCTGCGTCTGATTGGTTCCGACGATGGCGTTGGCCGCGTCGACCAGAGAGTAGTACTCCTCAACCAGAGCCTTGGTTGTCGGATCTTCAGACTTATACATGAACTGGTAGCTGTTGCTGGAATTGAACGGAGAGGTCCAGGTCAGAGGATCCGCGTAGTCACAGCCGAAGTTGGTCTTAAGGAGACCGTACTTACCGCTGCGGCGGACATTCTTCAGGAAATCGGAAGGATTCTCCTGGATGACAATGATGTCAATGTAATCCGTACCCAGAAGCGTCTCCAGCTGCTGCTGCAGATACAGGCACTCAGAATCCCAATCCGATACATTCGGATTGTAGGACAGCGGAACCAGAATCGGGAAGGTAGTGCCCGCGGCGGTCAGTTCCTTGATGGCTTCATCACGGTACTGCTTAGCTAGGTCTTCATTGAAGTAAGCGTCACGGCCTTCGGAATTGACGGCCAGAGGAGCGAAGACATCAAAATCGGTGTAATCCTTACCGCCGGCGGTACAGAAGTTCTCAGGCGTGATGGTGTTCTGCAGAAGCGTCTCGGCGTTGCCGGGGTCAGAGATCTGCGTCGCGCCCAGACGGTTCATACCGTACAGGATGGACTTACGGAAGTTCTCATTGTTGACCGCGAGTTTCCAGTTCTCCGGATCATACTCGGCGTCAAACTGCGGGTCAAAGTTGAAGCTGAAGAAATAGGAGTAGGAGGGAGAGATGCGGGAAGGATGCACATATTGAGCCTTCTCAGAATCCGCCATCCAGCTCTGCGCCATGGAGCTTGTGATAGAAGCGCTTTCCAGCTCTCCGCGCAGATACATCTCGGCGGAAATGGTGGAAGCCTCTTTGTTGTAAGTGTTCTCCAGAGCGGTGATATAAACCTTGTCCTTATCCCAGTACTTTTCGTTCTTAAGCAGCGTATAACGCTCGCCCGGCAGATACTCGCTCAGGTAGTAAGCGCCGCTGTACCACAGCTGGGTATAATCGATAGCGTCCAGCTTCTCGGAGAAAGCGTCCCACTGGTCATTGTTCCAGGTGGTGTGGCTGTCCCAGTCGCTTTCGATCTGACGCAGGCAGTCCGCGGAAATCGGAGCGAAGCAGCCATAGGTCAGACAGGTCAGAAAATAGGGGCAGGGAGTCTTTAAGGTGAACTCCAGGGTATGATCAGTTGCCGCGCGGACGCCCACATCGGCAAAGGTGCCTTCGCCATCCAGAATCTCGGAAGCGCCCTTGATCATAGCCTCTTTATACATATAAGAACCGGAGGCGTTGACATTCAGTGCGTAGTCAGCGGCAGTAACAAAATCCTGCGCTACGACATCGGCAACCTCTTCGCCTTTATAATTATACCATTTCGCGTCCTCGCGGAGCTTAAAGGTCCAGACAAGCTCATCGTCGGATACGGACCATTCGGTGGCCAGCGCAGGAAGAATATTGCCTAGAGAATCATACTCGATCAACCATTCCTGGCAGTTGGCCGGAACACCCATATTTCCGGTAGAGGTGGTGTTCAGGTAATTCAGTGTAGATACATCGGAACTGTAGAGAGAACGGTATAC
The DNA here is from genome assembly GCA_902493345.1 of uncultured Eubacteriales bacterium. GTDB lineage: Bacteria > Bacillota > Clostridia > Lachnospirales > Bianqueaceae > Faecimorpha. Next base: position 6,959 of record CABUPM010000024.1, on the reverse strand, counting down.
TGTTTTACCGCTTGCTCCATCCCCGTTTCCGCCGCCGGCGCAGCCAAAGGCGCCAAAAATCATGATGGCTGCCAGCAAGAGTGATAACCCTTTTTTCATGTTCCTTTCCTCCAATTCTTTTTATAATTCTATACAGCTCCCAAAAAACCATATAGATGAACGGAACTTAGGTTATACTATACTCTTATTTATGGTATCCGTCAAGACTTTTTAAAGGATTTTTGCATCTTCTGTGAACAAAAAATTCATTTTTAAAGTTTGCAGCACTTTGCCATGGCCAACGCGGTGTCCTGAATGCAGCGTTCAAAGCGGGGCACATCGGTCTCTTCAGACAAAAAGCATGCGATAAAGGGCTCCGGAGTATAGACAATGCCGACGTCATGGGTGATGCCGTCATCTTCGCCGGTCTTGTGAGCGATGGAGGTGCCATGCAGGAAAAACGGCATTTTTCCGTTCAGCCGCTGATTTTTTAAGATCTGAAGCATGGTGTCGGACGCGGGAAGACGGTTCTCGTACATAAGCCGCAGGAGGCGGGCAATGTCCGCGGCGGTAACGTGATTTTCCAGGCCGCGGCTCTGGGCTTCTCCGTCAAAAAGCAGACGGGACACTTCCGTTCCGACAAGGCCCAATAAGCGCATCCGGCGGTTGATGTTATCCATGCCGAGACGGCGGATCAGGAGATTGGTCGCGGTATTGTCACTCAGGATGATCATCAGGGTACACAGATCCAGCAGCGTTACCTTCAGACCGTCATGCATGTAGGTTAAGGCGCCGCAGGAAGGTTTTTTGTCAAAAGAATGGATCTCAATAAATTCTTTAATATCAAGTTTGCCTTCTGATACCTGGTAGAAAAATTCCACCATCACGGGAATTTTGATAACGCTTGCGGCAATGGTCGGCAGCGTGCTGTTATATTGCGAGCGGTAGCCGTTTTTCAGGTTCTCAAAATACAGGGAAACACGACCGGGGAGGGCCTGGATTGCCTGAATCTGCTCTTGCAGTTCAGTAGGGATGGAATCTGTCATAGTATACCTCCTGAAATATTTTGTAGAAAACACGGAATTTTGATGAGATTTTATGAAAAGCTTGTTAAAAAATTGCAAGCCGCAAAAATGGAAAATTCATTCCGGGGCCAAGCTCTCATTTGTTACATACAGTAGTATACAATACATCTTTGTAGAATGCACGCATTTTCTTTTTAAAAGTTGACAAGATTGCTGAAAAGGAAGTATAATAAGGATATTGTGAGAATATATCGCGATTTACATCAATAGAAAGGATGAATGTGCATGCTGGAACTTCAGAATGTCTGTTTTTCCGCAGGAGATCACGAGGGAATTCTGCGGAATGTCAGTTTTAAGGTGCCGGATCAGCGTTTTGTGGTGATCACCGGGCCGAATGGAGGAGGAAAATCTACGATTGCGCGGCTGATTGCCGGCTTGCAGAAGCCGGATTCCGGCCGGATCTTATATAACGGGCAGGATATTACAGGACTTAGTATCACGGAGCGCGCGAAGCTCGGCATCAGCTACGCGTTTCAGCAGCCAGTGCGGTTTAAGGGGATCACGGTGCGGGATCTGATCGGTCTTGCGGCGGGCAAAAAGCTGAGTCAGGAGGATGCCTGCAAGTATCTGGTGGAGGTCGGATTATGTGCCGCCAATTACATCGATCGAGAGGTCAATGACAGTCTGTCCGGCGGAGAGATCAAGCGTATCGAGATCGCGATTTCGCTGGCGCGCGGGGCCAAGCTGTCCATCTTTGATGAGCCGGAGGCCGGAATCGATCTGTGGAGCTTCCGCAATCTGATCGGCGTCTTTGAGCATTTGCAGGAGCAGATGCAGGGATCGATTCTGATCATTTCCCATCAGGAGCGGATTCTGAACATTGCGGATGAGATCGTTGTACTAGCCGCGGGTCAGGTAAGGACGCAGGGCCCCAGAGCTGAAGTGCTTCCGCAATTGATGTATGAAGAGAGCCAGAGCTTTTGTCCCAGGGACAGAGAGTAAGGAGAGTACGCTATGGAAGATAATGTAAAGGCTATGCTGCAGGAAGTTACCGACCGGGAGAAGATTCCGGAGAGCGCGGCGTATAATATTCGTTCCGATGGCAAATCCGCGGGACGGCATAATACGAAGAACATTCAGATTATTACTAAAAAAGACAAACCGGGAATCGATATCCGTGTTTCATCAGCGGCGCAGAAGGAAGAGGTATTTATTCCGGCGCTGGTAACACACAGCGGATTTACGGATTTGGTTTATAATGATTTCTATATTGAGCCGGGCGCCGATGTAACGATCGTCGCAGGATGTTCCGTCTGTTCCAATGGATGCGACGCATCGGAACATCATGGAATTCATCGGTTCTTCTTAGGGGAGAACGCACATGTGCTGTATCTGGAGAAGCATGTAGGAACCGGTGAGGGAACCGGAGAGCGGATCATCAATCCGGAGACAGAGGTCTATGGAGAACCGGGAAGCTATATGGAGATCGAGACTACGCAGATCCGCGGCGTCGATTCCACCAATCGGATATCCAAGGCGGAGCTGAAGGAACGTGCCAGTATAGAGATCCGGGAGAAGATCCTGACACATGGCAAACAGTATGCCAGAACAGAATTTACCGTGGATCTAAATGGAGATGGTTCCAGCGCGAGACTGATTTCCAGATCCGTCGCCACGGAGGATTCCAGCCAGCTGTTTGTTTCCAATATGAGGGGCAACGCTGACTGCGCGGGACATTCCGAGTGCGACGCGATCCTGATGGACAACGGCCGGGTGAGCGCAAAACCGGAGATTCACGCCAATCATCTGGACGCCAAGCTGATCCATGAGGCATCTATCGGAAGGATCGCGGGGGAACAGCTCATGAAGCTGATGAGCCTCGGACTGACGGAAAAAGAGGCGGAAGAATGGATCATACAGGGATTTTTGAAGTAAACAACGAGAGAAAAAGAAAAGGATAAAGAAATAAATGACACATGTTTTGAAAAGGATCTTCTCCTGTCAGTACATGCTGAAGGAAGAAGACCGTTTGGGGGATATACCGAGCGACCGGGAAGGATATAAACGGGCCATTAATATGGCATGGCCGTCAATTATCGAATCAGTGCTGCTTGCCATGGTGACATTGATCGACACCTTGATGGTAAGCTCTCTGGGAGAGGAAGCAGTCGCGGCGGTCGGTATCACGAGTCAGCCGCGCTTGATTGTGCTGGCGCTGATTTTCTCGTTGAATATCGGTGTTACAGCGGTAGTAGCCAGAAGAAAAGGACAGAAGGATCAGGATGGAGCCAACCGGTGCCTGAAGCAGTGCATGAAGATCTGCGCAGTGATATCGATCCTGCTGGCCGTATTGTGTACAGTATTCAGCGACGCGCTGCTGCGTTTCGCGGGCGCCGGAGAGGATTATATCGGCGACGCGTCCACATACTTCCGAATCCTGATGATGGGCATCTTCTTTAATGCGATGAGCCTGACCATTAACGCTGCGCAGCGGGGCGTCGGCAATACCAAGATCTCGATGCGGAGCAATCTGACGGCCAATCTGGTGAATCTGGTGCTGAATTACTTTTTGATCAATGGCCACTGGATTTTCCCCAAATGGGGTGTTGCCGGAGCCGCGGTCGCGACAAGTGTGGGCTATGTGGTAGCGTTCGGCATGTCGCTGGCCTCTATCTGCCACCGCAAGGACAACGCGTTTTTAAGCATTTTTTCCGACGCGAGCTGGAAATGGGATAAGGCGACATTGGCCTCTGTATACAAGGTATCTTCCAGTGCGGTAGTGGAACAGTTCTTTATGCGTGTGGGCTTCTTCCTGTATGCCAAGATCGTGGCAGGATTGGGGACGACGGATTTTGCCACACATCAGGTGTGTATGAATATCATGTCCATCTCTTTTGGCTTTGGAGACGGATTTAATGTGGCTTCTTCTTCTCTGGTAGGACAGAGTCTGGGAGCCAAGCGGCCGGACATGGCCAAGCTCTATGCCAGCATCAATCAGCGGATGGCGATGATCTGCTCCACTGTGCTGGCGTTGGTGCTGATCGTGTTCCGGTATAACATATTGTCGCTGTTTTCCGAGGATCCGCTGGTGATCAAAAACGGCGGAGTTCTCTTGATTATGATTGCATGTGTGACGCATGCGCAGACATCGCAGGTGATTATCTCCGGAAGTTTGCGCGGCGCCGGGGATACCAAGTTTGTAGCGATCTGTTCCATGATCAGTATCGCGCTGATCCGTCCGGCTCTCTCCTGGGTGATGGCATATCCGCTGGGGTGGGGACTCTTCGGCGCCTGGATCGCTGTCCTGGTAGACCAATATCTTCGTTTAGTACTGTTCTTTGCCAGATTCCGAAGCGGAGAATGGACTAAAATAGAATTATAGGAGGTATACAAAGATGAAAGAAACAGTTACAAAAGAAATGCTGGAGCAGTTTCGTCAGGAGTTTGAAGCACAGCGCGCTCACGGCATTGCGATGCGGGCAGTTGTGGCCGGCGGTGTGAATAAAACGGCGACCAACTATGAGTCTTTCCGCAAGGATCGGCATGAGTATTCGATCAAAATCAAGCAGGGAGAGATCACCAATCAGAAGGCAAGCGGACGCTGCTGGATGTTTGCGGCCCTGAATACCATGCGTTATCAGGTAATGCAGAATCTGAACCTGGAGACATTTGAGCTGTCTCAGAGCTATCCGCTCTTTTATGATAAACTGGAGAAATCCAATTATTTCCTGGAGAGTATCCTGGAGACCCTGGATGAGCCGCTGGACGGCCGTCTGATGGCGTACCTCCTGTCCATGCCGCTCAATGACGGCGGACAGTGGGATATGTTCTGCGGACTGGTTGAAAAGTACGGCGTTGTCCCCAAGGACGCCATGCCGGAGTCCGTATCTTCCTCGGCGACGCGGGAGATGGTAAGCTGGATGACCTATAAGCTGCGTGAGTTTGCCTGCGTTCTGCGGGAAGCGCATCAGCAGGGGGCATCGATGGAGGAGCTGCGCGCCAAAAAGGACGAGATGATGAGCACCGTATACCGTATGCTGTGCATCTGCCTTGGTGAGCCGCCCAGAAGCTTTACCTTTGAGACGCGTGACAAGGATGACAAGTTTATCCGTGTGGAGAACATCACACCGCAGGAGTTCTTTGCTAAGTATGTCGGCCTGAATCTGGAGGACTATGTGAGCCTGATTAACGCTCCGACCAAGGATAAGCCGTATGGACATTCCTATACGGTCAAGTTCCTGGGAAGCGTCCGCGGAGGACGGCCCGTGCGCTATCTGAATGTTCCCGTAGAGGTTCTTAAGCGGGCATCGATCGCGCAGATGAGCGACGGACAGCCTGTATGGTTCGGTTGTGATGTCGGCGCTTTTTCTATCCGTGAGAACGGCATCATGGATATGGATGTGCTGAAGACGGACGAGCTGTTTGAGACCCAGTGGAATCTGACCAAGGCGCAGCGCCTGGATTATGGTCAGAGCCTGATGACGCACGCAATGGTCTTTACCGGAGTCAATCTGGACGGAGAAGGCAAGCCGGAGCGTTGGAGGGTTGAGAACAGCTGGGGCAAGGAAGCCGGTAAGGACGGATATTATGTGATGAGCGACCGCTGGTTTGATGAGTACACCTACCAGGTTGTAGTCAATCGCAAATATCTGACCGAAGAAGAGCTGAGACAGTATGAGAGTGAGCCGATCGCTCTCGAGCCGCGGGATCCCATGGGTTCTCTGGCGTAATTACATCATCGGAAGGGTCAGTTCGAAACCATCCTGACCCAGGGGAATTTCCCCGGAAAAAACAAAACTAAGGGAGAGTAAGTAAGATGGACAACAGAACAAGGAAGATTCATTTTTTGGTGGAAGCAGGCCTGATCGGCGCATTGTATGCGGTTTTGACCTATGTATCGTCGATGATGGGGCTGGCGTACGGCGAAGTACAGTTCAGAATCTCAGAAGCGTTGACGATTCTGCCGGTCTTTACTCCGGCCGCGATACCGGGGCTTGTGATCGGGTGTATCATCGCTAACATAGGAAGTCCCTTCGGCATGGTGGATATTGTGTGCGGGTCTCTTGCTACACTTGCTGCCGCGGGATTTTCATACGCGGTGCGTAAGTGTAGCATCAAGGATGTGCCGTGGCTCGCGCCGGTAGGACCGGTGCTTGCCAACGCGGTGATCGTGGGGCTGGAGATTGCGTGGTTTCTGCCGGAAGGAGTGACGTGGGCAGGCTTCGCGGCCTCCGCGGTATCGGTCGGTTTGGGCGAGCTGGTGATCTGTTTTGGACTCGGCCTGCCGTTGGCGGTGCTGCTGGAACGCACGGGCCTTGCCCGCAGAATGAGTCTGACATTGTGACATAAAGAAGGAGGAGCGCCGTATCAAGGCAGCTCCTCCTTCTTACTTATGAATGATGGACGTACATTCTGGATGGCTCAGCTTCTCCGTCGCCATGAACCATGCATAGAAACTCCCAGCCGTAGCGTTCATAAAACCCCGTATGGTCTGTAATAAGGTACAGCGTATTGATACCGCGGCGTTTCATATCGGCACAGACAAAATGGAGCAGCGCTCCGGCGATGCCCTGACAGCGCCGGTCCTTTTCGACATAAACGGCGCAGACATTGGGAGACAGATCCTTGCGGTCGTGAAAATCATTTTCGATGACACCCATTCCGCCGATGATGCGGTCGCCCTCCAACGCAAGATACCATTGGGGGACGGGAGAATTCTGCGTCAGGCATTCGTCCATGCTGGACAGATAGGCCTCCAGCGGAATGTGCCATTTGGAGTGAAACCACTGGGCTGCCGATTGCTTCAGCTCAGGGCGGTCGGTGAGTCGGAGAATCGAATATTCGGTACGCATGGAGAAGCCTCCTTTTCAGATATACTTATATAAGTAGATTAGCATAGGGGAGAGAAGCTTGTCAAGCAATAAAAAAGGCCCGGCGCAGATATTCGGTCTGCGC
>CABUPM010000023.1 GCA_902493345.1 uncultured Eubacteriales bacterium | reverse complement strand
TCTTATTATTGATCTACCCTCCCCTAGAAGTCCGTCCCTCCACGAAAAATCAAGCGAAAACTATAATATCTGGTACATTTAAGAGCCTTGTCTTCTTAAAGTATGCCAGAGGTTTCCAAAAATCCAGAGAACTACTATAGAATCCTGGCACGCGTAAAAGTCTCGTTCTCCCAAGTGTGCCAGAGGTTTTCCAAAATCCAGAGAAGCCCACAACCCCTCTGGTACACCCAGGAGACGCATTCTCCCAAATGTACCAAAGGGCTTCAAAACTCCAAAGAATCCTATTCCCCCCTGGTACACGCAAGAGCCTCGTTCACCAGAGTTTTGGGTATATAAAAAGGAGCCATCACACGCAAGTGCAGCAGCTCCTTCTGTTTCTTATAAAAAATTACGCACGTCCCAGATACTCGCCTGTTCTGGTATCGATCTTGATCTTATCACCGATATTGATAAACAGCGGAACCTGAACGGTTGCGCCAGTCTCAACTTCTGCCGGCTTCATTACGTTGGTCGCGGTATTACCCTTAGCGCCCGGCTCGGTATGGGTAATCTCCAGCTCTACAAACATCGGCGGCTCGATTCCGAAAATGTTGCCGTTGTGGGACAGGATCTTACACTTATCGTTCTCCTTCACAAACTTCAACGCATCTCCCAGCTGATCCTCGTTCAGTCCGATCTGCTCATAGGTATCAGGATCCATGAAGTAATACAGAACTCCGTCGTTATAGAGATACTCCATATCCTTACGCTCGATGATCGCACGGTCTACCTTTTCTGTCGGACGGAATGTACGCTCGATTACGCCGCCGCCCTTCACGCTCTTTAAGGTTGTACGTACGAAAGCAGCGCCCTTACCCGGCTTTACATGCTGGAACTCGATTACAGTGTACACATCGCCTTCAAACTCAATTGTAAGTCCGTTTCTGAACTCACCTGCGGAAATAACTTCTGCCATATAAATCAGAACCTCCTAAAATATCAACTCATACTTCCTTATCTATTCTACCTTATTTTTATAAAATTTTCAACTACTTTTTCAATCTTTCTCCATTATTTTCTCATTGAGCCAGGCTGTAAAGCGTTCTCCCAATTCGCATACCGGTATTCCCTGCTCATCAAAAACAAGATCAGCGGCTGTTCTGTACAGAACCTCCCGTTCATTCATCATATTTTCGATGCGTTCCCTGCGCGCCTCCCCCTGTACATCCGCCAGGAGGGGCCGTGTCTCATCGTTTCTCAGCCGCTCATAGATCTGCTGCGGTGTTGCCTTCAGCCATACAATCCGACCACCGAGGGAACGAATCAGGTTCAGATTGTCCTGACTCTTGACGATACCACCGCCGGTCGCGAGGAGCATCTCCCCTTCCAGGCAGCATTGCCGCAGCGTCTCTGTCTCAAGTTTCCGGAAAGCCTCTTCTCCCTGTGATGCAAAAATATCCCGGATGGACATTCCCGCTGTTTTCTCTACCAGAAGATCTGTATCCGCAAATCCTAATCCCAGCTGTTTTGCCGCGTATGCTCCCAGCCGACTCTTTCCGCTTCCCATAAATCCGACCAGCACGATCGTCTTATTCATGCGAAATACTCCTCCGCCCACGCTAAAAATTTCTCCTTGGCTGCTTCTCTGGGCCCTGCCGGAAACTCCATCTCGTTCCAGATCTCAAACGCGCGAACCGCCTGATAAAACAGCATGGGAAGCCCGCTGATACCGACGCCTCCCTGCGCACGGACCTTTTTCAAAAACGGCGTGTCCTTGGGATTAAATACCGCGTCTGCCCCATACAGAATACCCTGATAAAAGCTCTCGTCCGCGATCGGCAGCGGATCCGGCACATTCAGCATCCCGGCCGGTGTTGTCTGGATGACATACGGGTGTTCCATAGTCAGAAGCTCCTCATAGGATACAACCCTCATCGTGGGCATTTTCTCACACACCTCAGAAAAATGCCTCAGCATCTCTTCCGCGCGACCGCGATTGCGATTGTAAACCAGAATCTCTGAAGCGCCTTCAAGAACGCAGACCATAACCGCGCTTCTCGCCGCTCCTCCGGCCCCCAGGATCAGAACTCTCTGGCCTGCCAGAATCATCCCATTCGTCCGAAGCTGCTGCTGCATTCCATAGACATCGGTATTATAACCATAATATCCTTCGGGCGTCCACTTCAGTGTGTTGACCGCGCCTACCTGTCTGGCTTCCGGCGAGATACCCACCAGATGAGGCAACGCCAGCTCCTTATGGGGAATGGTAAGGTTCAATCCCTGAATGTTCATCGCCCATGCGCCCTTCAGCGCCTCCCCCAGATGCTCCGGCAGCACATGATAGGCCACATATGCCATGTTTTCTCCATATTCCTGAATCAACAGCTCATGAATCTTCGGAGAAAATGTATGGCCGATCGGATGGCCATAGACTCCGAACAGCCGGGTTTTGCCGTCCACATACATGGATGCTCTCGCGTCACTCATGCTTTTTCCCTTCTTTCTTCAGATAACTGGCGATGACTCCGCCCTCCAGCCCGCGCTTGATCTTGGTAATCCACTCGTCGTCCACCGTAGAAATCGGCCGGGTCAGAACGGTATGGATTCCGGCCCAATTTCCAGCCCATACATCCGTAAACACCTGATCTCCGACCAGAACCGCTTCTTTTTTCCGTACATTTCTCTGCTGCAGTACCCGGCGGATCCCGGAAGGCAGCGGTTTCATTGCCCGATACACATAATGCACACCCAAGGCTGCCGCAAACCGCTCCACCCGATGTTCCCCGCCGTTGGATACAAGTACAATCTCAAAGCCCTGTTCCTTCAGACGCTGAATGAGCGCCTGAATCCTGGGTTCCGGGAGGGCCCGGTTATAGGTTGCCAACGTGTTGTCCACATCAAAGAGAATCAGCCGTACTCCGGCTCTGTATAAAGCTTCATAGTCTATATCAATGACTGAATCCGCGTATTGCTCTGGATAAAAAATCTTCATTCCTGCCTCCTGCCTATTCTGATATGTGCTAGTATGCCATATTCCTAAAAAAGTGTCAAGTTATTTCTGAACCTTGTATTTTCCTCCGGATTTTGCTATAATGACATCGAAGTCTGAGAATAAAGGAGCATCCTGTATTATGACACCTATAGAAGCTTTTACGAAGATGGTACAGGGGAAAAGTGTAGGCGTAATCGGTATCGGCGTCTCCAACCGTCCTCTGATCCATATGCTTGTCCGTGCCGGAGCCAATGTTACCGCACGGGATAAAAATCCAATCGATCACCCGGAAGAGCTGACCTCCCTGGGTGTCTGCCTGATCACCGGTCCGGAATATCTTGAGGACCTGCGGGAAGAGCTGATCTTCAAAACTCCCGGTATGCGTTTTGATCTGCCGCAGCTGGAGGCCGCTCGGGCCCAGGGCAGCACCGTTACCTCCGAAATGGAAGTCTTTTTTGAGCTCTGCCCTTCTCCCAAAACCATTGCTGTAACGGGCAGCGACGGAAAAACCACGACCACCACATTGATCGCCAAGATGCTGGAAGAGGCCGGTCACAAGGTCTTTCTCGGCGGCAATATCGGCGCTCCACTCTTACCTGTCATCGATCAGATCACGCCGGAGGATTTTGTTGTGCTGGAGCTGTCCAGCTTCCAGCTTCATACCATGCGCCGAAGCCCTCACATCGCTGTCATGACCAATATCACACCGAATCATCTGGATATGCACAAGAGCTATCAGGAATATATCGACGCCAAACGCAATATTTATCTATACCAGAGTGCGGCGGATACCCTGATCTTAAACCGCGGCAACGATGTAACCGCTTCCTTTATGACGGAAGCTCATGGACAGATGCTGGACTTTTCCTATGAGGGTTCAACAACACACGGCATCGAACTGGAGAACGGTATTCTGACATTGGTAGGTGGAGAACAGAAAACACCTCTCTTCCCGGCATCGGAGATCGCCATTCCCGGTCGGCATAATGTAGAGAATTATATGGCGGCCATTCTCGCCGTATCGCCTTTTGTCGCGCCGCAGGATATCGAGCGCGTTGCCAAAGAATTCGGCGGTGTAGAACATCGTCTTCAGCTTATAAGAACCCTGGACGGCGTAAAATACTACAACAGCTCCATCGATTCCAGTCCCAACCGAACACGTGCCGCGCTGTCCGTTTTCAAGCAAAAGGTGATTCTGATCTGCGGCGGCAAGGATAAGGGCATTCCTTATGACGATCTGGGTGCGCCTCTGCTAGATCATGTCAAAATCCTGCTGCTGACCGGCATGACCGCTGGAAAAATCGAGCAGGCTCTGTTGGATGAGTGCGCCCGCCGCGGAATTGAAAATCCTGTCGCTGTCTATCACTATGATGAATATCCCGCGCTGGTTCAAGCCGCAAGAGACCTTGCGCAGCCGGGAGATATCGTTCTACTCTCCCCCGCCAGCACCAGCTTTGACCGCTTCAAGAACTTTATGGAACGCGGCAATCTGTTCTGCCGTCTTGTCCGTGAGCTGCAGTAGGGGGAAATTATGGCCTGGGAATTCTACCTATTGGATTGGATCAGTACACATCTCCATTCGGATTTTTTGACGGCTGTCTTTCGGGTCATCACATCGCTGGGCAATGCCGGAGTCTTCTGGATTCTGTTGGGAATCGTCCTCCTGTGCGTTCCAAAGACGCGCCGCTGCGGCCTGTCCATGATTCTGGCGCTCCTATGCTGTCTTGTTTTCGGTAATCTGATTCTTAAGCCTCTGATCCACCGGATCCGTCCCTATGACGTCAATTCAGCTGTACAGCTTCTGATCCCTCGGTTATCCGACTTTTCGTTTCCGTCAGGACACACTTACGCCTCCTTTGCCGGAGCCGTCGTCATCCTGCGGTACTATAAAAAATGGGGCATTGCCGCGCTTGTTCTTGCCATTTTGATCGCTTTTTCCCGACTTTACTTCTACGTCCATTTCCCGACTGATGTTCTGGCAGGAATGGTTCTGGGAATCGGCTTCGGACTGCTGTCCGTCTGGTGCGTCAACCGGCATCTCGCGTCCCGACTGCGTTTTTTGCATATACAATGAGCTTTAAAAAGGCGGCCCGATTCCATTTCTGGACTCCGGGCCGCCTCTTCTATTATACACGTGAATGCTCAGGCCTTGCCTTCACTGCCAAACAGACGGATCTTCTCAACAACTGTGTCATAGATCGCATCCGTACCGGGCTTCAAGAGCTTTCTGGGATCATATCCCTTGCCTTCCAGGTCCTTACCGGCCTCAACATACTTACGGGTTGCCGCCGCGAAAGCAAGCTGGCACTCGGTATTTACATTGATCTTGGATACGCCCAGGCTGATCGCCTTTTTGATCATGTCGTCCGGGATTCCCGTACCGCCATGCAATACCAATGGCATGATTCCGGTCAGTTCCTGAATCTTAGCCAGCACATCAAAGTTCAGTCCCTTCCAGTTGGCCGGATACTTACCGTGAATATTGCCGATACCAGCCGCCAGCATATCTACACCCAGATCCGCGATCCGCTTGCACTCCGCAGGATCCGCGACCTCACCGCCGCCGATTACGCCGTCTTCCTCACCGCCGATGGCTCCGACCTCAGCCTCAACCGAAACGCCCTTTTCATGCGCCAGACGGATGATCTCCGTGGTCTTCTCCACATTCTCGTCGATCGGGTAATGAGAACCATCAAACATAACAGAGGTATACCCGGCTTCCATCGCCTTCTTAGCACCCTCATACTCGCCATGATCCAGATGCAGAGCTACCGGTACAGTGATGCCCAGCGTCTCATCCATCGCCTTTACCATGGCCGCAACCGTCTTATATCCGGTCATATACTTGGATGCACCCTCGGAAACGCCCAAAATGACGGGAGACTTCATCGCTTCTGCCGCGGTCAGAACCGCTTTGGTCCACTCCAGATTATTGATATTGAACTGACCTACCGCATAATGTCCGGCTTTCGCCTTGACCAGCATGTCCTTTGCAGATACTAACATATTACGACACCCTCCTTGTAATTCTATACCTTCGGCCTACATTATACTACGTTTCAAGCCGAAAATCAATCTTCCCGACGATACTTTAACGGTTTTTCAGCGTCAGAGCCGCATACCGCTGCGCGATGCGCAGCAGGAGCTCGGTCGTCAGATCCATCTCCTGAATGCAGGCATACTCCATGCGTCCGTGACAATTATGTCCGCCGGTTCCCAGATTGGGGCAGGGCAATCCCATAAAGGACAGACGGCACCCATCCGTACCGCCGCGAACCGGTACACTGACCGGCGTACCTCCCAGCGCTTTGACCTCTTCACTTGCGATCTCAATCAGATGCCAATGCGGCTTGATCTGCTCCAGCATATTCCGATAGCTGTCCGTAATTTCCGCCTTTACTGTCCCCTCGCCGTATTTGGCGTTCAGGAACTGAACCGCGGCCTCAATCATCCGCTTCTTCTCCTCCAGCTTCTCGCTGTCATGGTCCCGCAGGATGTACTTCAGCTGAGCGGACTCTTCGATTCCCTGCATCTCATTCAGATGGAAGAATCCCTCCCGGCCCTCCGTATGTTCCGGCCGCTGTTCTTCCGGCAGCAGAGAATCAAATTCCATCGCGATTCTGGCCGCGTTGATCATCTGATTTTTGGCGCTGCCCGGATGAATGCTCTTACCGGTCACATAGATCTTGGCTGCTGCCGCGTTGAAGGTCTCATATTCTACTTCACCGAAGGCTCCGCCGTCTACCGTGTACGCGAAATCAGCACCAAACCGCTTGACATCAAAGAGATCCGCACCGCGGCCGATCTCCTCATCCGGTGTAAATCCGATTTGAATCGTCCCGTGCTGTACCTCCGGATGCTCGTGATAATACTCCGCCATCGTCAGTATCGCCGCGACTCCTGCCTTATCATCCGCGCCCAGCAGCGTTTTGCCGTCGGTTACGACCAGGTCCTTCCCCTGATACTTTTTAAGTTCCGGGAACTGATCCGGGCTGAGTACGATTCCCTCACTCAAAAGAATCTCCCCGCCGTCGTACTTCTCTACGACTCTCGCCTGAACATTTTCATAGGGAACAACATCGACCACATCCATATGAGCGATAAATCCGATGATCGATCCGTCCCAATCCGGAATGTTGGCCGGAATAGTTCCGTATACATAGCCATGCTCATCGACGGCGGCATTTTCAATGCCCAGTTCCTTCATCTCTTTTACCAGGTCTCCGGCCAAAACGAGCTGCGCCGGAGAGCTGGGACAATCCGGGCAGTTCTCATTTGATGCCGTCGGATACTTACTATACCGTATCAGCCTTTCATATGCTCTCATGTTCTCTTCTCCTTACTTGATCATCAATTGTTCCATCTCATCCAGCAACTCGCCGAAAAGATGCAGTGCTTCCGTTACCGGCTGCGCGGTTGTCATATCCACGCCCGCAATCTTAAGCAGGGAGATCGGATCCTGGCTGCCGCCAAGCGTCAGGAAACGGCGGTAATTCTTAACCGCGCTCTCGCCCTCTGTCAGAATCTTATTGGCAAGCGCTACCGCGGCAGAAAATCCGGTCGCGTACTGGAATACATAGAAGTTGTAGAAGAGATGCGGGATTCTGGCCCACTCAATTGCGATATCCTGATCTACCACCATTTCTTCTCCATAATATTCCTTGTTCAGCTTATAATACATATCGCTCAGAAGGTCCGCAGTCAGGCTCTCACCCGCCTCTGCCTTCGCGTTCATCATCATCTCAAACTCCGCGAACATTGCCTGACGGTAAAGTGTCGTTCTGAACTGCTCCAGGAAATAGTTCAGCAGATATGCCTTCTCCTCACGGTCCTCCGTCTTGGACAAAAGATGCTTCATCAACAGCACTTCATTGCAGGTAGAAGCTACTTCCGCAACAAAGATCACATAATTGGACTGGCTCACCGGCTGCGTCTTCTTGGAGAAATAGCTGTGCAGCGCGTGTCCCATCTCATGTGCCAATGTAAACTGGCTGTCCAGGGTATCCTTATGGTTCAGCAGTACATACGGATGCGGTCTTGCGCCGGAAGAATACGCTCCGCTGCGTTTACCTTCATTTTCATAAACATCAATCCAGCGGTTGGAAAAGCCATCGCGCAGTACATCCAGATAATCCTCTCCCAGAACGGCCAATCCTTCCAGAACATTTTCCTTGGCTTCCTCAAAAGAAATCTTCTGATCGCAGCTTGTTACCATCGGCGTATATACATCATACATATGCAGCTTATCCACACCCATGATCTTCTGACGCAGGGACATGTAACGATGCAGATATCCCATATTGTCATGTACCGCCTTCAGCAGATTGTGATATACCGAAACAGGCACTTCGTTGCGGTACAGCGCTGCCTCCAGGGTGGAATTGTACTTGCGCATATTGGCCTGGAAGATCAGCTGCTTAACCTGTGCGTTCAGAATGGACGCTACCGTATTGCGGTACTGATAAAATGTCGCGTACAGAGTCTCAAACGCATTCTTACGAAGCACGCGGTCCGGGCTCTGGCACAGGGAAATGTAGGAACCTGCGGTCAAGACATATTCCTTGCCTTCGCTGTCCTTGACATTCGGATACTTCAGATCGGCATTGCGGAAGGTCGAACCGATCAGATCCGGGCTCTGGCACACGGAAGCGGCCGCTGCCATGATTCTCTCCTCTGCCTCTGTCAAAACATGTGCCTTCATTCTGCGGATCTTATACAGACTGCGCTCGTACTCCTTCAGTCCCGGCTCCGCCGCCATAAACTGCTCCAAGGTCTCTTCACTGATATTCAGAATCTCCGGTTCCTCAAACGCCGCCGCAGAGGAAACCTTCACCATTAAGCCCATCATCTTGCCGCGAAAATCCTGGTATTTGCTGACAGCAGAGTCTTCATCCGCCTTCAGATGCGCATAAGATCCCAGGCGTCCCAGCTTCAGATCCGCCTCATCCATCAGCTTAAACCAGCCAAGAAGCGTCTGCGCGCTCTCGCCCAAACGTCCCTTATACGCGGCGATTCTGCCGACCAGCTCTCCGCACCGGTCCAGCTCCTCTAACCACGCGTCGTCCGATACAAACAAATCCTCCGTTGCCCATGTATACTTGGGATCCGCCTCGGATCTCTTACCTATCTTTTGCTGTTCCATCCTCTTCTCCATCCTTTCTTGAATTGACGAACTTCTTCTTGTATTATACCTCTTTTCCTTTTCCAATGCAAGAGGCGGCCACATATCCTAAGCCAATAGCAAAAAATTTCTTGCTTCCGGAATAAAAGTATTGACAAAAGCGCAGAGTCATATTATAATTACCATCGATAATTATCAATAATAACTATATAAGGAGGGATCTACCCATGGAGATTCCAATGATCAAGGCTCTGCTGGATGCCTGCTACCAGGCCAAGCGTGTCCGAGAACTGCTGCCCGCGCTTCCGAGCGGCGTTGCTCCATCATATATTCAGTACCTCGATACGATTGAGAATCTGGAGAAACGCGGCATTCCGGTAAAAGTATCCGATATCAGCGCCGCGCTGAACCTGCCGCGTCCCGGTGTAACTCGGACCGTGAAGGAGATGGAAGATCAAGGATATCTGAAAAAGGCCGCATCCGACACGGACGGCCGTATCACCTATCTTTCCATTACAGAGGCTGGGAAGCGGCTGTCACAGGTCTATAATGAGCAGTTCTTCTCGCAGCTCGCGCCGCTGCTGACCGAGATCTCTGAGGAAGAAGCCCGGTGTACCATTCATACGATCGAAAAACTATATCAGACCATGTCTGAAAGGAGGATTCCCCTTGAACACTGATTTTACACAGGGCAGTATTCTGAAAAAGCTGTCACTGTTTATGCTTCCCGTCCTCGGAGCCTTGATCTTACAGGCTGCCTACGGGGCGGTTGACCTACTGGTTGTAGGACAATTCGGCTCGACAGCCGGACTTTCTGCCGTTTCCACCGGCAGTCAGATTCTGAACCTCGTGACATTTGTCGTCACACAGCTTGCTATGGGTGTAACCGTTCTGATCGCACGCTACCTTGGCGAAAAGCGTCCGGAACAAATCGGCGCGGTCCTTGGCGGAGCTACTGTTGTATTCACCATCCTCTCCGTCGGAATCTTCATCCTGTTGGTGTGCTTTGCGCATCCCATCTCTGTTTTGATGCAGGCCCCAGAGGAGGCTGTCGATCTTACCGCAAGCTACGTGCGCATCTGCGGCAGCGGTATCCTCTTTATCGTTGCCTATAATCTGCTTTCTGCGATTTTCCGTGGGCTTGGCGACAGCCGTTCTCCCTTGATCTTCGTATTGGTCGCCTGCGTGGTCAATATCGCAGGCGATCTCATACTGGTGGCCGGGTTCAAAATGGACGCCGCCGGTGCCGCGATCGCTACTGTCCTGGTGCAGGCCGTCAGTGTAGCACTCGCCGTCGTACTGCTCTTCAAGAGAAAGCTGCCGTTCAGCATTACACGAAAGGACTTCCGCTTCAATTCCCAGTGCAAAAAATTCCTCCGGATCGGTCTTCCACTGGCCGTACAGGAATTTCTGACACAGCTCTCCTTTCTGGCGCTCTGCGCCTTCATCAACCGTCTGGGCCTCACAGCTTCTTCCGGTTACGGTGTCGCCTGCAAGATCGTAAATTTTGCCATGCTGATTCCAAGCGCACTGATGCAGTCCATGGCCTCCTTTGTCGCCCAGAATGTAGGCGCAGGCAATCCGAAGCGTGCCAAGCAGTCCATGTTCACAGGAATTGGCATTGGACTTGCCGTTGGCTGCGTGGCCTTTGTGCTCATCCTATTGAAAGGCGACTTTCTTGCCGGTATCTTCTCACCGGATCCTGAAGTCATCGAGAAAGGGTTCGAATACCTCAAGGGCTTTGCCTTGGAAACCATCGTAACGGCTGTCCTGTTCAGTATGATCGGCTACTTCAACGGCAACAATCAAACCGTATGGGTTATGATCCAGAGTCTCATCCAGACACTTTTGATCCGTCTGCCGCTGGCGTATTTTATGAGCATTCAGCCCCATGCGAGCCTGACAAATATCGGACTCGCTGCCCCGATCTCTACCATTGTGGGCATTATCCTCAATATCGCGTTTTATATCTATTGGAACCGTAAGTCTCAGCAGAGTTCAAACCTCTGAATTGTCAAATAGCGGGGATCCGGCTGCATACCGAATCCCCGCTATTATTTTACCAATTAAGACTCCACAACAACACCGCCGAGAACCGAAACACCATGTCTCTCACACAGCGCCAATCCCTTTTGAATGTCGTCATATTCCGTAATCCCCGTGTGTTCGAAAAAGACCGCTCCGTCGCAGGAAGCCAATGCCTCCAAAGACTCCGGAATATGGACAATAGAACCGCCCGCGCTTAGCTCTGCGCATTCCTTCAATTTAACATAACAGTTCTCCATCAGAGCCTTGGTTTCCGGGTCCGCCGCATTGGTTGTAAGATAGATCTTCTTCAGCTCCTTCTCCTGAATCATCAGCCGAAGATCTGTACATAACATCTCGATACGGTTTGCCTCCGGACTGCGTTCTTCCTTTCCCCGAAAGAGACGCAGAATCCACTGGTCTACCTTCTTACCACGTCTATCCTGAATCACCGGATGCCACACGCTTCCAAGCAGCGTAATCCCATAAGCGTCCGGCAGGTCCTCCTTCACACGGAGCTTGGACGATACGACATACCGGATTGCCAGCCAAAAGCAAATAACAAAAGCGCCGCCTATCAGTCCAATAATAATGTTTTTCACACTAAGAATCTGGAGCTTCGGAACAATTATCAGTTCTTCTCCCTCAATCGGCCCGCCGGCTGCCATCTGTTCCTCCAGATGATGCCTGGCCGTACTGACTTCCCGCGCCGATTGAATCAAACCATATCCGCTGAACAGGACACAGCCTGCAAGCATCCAAATCAGGACAAGCCTCCATTTCAGACAGATTCGAAACAGCAGGTCCTTTATGTCTACCGTGATCTCTTCATTCATTGCCGTGTCTTATCCTTTCCGCATTTGTTTGTTATTGTTAATTATACCACAGGCGGACTCTATTTGCAAGACTTACCGGCTGATCTCCTCGAAGACCTCTCCGATATTCTCATGGAGTACCAGATCCGCCCGGGAATCCCACGCGGTTTCTTCCCGATTGATCAGGACCAGATGCTCGCCCTGATAGTATTGCAGCAGGCCCGCTGCCGGATATACATTAAGGGATGTTCCGCCTACGATCATAAGATCCGCCTGTCCGATCGCGTGTATGCTCTCCCGTACTACGCTGTCATCCAGCGCTTCTTCGTAAAGCACGACATCCGGTTTGATCCTGCCGCCGCAGGCCGTGCACCTCGGAATCCCCTTGGTTTCTGTAATCGCTTCCAGCCCATACTTCCTGCCGCATTTCATACAGGTATTTCTCAGTACCGATCCGTGAAGTTCCCATACTTTGCGGCTTCCCGCCTTCTGGTGCAGCCCGTCGATATTCTGCGTGACAACACTGTCAAGGCAGCCCCGGCTCTCCCAAAACGCCAGGCCCTTATGGGCGGCATTTGGCTTGGCGTCCGGGTAGATGAGATTCTCCCGATAGTATTCGTAAAAGATCTCTGGATGTTCCAGAAAAAAATGATGGGACAGGATCTCTTCCGGCGATACACCGTATTGCTTTCTGGTCCTATAGATTCCATTCTCCGAGCGAAAATCCGGGATTCCGCTCTCTGTCGATACGCCTGCTCCTCCGAAAAACACGGCTCTTCGGCTCTTGGCAAGCCACTCCTTCAGCTGCTCTCTCTTCATACCTTTACCTCCGCAGTGCGGATAACACTCGCTGAAAATAATCTGGCAGTTCCTTTTCAAAATGCAGGCGCTCTCCTGTGATCGGATGCACAAATCCCAAAACCTTGGCTACCAGGAGCTGTCCCGCGATGTCCTCTTCGGATACGCCCCGCAGCATTCCCTTGGCCTGCCCGCTGACGCCGGAAGGACCGTATAACGGGTCTCCCAGAAGCGGATGTCCGATACTGCGCATATGAACACGAATCTGGTGGGTCCGTCCGGTCTCCAGCTGTGCCTCAATATACGTAAATTCGCCGAAACGCTCCAGCACCTTGTAATGCGTCACCGCTCTTCGTCCATCCTTTCGGATCCCCATCTTTTTTCGGTCCTGCTCGTCTCTGCCGATCGGAGCATCCACCGTTCCCGTATCTTCTTTGATGTTGCCGAACACAATCGCATGGTATACCCGTTCGATATCGTGGGTTTTCAGCATCTGCGCCATCCCCTGATGCGCCCGGTCCGTTTTGCATACCACAAGAAGTCCCGCCGTATCCTTATCGATCCTGTGAACGATTCCGGGACGCAGTACACCGTTAATTCCAGACAGCTCTCCTTCGAAATGCCACATGAGCGCATTGACCAGCGTACCGGAATAATTTCCCGGCGCCGGATGCACAACCATTCCGCGCGGCTTATCCACCACGATCAGATCCTTATCTTCATAAACGATGTCCAGTGGAATATTTTCCGCTTCTATCTTCAAGGGCTCCGGCGGCGGCAGTGTAATCAAAAAATGCTCTGTTCCCCACAGCTTTTCACTGCCCTTAGGTACAGATCCGTCCTTTAGGATCCTTCCCTCCTCCAGGAGTTTCTGTATTCTTGATCGAGAAACCTCCGGAAGGGCCTCCGATAGGAATTTGTCCAGACGGCTTCCGCGGTCTGCCGCTTCCGCCCGGACACTGATAATATCATCCATTGTTATCTTCCTTTTTGGAACGTCCGAAGAGTGCTTCCGCCCACGCCGGCTTTATCATGGCTACCAGCAAAAAGGCGATTCCGCCCACCACAATAAAGCAGTCCGCCAGATTAAATACCGGAAAAGAAAACCAGTAGAATTCCAGCATATCCACAACATATCCACGGAAGATCCGGTCGATCATATTGCCTATCGCGCCCGCGATCACCAGAATATAGGAGAGCCGCATCGTCCAGACTCCCTTTTCCGCCGGAATATTCTTATAAAAATACAGCAGCAGCGCCACCGCCAACACAGAAACAATCGCCAGCAGCACCGTTCCTCCCTGCAGAATGCCAAACGCCGCGCCTCGGTTCTCAACATAAGTCAGCCGAAAGATTCCCGGAATCAGGTCAATTGCCGGAGCGCCTGCCAGGTTTTGCAGGGTCCAGTATTTCAGCCATTGATCCGCTGCCAATAGCAGCACGACCACGCCCAACAGGATTCCATATCTTTTTTTCATATTCTGTCCTTCCCCCTTATCCAAAACGTTCCGCTCTCAGATGCGTCCGGCCGGACTTGGAAACTCCGGCTGCCTCCAGGATCTTCAGTCTTCCTTTGCCTCTGACCGTCAGAATCATCCCTGCCTCGATGGGAGCGTCCCCCTTGCTGCAGGGTCTGTGATTGATCTGTACCCGTCCGGCACGGACCCAGTCAGCCGCTTCCGTCCTCCCTACGCCAAATCCATGGCTCAGCACCGCGTCCAGCCGCAGGGAAGCCACACTGATCAGAATCTCTTTTCCGGTTCCGCCAATCTGTGAAAGATCTCCTGTATAAGGGCGCAGCGTTACATCCGCGCTCCCGATCTGCCGGAGATTCTCCGTGAGATACCCGGCAATATCCTCACAGACAAAGAGAACCGCCCCTTCCTCTGTCAGTATGATATCTCCAATCTTTCTCCTATCCAGCCCCGTTCCCAGAACCGCGCCCAAGTAATCTCGGTGCTGCGGCTTTTTCTTTAGGAAACGTGCTCCCTGCAGACAAACCTCCAGACAGAGGATCGGATAGGAAATCGCCTCATCTCCATAGAAAAACGGGGGACAAAAGGACGCCATCCGCCGTTCAGCTCCTTCATATCCTCCGTCAAGAGCGACTTGCACGCCCAATTGCTTTTGCATGGATAGCAGGATCTCCTGTCCGGCCGTATCCAGGAAGTCTGAATACACCGGCATGCAGAAACGATCCGCCTGTGCCGCCAGATCCCGCAGATGGCTCTCTATCCATTTTGCTTCTTTATTTTCCACTTTTACTGCTCCGTGCTCCACGGAAATACCAATCCGCCCTCATTTTGCAAAGTCTTGCGGAAATCCGTGCTGGCCGCGATATCGACATTGCCCGGCGCGATCATGTAAATCTTGTCCGCGATCTGCTGAACATTACCTCCCAGAGCATAGCACGCACCGCACAGGAAATCTGTGATTCTCTGCGCAATCGGATGCTCTACAAACTCCAGATTGATAACGACCGGCTTATTGTTGCGCAGATCATCCGAGATCTCCTTGGCTTCTTCAAACGATTCCGGACTCGCAACCACAACCTCCATCTGCACACTGGCATGAAGATTGACTACCTTAGGCGCGCTGCTCTGGCGCTCCTCCCGGTAGCTTTGCCGAGACACTGCCTTATGCGGCTTGATCACCGCGGGCTCCTTCGCCGGTTCATCCGAAGTGAAATGAATCTCATTGCTGCTCCTCATCGCGGAACGCGCGGAAGAATATACCGCGCTCTTGGGCTCCTCATAGGTCTCTTCTTCGTTTTCGTCTTCTTCCTGAACCTGGCCCCAGCCGATTTTTTCCAATAACTGATCAAACTTTCCCATTTTCCATAATCCTTTCTCTTTGCAGCCGAACTCTCAGCTTATGTATATTGACGCGCACCGAAGATGCCTGTCCCCACACGCACCAAAGTTGCTCCTTCCTCCACTGCGACAATATAATCATTGGTCATCCCCATGGACAACACATTCATTCTTATATTATGTGACGAATTGCTCTGATTGTCAATAAAAAGTTGATGGAGGCACCGAAAAACCGGTCTGTTTTCTTCCGGATCCTGCACAAACGGCGCGATCGTCATCAGGCCTTCCACCTGAATATGCTCCATCTGCGCCGCCTGCTTCAGCATCTCTGGAAGCTCTGAGACACGGATTCCATACTTGGACTCCTCTTCGGCGACATTGACCTCGATCAGAATCCGCGACACGATTCCCATCTCGCCTGCGATACGTTCAATCTCCTGCAAGAGTCGGAGACTATCTACCGAATGGATCAACTCCACCTTGTCCAGAACCTGACGCACTTTGTTTCGCTGCAGATGCCCGATCATATGGAACTGTATCCGATCCTGAAAATGGGCTTTTTTCTCCACAATCTCCTGTACATGATTTTCTCCAGCGATACGCACCCCCAGGTCCCAGGCGCATTCCAACACCTCTATGGGCTGCGTCTTGGTGACCGGCAGGAGCGTAATGTCTTTCGGATCTCTTCCGGAGCGAAGCGCCGCGCTCTGGATCTCCTGCTGTACCTTTGTAAGATGACTTAAGTAAAATTCCCTACTCTCCACGCTTCTATTCTCCCTTCTCCAGGAGCTCTTTGGCTCTTTTGTAATCCTTCTTGGCGCCCTCTGTCTCCCGCAGGGCCTCCCTCACCTGTCCGCGTCCGTCATAGGCCGCAGCGTTGGAGGGATCCATCAGAATGGCCGAGGTATAATCCGCTTCCGCGGCCTCGTATTCTCCCAGCATCCTGTAACAGGCGCCACGGTTCATATATCCCATGAAATCCGGCTGTTCCAGGAGCGCCACCGTATAATAACGGATCGCCTGCTCGTATTCTTCCTGCGCATAATACAGGTCGCCCAAAAGCTCATAACCGGCCAGGAACCCCTCCTGCATCCCGATGGCCTGTACCAGATCCTGCCGAGCCTGTTCATAGTCCCCCTGCAGCATATAGACATCCGCCCGCTGGATGTACCATTCCGGTTGGTCCTTCTCTGCCAAAATCGCTTCCGTATAGGCTGACAAGGCTCGATTTAGCGCCTGATCCTCTTTATAGGCCGAGCCCAACGCCGCCCAGAACTTCGCGCTGATCCCCGGCTTCAGCTCTCCGGCCCTCCGGATGTCCGCCTCTGCCTGGTCGTACTTTTCCAGGTGCGCATAGGCCGCGCCGCGCTGGCACAAGCTATCCGTATAATCCGGCTTGAGCGTCAGAGCCTTACTGAAGCTCTCGATGGCTTTCTCATAGTCTCCCATACAATACAGGCAAAGACCTATATTGTAGCAGTACACCTCATTTTCCGCGTCCAGCTTCCGCGCCTGCTCCAGATCTTCCAGCGCTTCTTCGTACCGGTTCTGGCGCATCCTTGCCACGCCGCGCCCGTTATACCCTTCCGCTGTCTGCGGCTCATTCTGTATCAGCTGTGTATAATATCCGACAGCCTGCTCATATTCCCCTGCTTCTACTGCCTGTTCCCCGCTTCGCATCAGCTCCCAGCGGCTTACCGGCACACTCTGGCAGGCCGTCAAAAGAAGCAGGCATATACAGAAAACTGCACAGCAATACCTCATACTCTTCGGCCCTCCCCGCATATTGCACTTACGGAATCATCACACGGTCGTAGAGCTCAATTCCGTCGACAATCACATATCTTCCTGATTCATACTCAACCTGAACCACATGCAGCACCTGATAACCGCCGTTGATCGTGTATACACAGGGCAGAGATGCTTTTTCACTGACCGTGGCGACATGATCGGAACCACTCTCGATCATCGTCGCTCCTTCCAGATCGTCCTGCAGTTCAAAATAAACATACTGGGATCCTTCTTCCGCTCCTTCTGCCAAGGCTTCTGTATATACAATATTGACCGCGTAAAACGCGTCCTTACCGTCTCTGCGCAGCATCAGGCCACTTCGGCTGCCCTGATTGTAAATATACTTTTTCTGAACCTTATAGAAGGTCTCCTCTGTCAGGCACTCCTTGGGGATCTTGATTCCTTGCTCTCCTGCGTCCTGAAACTGCAGCCGAACAACTCTCATACTGGAATAATCCTCCAGATACTCTCCTACTTCCAGCACAACCTTCAGCCGGCCGTTCTGTTCTTCACTGGAGATCACGGTTCCGGATAATTTTTCCTGATCAATATAAAAATTGAGCTCAGAGCGCTTCTTATAGGCCTGCGCCTCTTCTACATCCGTAAAAAAGGTGATGTACCAGCTCTGCCCAGTGATAAGCCGATATAGCGGCGCGCCGGACTGGATCTCCTGCATGTTCAGCGTAATGCTCTGATAAGCACTCTGATACTTCTGCGTAAAATCCTCCGTGACCTGTTCCCAGGTCCAGCCCTCATAATTATCATAGGTATAGGAAATCATTCCGGCAACCGGCAGCGACACGCTGACACTGCGGACATCCATCTGATCGGTATAGATCCCCTGCTCCTTCAGCAGCGCCTTGATTCTGGCATTCTGCAGAATCGCCAGCAGATTGTCCCTCTGGGCCATCGTCGCCTGCACACTGGTCTTCATCGTATACAGCGCGTCAAACTGACTGGAAGTCTTCCGCTTCAGATAGGCGGACATCTGTCCGCTGATCTCCTCGTCCAGCTTCTGGAACTCTTCCGCATACTCGCTGGACGCTGCTTCATTCAGCAGCTGCTGATATACGTCTTCCATCTTTCGCTGCAGGAGGTCCCCATACATATTATCCTGAAGCGAGCAGACCACGGTCCCCTTGGACAGATGCTTATTGCCTGGATAATAATACTCCACCACGCCGTCCTGCGACGCACGGATCAGCTGTTCGCTGCGGGTGATGACGCCTGTGTACTCCCGAATTTCCTGAAGGTCTCCCTTCTCCGCGATCACATAGCTCATCCGGCTGCTGCCTGCCAAAAAGAAGGATTGTACGATGACATAAACAAAGATCACCGCAATCCCTATCCAGATCCACCAGGATCTGCGCTTTTCCATCGACTTTGCACTCTTCTTGCTCACCTTGCATAACACCTTTCTGTATCTATCGGCTCCTGGCCACTTTTCTTTATGGTAATATGACTTTTTTATTATAGCATCTTTCCCTCAAAAAATCTATAGCGGACTTTGAAAACATCGGATGAATTATAAGATAGGACGGCCCTGGAAGTTGCCCTCTGCGGCCGCCCTTTTTCTTACAGAACAATACAGATGAGATTGCCTCGCCCTTCGTTGATTACCTTTTCCAGTGTCTGCTGCAGCTTGCCCCTTGCCGCTTCCGGAATCTTCTGAAGTTTTCCGCTCAGCCCCTCCTTGACCAGATCCTGAACCGAGCGTCCGAAAATCTCTGTCTGCCAGATATCGTCGGATTGGGCGTTCAGGTAATTCAAAAAATCCTGGCACTGCTCCTGCGTCCCCACGTAGGGATTGATCTCTGTCACGACCTCTGTCCTGATAAAATGCACCGAAGGCGCTGTCGCTCTCAACCGGACTCCATATTTTCCGCCCTGCCGGATCACCTGCGGCTCCTCCAGCTCCACGCTCTCCATCATGGGCGCGACTATGCCATAGCCCTTCTGCATAGATTCTTTATAAGCGGATTCCAGTTTTTCATATTCCTTTTTTGATTGCGCGAGCTCCCGGATCGTCAGAATCATCTCCCGCTCTCCCGCAATCTCCACATCCGTCATCTCGCTCAGCACATCATAAAACAGATGATCCTGCATCTCGATTTCCGCACGCGCCGTCCCGCTGCACAGATCCATCCCATCCCAGCGGACCTTTTTGATATAGGGATTTTCCTTAAGGCACTCCATTACCGGCGGCAAATCTCTCATCCGGGAGACTTTTTCCGCACAGCCCCGAAGCATCGTGAGCATCGCCTGTTTAATGCTGTGGTCCGGATCCAGTGTCTCTACCCAACTTGGGAAAAAGAGAGCCAGCTCCTTTGCCGGAAATTCTTCCAGAAGAGCCATCAATACGCGGTCCGCGTCCTCCCGGGTCATCTCCTTCGCGTTGATCGGAAGCACCTGCACCCCATACTCCTCTGACAGATGCTCCGCCAGAATCCGTACCGTATCGCGATTGGAATTGGCGGAATTGAGCAGAACGATAAACGGTTTTCCCAGCTTCTTAAGCTCTCCGATGACCCGTTCTTCTGCCTGTTTATAGTTCTCTCTCGGAATATCCGTCACGCTTCCATCCGTTGTCACGACCAAGCCCACTGTCGAATGTTCGGCAATCACCTTACGGGTTCCGATCTCCGCCGCCTGTACAAAGGGAATCTCTTCCTCGAACCAAGGCGTTTTTACCATTCGGTTTTCCTTTTCCTCCATATGGCCGATCGCTCCCGGAACCATGTAGCCGACGCAATCGATCATTTTGGCCTTAAAATGAACCGCCTCTCCGCCGGGACCTTGAAACTCCACCGCGACTCCTTCGTTGGGAATAAACTTCGGCTCCGTCGTCATGATCGTCCGGCCGTTGCTGGACTGCGGCAGTTCATCGACCGCACGGCTGCGCTCATTGGGATCCGTGATGCCGGGCAGGATCATCAGCTCCATAAAATTTTTGATAAAAGTGGATTTCCCCGTCCGTACCGGCCCTACACAGCCTATGTATATGGAGCCGCCGGTGCGCCCCGCGATATCCTGATACAGGTTAAACTCTTCCGCCATGTCAGCTTCCTCACTTTTTCACAGTATGGTACTGCTACTTTATGAGAATGCCATTAAAATAGAACCTTTCCTCCCAGGAAAACAGAAATGGACCAGCTGTTCTAACCTCAGCTGATCCCCAGATTTTATCTTATTTATATCTTATTTACGAATGACACGGATTCGGATGATGCCTTCCGCCTGCTCCAGCTTCCGCAGCTCCTCTCCCTCCGGAACACTGTCCACATCCAGAATGGATACCGCCAGATCACCGCGGCTGCGGTTATTCATCGTCTCAATGTTGATCTTCAGTGCTCCGAAACGCTGTGTAATGCGTCCTACCATTGCCGGAATATTCCTGTGCAGTACGACCACGCGCGCCGGAGAGGCCAACGCCCCCATATCACAATCCGGGAAATTCACACTGTGGCGAATGACTCCCTGCTCCAGATACGCCCGAATCTCCTCGGCCGCCATACGCGCGCAATTGTCCTCCGACTCCTCTGTCGAGGCGCCCAGATGAGGGATCGTGATGACGCCTGGCTGTGCTGCCATCGTCTCATCCGGAAAATCTGTTACATATCTCGCAACCTGGCCGGACGCGATCGCCGCAAACATCGCCTGATTCTCCACGATCTCGCCCCTAGAAAAATTCAGGACGCGGCAGCCCGGTTTCAGAGCCGCCAGCTCTTTTTCTCCTAAGAATCCCTTGGTATCCGGAGTCAGCGGAATATGCAGCGATACATAATCTGCCGCTGCCAGACACTCCTCCAGCTTCAGGCCATGCCGCACCGCACTGTTGATATTCCATGCCGCGTGGACGGATACATACGGATCGTAACCGATGACATGCATGCCCAGCTGCACCGCCATATTCGCCAATGGGCCTCCGATCGCTCCCAATCCGATCACAAGGAGCGTCTTACCGGCCAGCTCATATCCGGCAAACCGCGACTTATTGGCTTCCACGGCCTTGGCTACGCCCTCCGTCCCCTGCAATGTCTTGACATATTCCACTCCGCCGATGATATCTCTGGCCGCCAGCAGCATACCGGCCAAGGCCAGCTCCTTCACCGCATTGGCATTGGCGCCGGGCGTATTGAAGACAACAATGCCCGCCTCGCTGCACCGATCCAGCGGAATATTATTCACACCGGCGCCCGCTCTTGCGATACAGGCCAGTTTCGCGCCGAATTCCATATCATGCAGCTTGGCGCTGCGGACCAGAATCGCGTCTGGATCCTGCACGTTTTCTCCATACTCATATACATTCTCTACCACCTTCAAGCCTGCCTGAGAGATCTTATTCATAAGCTGAATCTTCATCGGCTGTCTCCACCCTTTCTTTTTGTCCGCGCATCATGGACAGTTGTTTTTATCTTTATTGTGTTAGCATACTACAGTGTTCCTAAAATGTCAAGAGTGAATTTTTCTTTTTTGCAAAAGCAAAGGTCCCAAGCTGCTGTAGCTCAGGACCTCAGAATCTCTCATTCTTCTTTTTTCTTCTTTTTATCTTCGATTACCGCGTCTATCTTGGAGATCAAAAGAACGATCAGCGTAATCAGTATGATCACGAACATGATTCCGCCCATTCCCTCTCCCATCATGACCAGAGACTGCAAAAACGTTTCCATATCCAATAATGCTGTCATATCTTTCCCTCCTTAAATAAAGAATCCCAGAATCATACCGCCGGCAACAACCGACGCGATCTGACCGGATACGTTGGCACCGACCGCTTCCATCAGCAGATGATTGGTCTTATCCTCAGACAATGCCAGCTTCTGAACAACTCGCGCGGACATCGGAAACGCGGAGATCCCGGCGGCTCCGATCATCGGATTGATCTTCTTTTTACTGAAGAGGTTCAGGAACTTGGCAAACAGCACGCCGCCTACCGTATCAAAGATAAACGCGCCCAGACCGATCAGCATGATGATCAGCGTCTGCACCGTCACGAACTGCTCCGCTCTCATGCTGAAAGAGATCGTCAGACCCAAAAGCAATGTAATGATATTGGAGAATTCGTTCTGCGCGGTCTTCGACAAGTTATCCAGCACCTTGCATTCTCTCAGCAGATTACCGAACATCAGCGCGCCGACCAGACTCACGGACATCGGAGCCACCAGGCCCGCGACAATTGTAACAATAATCGGGAAAAGAATTCTTGTTCTCTTGCTGATCGGCCGGGTCGCCACATGATCCATATGGATAGCGCGTTCCTTCTTGGTCGTGATCAGCTTGATCACTGCCGGCTGAATGATCGGCACCAGCGCCATATAGGAGTAGGCAACCACCGCGATCGGTCCCATATAATTGGATCCCAGCACCTGTGATACCAGAATCGCTGTCGGGCCGTCCGCCGCACCGATAATACCGATCGACGCCGCGTCCTTCAGATCAAATCCGCAAAGCGTCGCAAAAGAAAGCGCCACAAAAATACCAAACTGCGCAGCCGCACCGAACAGGAACATCTTCGGATTGGACAGAAGCGGGCCAAAATCGATCATCGCGCCGATGCCGATAAACAGAAGAATCGGCATCGCTTCTGCCGCTTCAATGCCCACATTGAACAGCCACTCGATGATACCGCCGGACTCAATGCCGCCCTGCACCTGGTTCAACACTCCAGAAAATGGGAGATTGACCAAAATCGCGCCAAACCCCATGGGCAGCAGCAGCGCGGGTTCAAAGTCCTTACAGACTGCAAGATAGATCAAGAGCCCGCCGACACAGAACATTACTACCTGCTGCCAGGTAATCGCAAGCAATCCCTCATACAAAAAATCCATTCCATCTTCCTCCTAAAAATATTTAGGCGGAGCTTCAGCCTTTTCCGCGCTTTCTTTTTTATAAAAAAGACCTGTACCGCTTGATACGGTACAGGTCTTGCCATTTCATGTTAAACCAGAAGCACAGTCTCCTGTGCAGCAGGATGTTGATTTAACCGCACAGATCGTGCTGACTACTCCCCTGAAGCAATTTCATTATAAAACACTCCGTAGAGTTTTGTCAATCCCTTTTTATTGTAAAATTGCAGCCAAGGGCTTCCGCAGGCGCAGCGTCAGGAACGCGGCCAGCAGAACCTTCACGATGTCTCCCGGTATAAACGGCCAGACACAATAGGACAGGCTGACGGCCAGACTATTGCCGCTCAGGATCATATACCAGATCGTCCCGAAAACATAGCAGACGGCGAAACCAACGACCATGCTCACACAGAGCTTCCAGAAGCGGTCTCCCCAGTATTTGGAGGCAAAACCGGCAATCACTGCCGTGAAAATATATCCGACCACATAGCCGCCGGTCGAACCCATGAGCGCGCCCAAGCCGCCGCGAAAACCGGCCAGAACCGGCACACCGACAGCCGCAAGCAGCAAATAGATCAGTACACTGAGTCCGCCATACAGGGGCCCCAGGAGCGCTCCAGCCAGATGCACCGCAAAGAGTGCCAAATTGATCGGAACATAGGGCAGCGGAATCTGAATCTGAGAACATACCGCCAGCAGCGCTGTAAAGAGCGCACATAAAACGAGCTTTAGTACAGATGACTTCTTTTGCATGATAATAACTCCCCTCATTAGTAAACCAATTGCCATAGAGAAGTATACCATACTTTTATCATTTGTCAACCTTTTTTTATTTTTAGTTTACGATTCTATTTCCAGGCTTCCGATATTCGGCAAAACTACGGTTGGTTGGATCTTTGAACGCGCCAGATCCTCCATCGTTGTCTCACCGGACAGCACAAGGACGGAACTCACACCATTTTGCGCTCCCAGCGCGATATCCGTATACAGCCTGTCCCCTACAGCCACCATATCCTGACGACTGATTCCTGTCTTGGCTTCCAGAATTTCCAGCACTTCCGCATGCGGCTTTCCCGTAAACCTTGGAGCGACTCCTGTCGAGGCCGTAATCAGCGCGCACATGGCGCCGGCATCCGGCATAAACCCATATTCTGTCGGACAGTTGATATCTTCATGCGTACATAAAAATTCCGCTCCGGAACGGATATAATGGCAGGCCCGCTCCAATTTCTCGTATGTCAGCGTCGTATCAAAGCCCAACAGCACAATATCCGGCATCTCCTCTGTCAGTGGGATCCTCGCCTCCTGAAAGCTACGCCGCAGATCCGGCGTCCCCAGAAGATAGACCTTTTTACCCGGTCGATGTGTCTTCAGGAAATGAATCATTACATCTCCGGAGGTCACAATGTCTTCCCTCGATGCCTGGATTCCCATGCCGTTAAGCCTTTTCACATAGGTCTCCGGCGATCTGGAGGAATTGTTGGTAAAAAAGATATAGCGCTTTCCATGCTCCTTCACCCTTTTCAAAAAGGGGATGGTCTCCGGAAACAGACGGGACCCCAGATAGATCGTCCCGTCCATATCCAGTACATATAGTTTTTTAGTATCGAATACTCCCATAATTCACCTTAGAACGCGTTCTGCGTCGCGACAATGTTCACTCCCTGCCCGTCGATATCCTCTAACAGTACATCCCCGATCAGCACCGGGCGTTCTGCGCGGATTCCGTGGATCGCTTCCAGATACTGCGCGATATGCTTTTTAGACAGTGGGGCGTCGGATTTGACAGGCAATACGCCTCCATCCGACAGAGCTACCGTTGTCGTTATGGTCCGCTTGGGATCCGTAATCTCGTTTCTGGCATACCGCTCCCCTCTGGCGCAGGTATTGCCTGTAATCTTAACGATCTCTTCTCCGTTCAGTTCTACGGTCACATGACATCCCATCGGACAATTGGTACAGATGATCTCCCGTTCCATCCTGTTACTCCTCCAGTTCAATCGTCAGTGTCTGTCCCCGATGCTCCGCTATCAGTCCGGCGCCGAGCTTTACCGTCTCCATTTCTCCGGGGGCGACTCTCGGACGCTTCTTACTGATCAGCGTTACACCGTCTGCCTTAACGCAGACCTTCACCGCCTGATGTACATCGCTCACACGGAAGAATACCGTCGTGTCCTCTGGCGCGCTGATTCGCTGCGGCAGCGTGTACCGTACGCCTTTTCCCGGCTGTACCGTGATGTGACAGTCATCCGACGGATTCTCCTTCAGAAATGCCGCCGCGCCGCATCCCGCGATCTCCGCCTCTTCTGATACATAGTCTACCAGATCGTGCACATGCAATACATTTCCGCAGGCAAAAATTCCGGGGACCTCCGTCATTCTGCGCTGATCTACCAGCGCTCCCGAGGTCATCCGGTCGATCGGAACCCCAGCCTTGCGTGTCAGCTCATTCTCCGGTAAAAGCCCTACGGACAGGAGAACCGTATCGCATTCCACATATCTTGCCGTCTCCATCATCGGCTGGCGATTCTCATCGACCTGGGCAATGGTCACTCCCGTCACCCGCTCCTTGCCATGGATCTCGACAATTGTATGGCTCAGCAGCAGAGGAATATCATTATCCTGCAGGCACTGTACAATATTCCTCGTCAGTCCGCCGGAATACGGCATCAGTTCCAGCACCATCTCGACTTTGGCCCCTTCCCAGGTCATCCGCCTTGCCATGATCAGACCGATATCGCCGGAACCCAGGATCACGACCTTCTTGCCCGGCATATATCCCATAATATTGATGAAACGCTGTGCTGTTCCCGCCGTGTAGATACCTGCCGGCCGGGTACCCGGCGTATTGAGTGCGCCTCTCGGTCTCTCCCGGCATCCCATGGCCAGAATCACTGCTCCGGCCTGGATCTGAAAGATTCCTTCTTCAGAATTCATCGCTGTCACTACACGGTCCTGAGAGATCTCCAACACCAT
>CABUPM010000022.1 GCA_902493345.1 uncultured Eubacteriales bacterium | reverse complement strand
CATATACACGACGGGACCGACCTCTGAGCCTTGCACCTGCGTGTCGTTGTATACGGTGTTGATCCACAGATCCAGCATAGCGTCCATTTCCGAACAGCGGCCGGCGCTGACCAATTCATTGGCAACCGAGATCGGCAGAAAGAAGAAGCCAGTATCCTTCTGGCACGGGGCGTTGTACTCTAAAACTCTGTTGTATTTGCACCATCCTTTGATTTTGAATTTCACCAGCCTGCCCCGGCCGAGCAGCGTATAGGTGATAAGGTGTCTGTCCTGCAGCTCCCTGAGAATGGCAAGTGCCTGATGCTGAAAGCGAGTGCGGAACCACTCGGTTAGCTCGCTCACACGGCAGAGCCATTCGCCGGGATAGATCGTGTAGCTGATTCCATCGATCCGTTTATAGGAAGTACGGAAGTTTGCAAAGCAGGACAGCACCGTGAAATGGTAAAGCCCCGATGTGCCGCCGACACGGATGCTTTTATCCTTCATCAGCAGCCCGATAAATTGCCGGTAGATCCGGCAGCGTGGGTAATCCACGATTTGTTTTAATTCTAATTGATACTCTGACATGGTTGTTTCCTCCTTGAAACAGGAAAAGCGGTGCAGAACCAAATGGAACTGCACCGCTCAGGCAGCAAACTATTGATTTTTGCGCCTTTTGTAGTATAATATTCATATAGCCTATAGAGAAACAAGGTTGTTCCTCTGTTGCCAACAAATATTGATACGAGTGAGATACCTGATTTTGAGGTACACGACGGGTACACAAAAAAGTTTTTCTCGCAAAATCAGACTGGTAACGGAAGGAATAACCGCCGTATAAGATACCTACGACACTCATTTTTATGGGTGAGGAGATATTCAAAACGGAATTGGAGTAAAACACTTGGAATATATTTTGGATTGTGCGCTCGACGCGCTAAAGGATGGGGCTCTCAGTATCCCCATCCTATTTCTTGCCTATCTTTTTATGGAGCTTCTGGAGCGAAGCCGTAAGCTGGATGAATCCCGCCTGAGGAACTATTCTCGGAAGATTGGTCCATTATGGGGCGGTCTGTTAGGTGCTATCCCGCAGTGCGGCATCTCCGGTGCTGCCGCGACGCTTTTTTCAACCGGCACGATCACCGTGGGCACCATGCTCGCTGTGTTCTTCGCAACCTCGGACGAAATGCTTCCGATCATGATTTCCTCTCTTTTTCATGAGAAAATCCGGCTGACCGAGATTCTCCTGATTCTGCTCTCCAAAGCCCTTCTGGGAATCTTTCTGGGATTTTTGACGGACTGGACGGTCGGGAGATTTTTCCGCAGCAACAAGAACATTCACAGCTTCTGTGAAAGGGAGCACTGTGAATGCGATGAAGGCGAAGGCAGCGTCTGGCACTCCGCTCTGCATCATACACTGAAGATCGCTATCTTACTGATCGTTGTCGGATTCGTGCTGAATCTTCTGCTGTCTTCCGTAGAGCCGGAGCAAGTCGCTTCTTCTATATTTGCCGTTCCTGTTCTGCGCGAGCTTCTGTTGGCCCTAATCGGCCTGATCCCGAATTGTTCTGTATCGGTCTTCATTACAGAGGCATACCTGTCCGGTATGATCGGCCTGAGCGGCCTTTTCTCCGGCCTTCTGGCCAACAGCGGGATCGGTCTTCTGGTGCTGCTGCGCACCAACAAGAACGTCAAGGAAAATCTTGCGGTCATCGGTCTGCTATTTGGCTTAAGTGCCATAGTCGGAATTCTGATCGGGTGTTTTTTCCCAACCTTCTGATCTGTCAGGTGATATCATGTTTCACAAAAAGTCTCACACCGCTTCCATGGATCTGACCGTAGGCGATCCTTTCCGCTCACTGCTGCGTTTTGTCCTGCCTGTCATCGGCGGCAATCTGTTTCAGCTTTTCTACACGCTGGCGGATTCCGTTATCGTCGGGAAAACGCTGGGAGCGAACGCTCTGGCCGCCGTCGGTTCTACCAGCATCATCATCTATTTTGTGCTGTGCTTTATCCAGGGCTTTACCAACGGCTTTGGCATCCGTCTTGGACAATACTTCGGCGCCCGTGATACCGTACGGATGCGCCGAAGTATTGTTGTATCCACGCTTCTGTGCCTTCTCCTGAGCGCTGTCATCACGCTTCTGTGCTGCGGTCTGGCCCATCCTATCTTACAGTGGATGCAGACGCCCGAGGACATCCTCCAGGATGCTTACGATTATATGTTTGTCGTCCTTCTGGGAACCGCGGCTACCGTCTTCTACAATATGATCTCCAATATCCTGCGGGCTCTCGGAGACAGCCGGACACCGCTGGTTTACCTGGTCCTTACCTCCCTCCTCAACGTCGTGCTGGACATTCTGTTTATCGTCCCTCTAGGGATGGGCGTCGCCGGTGCCGCCTGGGCAACCGTGTTATCCCAGCTGCTCTCCGCTGTCTGCTGTACAATCTCCGGGTTGAAGCACTTTGAGGTAATGCATCCAAAACGGGAGGACTTCATTCATTTATGGCCGGACGCGGCGGCGCACCTTAAGCTCGGCTTCCCCATGGCCTTTCAGATGTCGGTCATGTGTATCGGCCAGCTGGCCATGCAGGCCTCGGTCAACGCCATCGGCTCAGCAGCCGTCGCCGGATATACAGCCGCGACCAAAGCCGACCAGGTCTCCGTTCTGATCAATAACGCGATGATCACGGCCATCTCGACCTATGTCGCCCAGAATTTTGGCGCGCATAATATGGAGAGAATCAAAAAAGGAGTCAGAGCTTCGCTGATTCAAACCGAAGCTCTGAACCTCCTGATGTGTGTCGGAATGCTGCTCTTGCGCCGTCCCATCGTATACCTCTTTATCTCCTCTCCGTCGGCCGAGATCATCTCTTTTTCCAATGGATATATTAACGTTGTCGCACCCTGTTACTTTATGCTGGGCGTGCTGGCCGTATACCGAACCGCTGTACAGAGTATGCAAAATACCGCCGCGCCGTTTTCCGCCTGTATGGTAGAGCTGGTCATGCGGATTGGCTGCACAATGCTGCTGACCCTATGGCTGGGTTATTACGGCGTATGCATCGCGAGTCCTCTGGCTTGGCTGGGTGCGTGCGCCATCGTCGTACCGGCTTATTACATCACACTGCGCAAGTATCAATGATATCTTATCCATAGAAAACAGGGCCGTTTCAGGAATTTGAAACGGCCCTGTTTTTCTTACTTAAAAGAGCATATATGCATCAGCAATAATATTCCATCGGATAGGTGAGATATCCAATCGGCTCCAGCTGATCTGCCGTAACGTATCCGGACGGCGCGTTCAGGAGGCTGGGCAGACGGTTAACAATGGTCGCGCAGGTATGCTCCACGGTCGCGGGCTTTACAACATGGAACTCGGTGTTCGGCTCGCCGACGATCTGCCAATCGCACATATCTCCATCTTCCGGTCCATAGACCTTGCCGATCGTTTCTTCTTCAATGGTAATGCCCTGCATGGTTTCGATGGTTACAACAGCGGACATACCGATGCAGCGCCCCGCCTCAATCGTCTTACCCAGCGTCTCCGAATAGATATCATGATCGATGATATAAGGCACATGCTTCTGATCGATGGATTTGATGGTCAGGCCAAGCTTGTTGCAGATCGCCTCGCTGGCGTTCCATGCGTAGGACGGCTCAAATTCGGCAGGATGAGCAATCTTCTGCTCAAACTCTTCGGGTGTCAGATCACAGCCATGCGCATTGGCAAGCGCCAGACCGTACTCTTCCACATTATAGCTGTACGCGCCCTTAATCTTGGTAATCTTGTGGCAGCCGCCGGCCACCAGCGCTACCATGTTGATCCAGAAAATATCCTGCATGCCGCTGCCGGTGATCGTGCAGCCGTTTTCCTTTGCAAGCGCGTCCAGACGATTGATCTGCGCCGCCGCCGTCGTCCAGGGATAGATTGCTTCTTCACAGGTCGTAATCACATTGATGCCGCGAGAAACGCACTTCTCCACATGGTCATAGATATCTCCAATAAAGCTGAACAGTGTAACGATCGCTACATCCGCGTCGCACTCATCCAGAACCTTATCCGCATCGTTAGAGATCAGCACGCCTGTCTTGAGGCCCAGACCAGCAAAATCGCCGACGTCCTGCCCGACTACGGCCGGATTGACATCGATCGCGCCGACAATCTGCGCGCCGTGCTCATGTAGATACCGCAGGATATACTTGCTCATTTTTCCGCAGCCATATTGTACAACTTTGATCTTTTCCATAATAAGTCCCTCCTGTGTCTTTGTGATGATGTTTCGCGGATGTTCCGCTTGTTTCTGTTTTTAGTATAAACCATCATCCTGGATTAGAGTCAAGAGGTTTTTGATATTTTTTATCAAATTCAACAGGCGCCTGTAGACGCAAAAACATACTGCGTCTGGTGTCATCAAAGATATTCAATTCTGTCATGATCTCGCAAAAATAATCTCCGCAGATCGTCCAGTTATGTTCCTCACAATGCTGAAGGAGGCGCTTCGCATAATCGATCTCCTCATCAAAGCTGTCCAGGTAGACGCAGGCATACATACCGCTGTCCACAACCGTTACCGCCGGTAAAAACGCCCGCTCCCGATACCCGACAAAAACAAACGTATTCTTAGGAACAAAGCGGCCGGAGGAAAAATCTTCTCTTTCAATTGAAGTACCGACGTTATAGGAAAGCGCCTGTGTAAGGCCTCGTTCCAATAAGGCCTTGCGCAGCACGACCAATTCCTCTTCAAATGAGCGAATCCCTTCTTCGTAAAAATTCCGAACGCATGGTATCCCCCAGAGATAGCGCTGGTCAATATACTCCAGCACGATCGTTCCCTGCGCGGGGGATTTTCGGTAACGTTCAATGGAGTTGATCGCCCGTTCCACCGCATCGTGCTGAGCGCGCAATGTACGCATCTGGCTGTGCAGTTGTTCGTTCTTCTGCACAAGGATCGTTTCAATGAGCAGGATATCCTCTTTTTGCAGCACATCCCGGATCTCGCTCAGACTCATGCCCAGGTCCTTCATGTACCGGATCATATCCAGCCGCGCGTTCTGCGCGATATCATAATATCGATATCCCGTTGCCGGGTCCTTATACTTCGGCTTTAATAATCCCATCTCGTCGTAAAGACGTAAAGTCGCGACGGTCAATTGACTCATCTCCGCCATTTTCCCAATAGAGATCCGATCCTTTTCCATTCCGCAGTCCTCCGTATAACTCTCTTCTTACTTTAGAGTTTAGCAGAGATATCCGAAAACATCAAGCAATAAAAAAGCTGTGTGAATGGATGTCCATTCACACAGCCTCTGAGCATTCCTATCGAATTGATTACTCTGCCAGGAAACGATCCAGAGCAGCCTGATAGGTCTGAACATACTCTTCGATACCTGCGTTCTGCAGATTGGTCTGGAACGCATCCCACTCTGCGTCGGATACACCGTGCATGATGGAATTGGAGATCATCTCAGAGATCAGGTTCGTAAGATCGGTCTTGTGCAGAAGCAGAACGGTGTTCTCATCTGTGGTCAGAGTGATGAGCTTGTTCAGATAGTCAGCCGGATACTTCTCGTATACGCCAGCTTCTGTATAAGCATCGTCATATGCTGCCTTCTCCAGACGGAAATCCGGAACTGCGAAGGTGCTGAAGTACCAGTCCGCGTTGCCGTAGAACAGGCCGTTTACACCCGGGCAATACTGTACGCAATCCTGGTCGCTGCCCTTAAGCTCAGCCTTACCCTCTGCGTTGTAGTCCCACAGCTCGCCCTGCGGGCCATAGTAGCTCTCATATGCGGTCTGATTCTCTAGCATGCTGTCCAGCCAACGGGCAGTAACTTCCGGATACTCATTCGCAACGGTGATCAGTGCGCACGGAGCAGCAACTTCCATCGTGGTGTACATCTTAGCAGACTTGCCTTCCGCACTCGGAGGCAGCATGTTGACATACTGATCCTTCACTTCATCGATGCCGTGGTTCAGCAGACGCCATCTGAACATCGTACCAACGGTGCCAGCCAGAACGTCGCTGGTTACCATGGTGCCGTCCTTGGTCAGAACTTCAGAGTCTACCAGACCCTCTTCATAGATCTGATGCATCCACTCCAGAGCGTCGCGATAACCGT
This sequence comes from uncultured Eubacteriales bacterium, assembly GCA_902493345.1. Classification (GTDB taxonomy): domain Bacteria; phylum Bacillota; class Clostridia; order Lachnospirales; family Bianqueaceae; genus Faecimorpha. The sequence goes on along the minus strand of CABUPM010000022.1, from coordinate 20,075 downwards.
CGATCTGCGCGTTGCAGCGAACCTGCGCGTCATCATCGATGGATACCCAGATATCGCTCTCCGGAATACCAAACATATAGAAGGACATCTTATAGAAGTCAGTCAGAACTACGTCCAGCGGAACTTCGTCGTTCGCGTCGCCGTTGCCGTTCGCGTCCTGTGTCTTAAAAGCGCGCAGAACCTCGGTCAGCTGATCTACCGTTGTCGGAACTTCCATACCAACCTTGTCCAGCCAGGACTTGTTGATGAAGTACATGTTACCGGTATGAATATCCTGAGCTACGATGTAGCCGATGGAATAGGTCTGGCCATCAGAAGCCTTCAGGCTCTCTACGATGGTCGGATCCTGTGCGATACGTGCCTTATAAGTAGGCATATACTGGTCAATCAGGTTGTCCAGCGGAATGAAGATCTCCTGGCTTACGCCATACTCTTCATAGTTGATTGTCTTACGGTTGATTACAACATCGTTGTACTCGTTGGATGCCAACATCAGGTTCAGCTTGGTATCCCACTCAGAGTCGATAGCAACGTCAAACGTTGCGTGTACTCCGGTCTTCTCTTCCAAGTTCTTATAGAACCACAGGTTCGGCCAATCGATCTGGTCTGCGTCACGGCAATACTGGAACACAGACAGCTCAACGGTCTCGTTAACAATCGGATAACCCTCCGCATTGAAATTGCTGGAAGGCTCCTGCGCCTGACTGGACTCAGAGCCCGCGCTCTGGCTTGTCTGCGCCTTGCTGCTGTCGTTTGCACTGTCCTTGCTGCCGCCGCCGGAACAACCCGCCAGAGAGCCGACAACCATCAGAACTGCCAACAACAATGCTGCTGCTTGCTTCTTCATTGTAGATCCTCCTTGATAATAATGTTTATCATAAGCCTGACACGGCTTCGATACAGATTTAACCCTTGATGGAACCGATCATAACGCCCTTAACAAAGTACTTCTGCATGAACAGGTACAGGATAACCGCAGGTACTGTGGAAACGATAATCGCGCAATACTTAACGACATTGGCGATACGTACCGCTTCCTGCTGCTTGGCCATATCATCGAACATCTCCGCGAAGTCGGACGCGTTGTAGTTCAATGTCGCCAGGATCTGACGCAGCACCGTCTGTAGCGGCAGAATGCTCTTATCCTTCATGTATACCAGACCGGTGTAATAATCGTTCCACTTACCAACGCCATAGTATACGCTCAGAACCGCGACGATTGTCGCGCTCAGAGGCAGAACGACCTTGAAGAAATACTGGAAATGGCTGGCGCCGTCAATGGCTGCCGCCTCATAGAGCTCATTCGGAATGGATGTCTGAATATAGGTTCTGGCAACCATCAGGTTCCAAACGGAAACCATACCCATGACAATCATAATCATCGGGTTGTTGTAAAGGCCCAGATCCCGCATCCACAGGAAGGTCGGGATCAGTCCGCCGCTGAAGAACATGGTGAATACGACCAAGAAATTGATCAGGCCCTTACCGACGAACTTTCTGGACAGGCCATATGCCATGGTCAGTGTTACCATAACTGACAGAAGCGTACCTCCCACCGTGTATACGATGGAGTTCAGGTAAGAACGCCACAGCGCGCCATACTTGAGAATCGCCTGATAGCCAACCCAGGAGAAGTCTACGGGCAGCCACAGAACCTTTCCTTCCATAACCGCATACGGATCGGATACGGAGGAGATGATGATCACCCACAACGGGTAGATAACGATGATCAGAACCAGAATCCAGATCAGCATATTGACTGCGTAAAAGATCCGATCCGGTGTAGTATCTTTGATTTTTCTTCCTTGCTTTTTCTCTTTCATGCTGCACCTCCTAGAACATGCTGACCGAGCTGACCCGCTTGGAGATCGTGTTAACAACGACGATCATAACAAAGCCGATCAGGTTCTGGAACAGACCGATGGCCGCGGTGTAGGAATATTTCGCCTGGCCCAAGCCAACATTGTAAACATACAGTCCTATGATATCGGAGGTTACCGTATTGGATTTGGTCTGCAGCAGCAGGGCCTTCTGCGTGTCGCCGCCCATGATCTTGCCGCACTCCAGAATCAGCATCATAACCGCGATAGGCAGAATCGAAGGAATATCGATATGACGGATCTTCTGCATAACGCTCGCGCCGTCCAGTGTCGCCGCTTCATAAACTTCCTGATCTACACCGGTCAGCGCCGCGATGTACAGAATCGTGCCCCAACCAGCGGACTGCCAGATGCCGCTGGCAATATAAACCGTTCTGAACCAGCCTGCCTCTGCCATAAAGTAAATCGACTGACCGCCCAGCGCATTGATCAGACGGTTGATCATACCGGTTTCCGGCGATAGGAATATGTACAGCATACCAGCCATAACAACCGTGGAGATAAAGTGCGGAATATAGATGACGGTCTGTGTAAACTTCTTGAATCTCTCCTGCTTAATACGGTTCAGGAGCAGCGCCAGCACAACAGGAACCGGAAAACTCCACAGAAGGCTGTACACGTTCAACAGAAGCGTGTTAATGATCAGACGGCCGCAGTAATAGGAATTAAAAAAGGTTTTGAAATTATCAAACCCAACCCATGCGCTGTCTACAATTCCCTTGCTGACTTTAAAGTCCTTAAATGCAATCTGTATTCCATACAATGGGACATAATGGAACACGATAAAATAGATGACACCTGGTAAAATCAGCACATACAGCTGCCAGTCATTCAGCAGTTTTGTCTTCAGATTTCCTTTTCGTGCCAATGCAGCTTCCCCCTTTTTGAACAAGTTTTCATTTGTGATTTACATTATATTCACATTGTTCATTTTTGTCAATAGAAAATTTGTTTTCTTTATATATTTTATCCATAACTTCCATCGTTTCTCCTCAGAATTGACAAAAAACTGCACCGATGCTAAAAAATCGCATCGATGCAGTTCTCTTTTTATCACTTATTATTTTTCTCAATCCTCTCTGCAAATGACACCGGATGGCTCCTGCGGTGCAGGTTCTTCGTGTATTTTTTCGAATACGCTATATAGATGCAATAGATATACGGCAAGCCCAGATTGGTTGCCAACATGGAATTGACCAACAGCACACGCAGCTTCTGCCCTATATCCGAAAAGCCCGCGCTGCGGATTCCTCCGATCAGAAGTCCCGCTTTCCAGCCGAACTGAACCAGAATCCCGATTGCGAGAAGCCACGGAATCCGTATCCGCTTCGCTCTGTCTGTTTGATACATATTGTAGAGGATCAGTCCCAGATATCCAACAAACAGGATCACAGCCATGTATCCGTGATAGGCTCCCGTCGTACGTTCAATGACAATCGGAACCGCCTCTCCCGCGAAGGTCTGCGTGATGAGCGGACAGCAAAACCACCACCCCAAGATCAGGAGCGACCATTCGAACAGATGCTCCTCTCTTGAGACCCAGAGCCAGATCCATGTAAAATTGGTAAAGCCGTAACTCATGGACATCCACAGCAATACCCAGAACAAGCTGTTTCCCTCCGAGATGCTCCGGGAGTGCAGCAGCAGATGAAAGATTCCGTAATCCACCAGCATATAGACGATGCCCATGATACATCCGACCATTACGGTCATGTACTTTTTCTACCAGAGCAGCAGGATCAGGAACACAACCAGGAACGCAATGTCCAGCCAAATATACAAAGACGTAAATTGCCTTCTTGCAATGATCTCCGTCATCATACGAATTGATTTTTCTCCTCGCTGTACTCATAGCCGATCCCGGACAGCTTCTCCCGGATGGCTGCGGTATCAACATCCAGAGACTTTCCCAGCTCCTCCAGAGACGGATAAAAATCCCGAAGCTGCGTATTGATATAGGACAACAGAATCACCGGATCTTGCGGCAGACTCATCTTAACACTCCTCCTGTGACAAATATGCCAGCAAAAGCTGCGCTGTCGCCATCACCGCGTCCGTATGGGTGCGCTCATAATGATGCGTCGCATCCGTTCCGGGTCCGATACACGCGAAATTAGTATCCGCTCCGCGCAGAACACTCATACTGGCATCGCTTCCATACCGGTAATGTACATCCACTTTATAGGGAATCTGATTCTTCTGCGCCAGCTTGACCAGCTTTTTGCGGAACGCGAAATCATATGTGGTACGGCTGTCTTTGGCGCAGATGGATACACTGTGCTCATCCGCGTTGTGCGTAACACCCACCGTTCCGATATCGATGGACAACTGCTCCGTGACCTTCGGCGGGATATAGGATACACCGTGTCCCAGTTCCTCAAAATTAGCGATATAAAAATGCGTCGTATGCAGCGGACGCAGCCCCTGCTCCTTCAACTGCTTCATGACGCCGAACAGGATCGCGACACAGGCTTTGTCGTCAATATAGCGGCTCTTGATAAAACCGTTGGGCATCACAACCGTCTTCGGATCAAAGGAGATAAAATCCCCGACTTCAATTCCCAGAGCCCGGGTATCCGCCGCGCTGTGTACGTCCTCATCCAGACGCACCTCCATATTGAACTCGGTCCGCACCTCTTCCCGTGCGTCCACCGGCGAGATATGCACGGACGGCTTCTCATAGAGCAGCGTTCCGCTTACCGTCCGGCCGTCCATCGTATGCACCAGCAAATTCTCGCCTTCATAAGTGATATATGTCCAGCCGCCTACATTGGTCACCCGCAGGTGTCCGTTGGGCAGAATCTCCCGCACCATCGCCCCCAGCGTATCAACATGCGCGTTGACCAGAACCTGATGGTCGTCATCCTCTCCCGGAATTGTTCCATAGACCGCTCCCTTATTGGTGCGGTGCGTCTCCACGCCCAGTTTCTCAAACTGCTCTTCAATCCACTCCATGCAGCGTCCGGTATCGCCCGTTACACTGGGAATCCGCAGGCATTCCTGCATAAAATCCAATATGTATTGCTTATCCATCATTCTCTTCCTTCTTTGTATCTTTTTCCGCCGCGTTAAGCAGCTGCAGCAGGACAAGTCCCGCGACAAAAACGACTGTGCCGACGATGATGTATACGCTGACCTCCTCATGGAAGAATAAAATTCCCCATGTGATCGAGAACAGCACCATCGTGCTCTGAAGAATCGGCACCATATAAAAGGGCACCAGCGGAATCGCCTTGGCATTGAGGTAGAACCCGATTCCTGTAATAAAGCCGAACATCAGAATCGCCGCGATGCAGGCCGCGTTTGGCGCCACTGTCGGGAAGCCGCCTCCGGCAATGTCCGGAATCAGTACGGATCCAGCCAATACAGCGGATACCGCAAAAATCGACAGGTTACTGTCAATGATATCCATCTTATCAGCGATCATCTTCTGCGCCAGCACATGCCCTCCCGCCAGTGTTCCCGAGATCCAGAACAATGCCGTCAGCAGAATATTCTCACCAAAAAAGACATCCAGCGGCCGTCCATTCCACGAAATACACAGCACGCCCAGCATGCACATCAGGATGCAGATTGCCTTTTTGACCGACATCTTTTCCTTAAAGAAAAAGATACTGACCAGTGTCAGAAAGACCGTCTGCGCCGGCTGCGTGACGATGTTGCCATAGGAAACTCCATGCGAAAGCGCATAGTTTTCAGTCCAATAGGCCAGCCATTTCGCCGCAGCGCCAAAAACAATCCAGCCGCCAGCCATGCGGACCGTCTTCCAGAAATCCTTTTGAAACCGCCTGCGCAGAACCCCTTTGAGCAGCAGCAAAAAGAAGACTCCTACGACAAACCGAAAAAAGGTGATAAATCCCGCATTGAAATAAGGACTGATCAGCTTGACGCAGGTTCCGCCAAAGCTGAAGAGAAGCGCCACGCATAATAAATAGAAGTAACCCATCTCCGCCTTCTTGTCTTATCCGCGCGTATGCGCCTTATCAATCGCTTCCCACAGACCATTCAGGTACGCCGCTCCCAACGCGCGGTCATACAGTCCGTAACCCGGCATCGCGACTTCGCCCCAGATCATCCGGCCATGGTCCGGACGGATGGGTCCGCTGAATCCGGTCTCATACAGCGCCTTCATGATCTCATATATATCAAAACTTCCGTCAGAAGATAGATGCGCGGACTCTTCGAAGTTGGTCGGTGTAATAAACTTCAGATTCCGCACATGCGCAAAATGAATTCTCCCTTTGAGCGACCGGATCATATCCGGCAGGTCATTGTTCAGATTGGTTCCATAGGAACCGGAACAGAAGGTCACGCCGTTATGCGGATTGTCCACCATCTTCATCATGCGGAGGATATTTTCCTTGTTGATGATAATTCGCGGCAGGCCGAATACGCTCCAGGCCGGATCATCCGGATGAATCGCCATATTGATGTCATAGGCGTCGCATACCGGCATGATGCGCTCCAGGAAATACTTCAGATTGGCGAACAGCTTCTCGTCGTCAATCTCCTTATACATCTCAAAAAGTTCTTTTACATGGGCCATCCGCTCCGGCTCCCAGCCCGGCATAATGGTTCCGTTGGTGTCCGCCGCGATGGAGGAGAACATCTTCTCCGGATCCAGCGCATCAACCGCTTCCTGCGTATATGCCAGGACCGTGGATCCGTCCGGGCGCACGCGTGCCAGCTCTGTCCGCGTCCAGTCAAAGACCGGCATAAAATTATAGCATACCAGGTGAATGTCTTCTTCTCCCAGATTTTTCAGGGTTTCGATGTAGTTCTCAATGTACTGCTCCCGTTCCGGTGCTCCAGTCTTGATCGCGTCATGAATGTTCACGCTCTCAATCCCGGAGATATGCAGTCCCGCCGCCTCAACCTCTTCCTTGAGGGCATGGATTCTCTCCCGACTCCAGACCTCTCCGGGCGCCGTATCATACAGGGTTGTGATCACGCCTGTAACTCCCGGAATCTGTCGGATCTGCTGCAGTGTAACCGTATCGAATCCGGTACCGTACCATCTTAAAGTCATTTCCATGTTTCTCTCTCCTTTACTGCGCTTGGTAGATTTGGTTCCATTATAGCAGACCCCTATACAAAATACAAGCCGCAAGATTTTTCAAAACGCTTGCTTTATGACCGCAATGTGACTATAATAAAAACCGTCCCGTTGAGAACCACATTTCGGAGGAAATCACATGATCAAAGAATATTTATCGCGGGTGAGCAGACGTCGGTTGTGCGTCATGCTGATCGGCAACATCATCATCGGGCTTGGCGTCGCCGTCTTCAAGCTCTCACAGATGGGAAACGATCCTTTTAGCGGCATGATGATGGCACTGTCGGCCGCGTTTGGGATCTCCTACCCCCTGTTTCAGGTCCTTCTGAACGCGGTATTTTTCCTGATTCAGCTGTGGCTGGGTCGCCGACTGATCGGTGCCGGGACAGTAGTTAACGCTGTTTTCCTCGGGTATTTCGCGGATTTCTTCTATAAGCTCCTGACAATGCGTCTTGCTCCGCCGACCCAGTTCTGCTGGCAAATCCTGCTGGTTCTGGCCGGTGTCATCATCTGCAGTTTGGGACTCTCGCTGTATCAGCAGTCCGACGTAGGCGTCGCTCCCTATGACAGTCTCGCTCTGATTCTGCATGAGCATGCCTGCAAAGTCTCCTACTTCTGGTGCCGAATGCTGATCGACGCTCTGGCTGCCCTGATCTGTTATCTGGCCGGAGGCATTGTAGGCTTAGGGACACTGGCTTCCGCTTTTGGTCTGGGGCCCTTTATCCAATTCTTCAACACACATCTAACCAATAAAATCTTACCTGTCAAGGAGGCTGCAAAATGAATCCACGCATTCTATTGTACACACCGGATACCGCAAAGCAGGAGGCCATTTCCAAGCTCTGCTCCCGGCTTTCGTTTGAGATCCGTCTGTTGGAGCCGGCGGACTTCCGCTCCAATGTAGGCTATCTGGCCGGACTTCCCATCCAGGCCACTTCCAACTCGCCGATTCCGCCCCTGTCCACGCTTCCGGAGCTGATGGTCCTGTGCGGCATTAGTCAGAACGATCTGGACACGTTCCTGGACATCTACAACCAGTCCGGAATCTCTCCCATCGCTTTGAAGGCGATGCTGACAACGCATAATATCGGCTGGAGCCTGTATGAATTGGCCCGCCACCTGCAAGCCGAGCATCAGAAAATGTTTGCCGGCAACTGAGGAGGCTCCCCATGAATTCACTGAACGGACGAATTCTGATCAGCGACTGTCAGGGCCGCCAACAGTACAATACACAGCTTCTGTACTTTACCTGCTCTTCCCTGGGTCAGGGCGATGAACGCATCTATATGATCAGCGATCAGGGCGGCCATCCCAATGTCATCGTGCGCGATATGTTTACGGGGCAGGAACGGACGCTTACGCAGAATCAGAACGGCACCCTGAAAAGCTATGTTTACTTTGACGGAACCCAGAATCTCGGACTTGGTAAGGCCAGTGTATGCCTGGATTGGCAGCGGGAAATCATCTATTATATTCAGGATGATAAAATCTGCAAAGTGAACCGTCAGGGTCAGATCACTGTCTTGAATACTGTTCCGGATGGACGTATGACTGCCTTTACTCATGTCAGTGCCGACGGAACACGGCTCTGCGTCCCCATGACAGACGGACGCTGCCTGGATTTTGATCCGGAAACCGAGGGAAGTGGGCTAGACAAGCGTCCGGTCTATAATATTGATCAGCGGGTGCAGGATGAGAATCTCAACAGTTATCTCTGCGTGTATGATACGCAAAGCGGAGAACTCTTATATGAAAAAACCGTCCCCAAGTGCTGGATCACGCATGTGCAGTTCCATCCGCTGGATTCCGAGATCATCATGTACAATCACGAATGGTCCAGTTTTGACTGCGGAATCCGCCGTATCTGGCTGTATGACCGCCACACGGATACATTGCGCCGGGTCCGTACTGAGGGGACAGATACCCTGGGGAATCCGGCCGGGTATCCTAGAAGCGCCGCGGACTGGGTATGCCATGAGATGTGGAGCGACGACGGATCTTCTATTATCTATCACGGCGGATATGCCAATGGCCCGGCTATGGTCGGCAAATACGAGCTTGCGAGCGGCCGTTACTGGGAGATCGCTTTGCCGGAGGATTATAACGCGTACGGCCACTTTACAATGGATCATCAGGGCAACCTCGTGTGCGACGGATACTTTAAGTATCCCTGGGAAATCAAAAAAATCCGTGACAACAGCACGGATAACGGTCCGGATCCTCATAAAAAAGACGCGGAATACATCTGCCGCGTGCTTCCGGACTGGGAAAACGGCACCCTGACCTGGATTCCTCTATGCCGCCACGAGAGTGACTGGCTGGGGCAGGACGCGCATCCTCACCCCATCTACAGCCACTCCGGCGACCGGATCTTTTTCAACAGCCGTATGGACCGCAAGGTCAATGTGTATTGTGTCAGCGCTCAGGCTGGGAAGTGATCTCTCTCCCTGCCAACCGGCACAGCCTCGGATACGCATAGGCATAAAATTCACGGATCCCCTCGCAGTACCGGCTCTGACCGTTCATCCTGTCACGCCGGCACCCATTGCGGCACAATGCATACCATGTACACGCGCGGCACTCCTCCGGATGCTGCATAGAAGCCTGGATAAATCCCAGGCTTTCTCTTTTTTTATCCAGATCGTCAAAAGAATCCGTCCGGATATTGCCGAGTCTCCAGGCATCCAGTGCGTAAAAATCGCAGGGATATACACTGCCGTCCGCTTCAAATACATACTGTACACTACAGATCCCGCCCATGTCGCAGCTCTCCGGTCTCTGTCCGCGAAGCATCCCGACCATGTTTTCAAAGCTTCGGATATAGACAAAACGTCCTGCCGAAATATCCTCATACCACTGATCAAAGAGTGCCTTGAGAAACTGGCCATACCCCTGCGGCGTTAGCGAATCGGCCGCCGACTGGTTCAGCGGATCGATACACGGAATATACTGCTGGTACAGCAGCTGATTTTCCCGAAAAAACGCGTAGATCTGCCCGATCCTCGACACGCTCCCCTGCGTAACGACCGTCAGGATATTGAATTCTACCCGATAGCGGCGCAGGAGTGCCGCGGCCTGCATAACCTTGTTCCAGCTGCCGCTGCCATCTGCCTGGCGCCTGTTATAGTCATGGGACTTCCGCGGGCCGTCCAGAGAAAGGCCCACAAGAACCCGATGTTCTTGCAGAAACTGTCCCCATCCCTCATTCAACAGCGTCCCATTGGTCTGTATCGCATAGTGTATGGATTGTCCTGGCTTACGAAGCTCCTGTACCCGCCGCATAAACCAGCGGTAGAACTCGAGTCCCGCCAGCGTCGGTTCGCCGCCCTGAAAGGCAAAGGTGATATGCCCGTCCGCCTGATTCAGGCTCTTGGAGATCAGCGCTTCGGCCGTCTCCCGCGACATCTTTCCATATGAGGCAGTCTCCCTCTGCTGCATCTCATCTGCATAGAAACAGTACCGGCATCGAAGATTGCAGCTGCCGGACGCTGGCTTGACCAATACATATAGATTCCGCATACAATTCTGCCTCCCTTTTTCACTGTATTGTACCACAAATATTCTCTGTTTGCAAAAAGGAGTTGACAAACATACCGTTGGTATGTTATTATGCATCATACCAACCGCAGGATAAGGAGGGGAACCCATTGGCACGCAACAAGCATCCGGAAGAGACCGTCAGCCGGATTGTAGACGTCGCATCCAGGCTCTTTTTAGAAAAGGGCTACAATCAGACTTCCATCCAGGATATCGTAGACCATCTGGGAGGCCTGAGCAAGGGTGCGATCTACCATCATTTCAAATCCAAAGAAGAGATCTGGATCGCCGTAGCGGATCGGATGACCGCGGACAGCGAACAGCTTTTTGATCATATCCTGGCACGCAAGGATCTGAACGGACTGGAAAAGCTCAAGGCCATTTTTCGGGATTCTCTATTCCGCTCCTCCCAGGACAATCTGTTCAGTATCGCGCCGACGACCAGCAATCCGCAGCTCCTTCTGAGCATCCTGCAAAACGCCGTGACCGTGACCGCTCCCAAATATCTTCTCCCCATATTGAAGGAGGGGATCCGGGACGGTTCCATTCAAGCCGAATATCCGGAGGAACTCGCCCAGCTCATCCTGCTGGACTTCAATGTATGGATCAATCCCATGGTCTTTCCCAGCTCCACGGAGGAGTGCCGCCGCAAACTCATCGTATTGGCGCAGGCCCTGCGCGGGCTCGGTCTGGATATCATCGATGACACGATCATTGAGCGGCTGTGCACTCTGACTGCATCGTATTACAATCGGAAATAAACTGCCTATCCTAAAAGGCAGCTTTATTTTCCCATGATACATACCGTCGGTCGGTATGTAAATTGAACAAGGAGGTTTCCCCATGCGTTCCAAGCTCTTTTCCCGTGATTTTACACTGGTTGTCATCGGGCAGATCATCTCCCTCTTTGGCAACGCGACTGTCCGTTTCGCTCTTCCGCTCTATCTTCTGGAGCAAACCGCTTCCTCCTCTCTCTATGGAAGAGTAACGGCTCTGGCCTTTTTCCCTTCCATTCTCCTCTCCCCCTTTGGCGGAATGATCGCGGACCGTTTCAACAAGCGCAATATCATGGTCGTGCTAGACTTTTCCACGGCTGTTCTGCTTGGTATCTGCGCGCTGCTCCTGGGACATGCCGATCTGGTAACGCTTCTGAGCATCACCCTCATGCTTCTATACGGCATTGCCGGCGCCTATCAACCCTCGGTTCAGGCGAGCATCCCTCTCCTGGTGCCTTCAGAATGTTATATGCAGGCCAATTCCATCATCAATACCGTCAGCTCCTTCTCCGCTCTCCTTGGTCCCGCTTTGGGCGGCGTTCTGTATGGGCTCTACGGTCCGACACCTCTTCTCTGGGTCTGCTCCCTATGCTTCGGCGCTTCCGCTGTCATGGAGATTTTCATCCATATTCCGCAGACCCACCCGCCCAAAGTCCACGGTTTATGGAACACCATCCGTTCGGACCTGGCTTCCAGCCTGCGCTTCATTGTCCGAGACCAGCCGACCATCGGCCAGGCGCTGGCCATCATATGCGCTATCAATCTGTTCTTGTCTTCGATGCTCTCCGTCGGACTCCCCTATATCATCACCCAGCGGCTGGATCTCGGCGAGATGTCCAGCACGCTATACGGCTTTACCGAAGGGGCTCTGGCGGCAGGCGGTCTGATCGGCGGTGTGTGTGCCGGAATCTTTGCCAAACGGCTCCGCCCGCAAAGTACCGGAACACTGCTCATCGCCTGTTCCGTGTGCGTCTTCCCCATGGCCTTCTCCCTGTGTTCCTTTGTCCCCAAGTTATGTACCTATGCTGTCCTAACACTGTTTTGTTTTGGAATCTCTTTTTTCTCTACATTATTAACCGTTCAGATTCTGTCCTACATTCAGGCCGAGACACCGGAACTGCTTCTGGGAAAGGTCCTCTCCGTCGTCTTTACCCTCTCCATGTGCGCCCAACCCCTTGGAAACGCTCTGTACGGCAGCCTGTTTGAGCTTTGCCGCGGGACGGAGTCTCTGGTTTTTTTGCTGTCAGCCCTTCTCTCTCTGGGGACAGCACTGTGGTCCAGACGGATTTTCCGGCGCCTGACACCGCAGTAATTCCTTGCTTTTTATAGGATTCGGCATTATAATAGATCCAAAAGGGAGGTATACAATAATGGCTTTTTCTGCATTTCTGGACGCAAGACGCGAAGACTGCCGCAAGCTTGTGGCGGAACTTAACAAGCGTTTTGCTTATGTCAGTATCTTAGGAACGGATGTCGCATCCAAGCGCGTCTTCGTCAACCGCAGCAATTCCGGTGTGAGCGAGGCTATGGGCACTGAATGCGGATTTGTTGTCAAGATGAGTAATGGACAGTCCTTTTTTGAATATTCTACAGATGATATCCACGGAGACGTATCTGCGCTGGCGCAGGAGATTGTGGATTCCGTGGCGATGGACGAGTCGCTGTCCGACCGTATGATCCACAGCAGCGCTATCGCTGACGAGCCGATGGTTCGTTCCTTCTCCCGTGAGTGCGACCTGGAGCAATACACTGATCAGGAGCTTCTCTCCTATGCTTCAGGTCTGAAGGACGCGCTTCTGCAGAAGGATCCCAAGATTCTCAACGCTTTCGCGCAGATCCTGACTCTGAATGTTTCCAAACTCTTCATCACGGCGCATCGGGAGCTGGATCAGCATTACGGCTGGGCCAATGTCATCGCGATGGTTCTCTATAAAGACGGCGATAAAATGGTGCAGTCCATGGACGGAAGCTATTCCCATCTGTTAAAGGAAGCCATGGAGCAGATGCCGGGACGTCTGGACGCTCTGGTCGAGAAGGCGCGTCATCTGGCGACGGCCACGCCTATCACTCCGGGTATCTATGATGTCATCACCGATCCTTCCATCACCGGCCTGATCGCTCATGAAGCCTTTGGACACGGCGTGGAGATGGACCAGTTTGTTAAAGACCGCGCGCTGGCCAAATCCTATGTAGGCCAGTATGTCGCTTCTCCTATCTGCAATATGCATGACGGAGCCGCGGCCACACTTTCCACCGCTTCTTACTTCTTTGACGATGACGGTGTGCTGGCCCATGACACCCAGATCATCAAGGACGGGATTCTGATGCAGGGTATCTCGGACCTGACCTCCGCCAGCGAGCTGGGAACGGAGCCCACCGGCAACGGCCGCCGGCAGTCCTTCAAGCGCAAGGCCTACTCCCGCATGACCAATACATTCTTTGAGCCCGGCAAGGATAAGCTGGAAGATATGATCGCTTCCATCAAGCATGGTTATATGCTCTTTGAAACCAATAACGGCATGGAGGATCCCAAGAACTGGCAGATTCAGTGCACAGCAGAATACGGCATCGAAATCGTGGACGGCAAGCTCACCGACCATTATGTATCTCCGGTCGTCATGAGCGGTTATGTCCCGGATCTGCTCAAATCCATCTCCATGATCTCGGACGATTTCCGTGTCATCGGCATGGGCTCCTGCGGCAAGGGCTATAAGGAATGGGTCCGCGTCTCTGACGGCGGTCCGGCATTGAAAGCGAGGGTGAAACTGGCATGATTGAAAAGCTTATACAACTGCTCTCCAAAAACGAGCATGTAACGGATTACCGTATCAACACCACCAAAACGGAATCCTATGAAACATTTTTTGTCCACAAGTCTCTGGAAACCGTCCGTTCCACCCATACAACGGATACTTCTGTTACTGTCTATGCGGATCATGACGGTAAAAAGGGCAACGCTGATTTCAGTGTATATGCTTCTGACACCGATGAGATCATCCGTCAGAAGATCGAAACGGCGGCGCAGGCGGCCTTGGTCATCCATAACGAGAACTATCAGCTGCCGGAGCGTGAGACTCTCTCTGCGGAGATTCCGTCCAATATGGCCGGCGTTCCCCTGAAGAAGCTGGCGGCGCAGACCGCGGACGCTGTATTTGCCGCGGACCGTTATGCGGACGGCTCCATCAACGCCCTGGAGATCTTTATCAATCATCTGACTCTCTCTGTATATAACAGCCGCGGGCTGCATAAGAGCGAGTCCAAATATTCTGCCATGATCGAGGCGATCCCCACCTGGAATGCCGACGGACAGTCGGTAGAGCTCTATGAGGCTTATCATTTCAGCGATCTGGAGCCGGAAAAGATTACGGCGGAGATCGACCGGAGAATGCAGGAAGTCCGGGACCGTCAGTTGGCGGTGAAGCCGGAAAGTTCCCTGACCTGCCCGGTTGTACTGCGTTCCCACGAGCTTTCCGGGCTCTTCTATGATCTTACCTCTAACCTGAATTACGCGGCTGTATATGCCCACTCCAATGCCTACCAGCTCGGTGATCAGATTCAGGCGACAGGGGACGGAGATCCTTTGACCATCACTATGCGGCGCAGCCTCCCCGGCAGCAGCCGCAGCGCTCTTTTTGATACGGACGGTGTAACACTTCAGGATACGCTGATCATCCGAAATGGACAGGCGGTTGCCAATTTTGGCGCCTCCCGGTTCGCGCAGTATCTCTCCCAGCCGGTGACCGGTGATCTGGGATGCATGGAAATTCAGCCCGGCACTCTGACCGACGAAGAGTTGCACAAGGCTCCCTACTTTGAGTGTGTATCCATGTCCGCACTGCAGGTTGATGTCTATAACGACTATATCGGCGGAGAGGTCCGTCTGGCTTACTATTATGACGGACAGAAGGTCATTCCGCTGACAGATGTCTCCATCTCCGGCAAACTGAGTGAGGCGCTGAAGAGCATGCGTCTCTCCAACCTGGCGACCGTCCGCGACTCCTATGAAGGACCGGATCGTGCGCTGTTCCGCAATATTTCCATCCTATAAAAACTTGATATTGGTTCTATACCAACCGGCACCGCTGTGGCAGTGCCGGTTTTTCCATACTTACGGTAAATGGCTTGACTTTTATTTTTCTACCATGTATACTGGAAAAAATATCTTTTTTCTACTTATTATGGAGGTGTCGGCATATGAGGTCCATTCTTCAGGCCTTGCGCAGACCCATGAAAACCATCCTCGGCATCTGTATTTTCTCCCTCGCGGTATCCATCTTCTGTGTCTGCCTGGAGCAGGCCGATGTGGTCCTGCGGATGCTGGACGGCAAATGGGCCGACTGACTTGAATCCTTTCTCAAAATGTGATAGGATATCTGCCGAGGACGATTTTATAAATAAGGAGATATATATATGTCCACACTGAAACTCATCTCATGGAATGTCAATGGCCTGCGGGCCTGCATGCAAAAGGGATTCTTAGACTTTTTCGATGCTGTCAACGCGGATATCGTGTGCCTGCAGGAAACCAAATTGCAGGAAGGCCAGATCCAATGGCCGCGGGAAGACTACCACGCATACTGGAATTATGCCGAAAAAAAGGGATATTCCGGCACAGCGGTCTTCAGCCGTGAGGAACCCCTCTCCGTAACACGCGGCATCGGCATCGAAGAGCATGATCATGAGGGCCGGGTATTGACGCTGGAGTATCCTTCCTTCTATCTGGTCAATGTCTATACCCCGAACTCACAGCGGGAGCTCACACGTCTGGAATACCGCATGCAATGGGAGGACGCTTTCCGCGCTTATCTGAACGGTCTGCGGCAGCACAAGCCCGTAGCCGTCTGCGGGGATATGAACGTGGCTCACTGTGAAATAGATCTGAAAAATCCCAAGTCCAACCGCAACAATGCCGGTTTTACCGATGCGGAGCGCGGCAAGATGTCAGAGCTTCTGGACTCCGGCTGGATCGATACCTTCCGTTATTTTCATCCGGATCAGACGGATGCGTATTCCTGGTGGTCCTATATGTTCCACGCCCGCGAAAAGAATGTCGGGTGGAGAATCGACTATTTTCTGGTTTCCGCGGAGCTGGCTCCTCGTCTGAAGTCCGCTTCCATCCACAGCGACATTCTGGGTTCGGATCACTGCCCGGTGGAATTGCAGATCGAGGCCGAATAAATTGCCGGACTCCCTACAGAAAGGAGTATATCATGCTTGAAAAATGGGACATCGCTATTCCTGCGCTGACAGGGGACGCTCTTCGCAGCGTCTATGTCTATATTCCGGACTCCTGTCAGGAGGATCCAGAACGCCGCTACCCGGTTCTGTATATGTTTGACGGGCACAATGTGTTCTACGATGAGGACGCGACCTACGGAAAAAGCTGGGGTATGCTTGATTATATGGACCGGACCGGAACCGAGATAATCATCGCCGCTGTAGAATGCAACCACAGCCCCGACGGCGGACGCCTGTCCGAGTACTCTCCTTTTACCTTCTCGGATCCCAAGCTGGGACATATCACCGGACGCGGCAAGACGACGATGGATTGGTGGGTCAACACCTTTAAGCCTTTGATTGACAGCCATTACCCGACTCTGCCGGACCGCAGGCACACCTTTATCGCCGGCAGCTCCATGGGCGGATTGATGAGCTTGTACGCTCTGCTGGAGTATAATACTGTTTTTTCCAGAGCAGCGGCTCTCTCCCCCTCCATCTGGTTTTCTGCCGAATCCTTGGACGCCATGATCCGCAATGCCCGCCTCGCGCCTGACACGGTCCTCTATATGGATTATGGATCCCGCGAGATTCATTTTCATCCGAATATGCGGCACCGCTTCGGACAGGTCGCTTCTCTTCTGATCGACCGGGAAATCCAGCTATCCTGCCGTATCGTTCCCGGAGGCGACCATTGCGAAGCCAGTTGGGAACGTCAGATTCCTTTCTTTTTCAACACGCTGCTGTATAATCTGCAATAAAAGAGGCGTCAGCTATGGAAACACAATATCATCATTGGTACAGTCCCGCTCTTGGCCGGGACATGGAGTGCAAGATCTACGGGCACGCCGGTCGTCCCGTGCTGTTCATTCCCTGTCAGGACGGACGGTTTTATGACTTTGAAAACTATCATATGACGGATACCTGGGCTCCGTGGATCGACTCCGGACAAGTCACCGTTTTTTCCATCGATACGCTGGATCAGGAGACCTGGTCCAATCCGAACGGGGACGCTTATTGGCGGATTCGCCGCTATGAGGACTGGCTGCGGTATATCACGGATGAAATCGCCCCCTATATGCATTGGTATGCCAATACCCGCAACGGCTGGAGCGGCATGCCCGGAATCATGACCTTTGGATGCAGTCTGGGAGCGACACACGCCGCGAACCTGTATTTCCGCTATCCCGGTCTCTTTGACCGCCTGTTGGCGTTAAGCGGCATCTACACGGCAGAATACGGATTCTCTCAATATATGGACGAAGTCGTCTATCGGAACTCTCCCATCCATTATCTGGGCGGTATGGATCCTTCCCATCCGTATATCGCTGCCTATAACCAGAAAAAAGCCGTTCTCTGCGTAGGGCAGGGTCCGTGGGAGCTTCCGGATTCGACACGGCAGATGCAGCAAATTTTCGAGCAAAAAGGGATCCATGCCTGGGTGGATTTCTGGGGTTATGACTGCGCCCATGACTGGGACTGGTGGTATAAGCAGGTTTCTTATTATCTGCCGTACCTCCTTGGATAAATCATTAAGAGAAAGAAGGCACTATCATGAAAAACGTCGTATTTATCTCCCCCAACTTTCCTACCAATTATTGGCTGTTCTGCCGTGAATTAAAGAAGAACGGCATGAATGTGCTGGGAATCGGCGATCAGCCGGAAGAAGAGCTGGCGCCGGAGGTAAGAGAGAACCTGAACCGCTACTGCAAGGTCAGCAATCTTGAAAACTACGAGGAAGTCTACCGCACGGTTGCCTATCTGATCTCTCAGTACGGCCGGATCGACTGGCTGGAATCCAACAATGAATACTGGCTGGAACAGGATGCGCGGCTGCGCACGGACTTCCACATTACCAGCGGATTTATGACAGAGGATATGCCCCGCATCAAATACAAGTCCAAAATGAAAGAATTCTACGCCAAGGCCGGGATCGCTACCGCTCGCTATCATCTGGTGGACACAATCGAAGGCTGCCTCTCCTTTATTCAGGAGGTAGGGTATCCTGTCGTCGTCAAACCGGATAATGGTGTAGGCGCCTCCCATACCTATAAGCTTTCCTCCGATGAGGACCTATGGAACTTTTTCAGGAATCGGGATACCCGGATCTCTTATATTATGGAAGAGTTTATCCATGCGATCATCAACTCCTATGACGCGATTATCGATTCGCAGGGCCGTCCCATGTTTGAGACCGGCAATGTTACGCCCATGTCCATTATGGATATCGTCAACAATCAGGATAATTCCATCTACTATATTGTAAAGGATCTGCCGGAAGATGTGCGCCGTGCCGGACGCGCTGCCGTCAAGAGCTTTGGCGTCAAGAGCCGTTTTATCCATTTTGAATTCTTCCGTCTGACGCAGGACCAGCCTGGGATGGGCAAAAAGGGAGATGTCGTCGCTCTGGAGGTCAATATGCGTCCCTGCGGCGGCTTCACCCCGGATATGATCGACTATGCCTACAGCACCGACGTATATAAGATCTGGGCCGACATGATCGCGTTTGACCATACGGATATGCCGGTAAGAGAGCGCTCCTTCTGTGCCTTTGCGGGACGCCGGGACGGTAAACACTTTGTCCTGTCCCACGAGGATCTTCTGGCCAAATACGGCAGCCATATCCGCATGTCCGGCCGTCTCCCGGAGGTCTTGGCCGGCGCCATGGGCAATCAGATCTACATCGCGACCTTCCCCACCTATGAGGAAATGGAAGCCTTTTATGCCGATGTGCTGAAGACCTAGGACTCCCTATGACTCTGCAGCAATTAAAATACGCCGTAACCGTCGCTGAGACAGGCAGCATTACTGAGGCTGCCAAAAAACTCTTTATTTCCCAGCCCAGCCTGACCAACGCGGTCCACGATCTGGAACGCGAGATGCATGTCGTCATCTTTCAACGAACCAATAAAGGCATCCATATTTCCAAAGAGGGCGAACAATTTCTGGGCTATGCCCGCCAGGTATTGGAGCAAGCCTCCATCCTGGAGGATAAATATAAAGGCGGCGATGGTGGCAAAAAACAGTTCTGCGTCTCTACACAGCATTATTCCTTTGCGGTAAATGCCTTTGTAGACTTAATCAAGCAGTACGGACAGGATGAATATGATTTTAGCCTGCGTGAAACACAGACCTACGAAATCATCGAGGATGTGGCGCAGATGAAGAGCGAACTTGAAATCAGTTTGCGAGCAATCGCACATGGGTTCGAATCCCATCCTCTCCGCCAAACAGTCAGCCGGATCCCGGTTATTCCGGGACTCGGCTGATTCATATTTATGTCACCGGAGGTAGAGCGTCGTAACGCTTGGGGATCGTAAGGCACAAGCCCTGCAGGCCGCATACCGGATTAGGTGTCGAGTGCGCTCGGTTATTACTTAGTAATGACCGGGTATTTTTATTTTTCGGAGGGAATTATGAAAAACACAAAAGTAACCCTTGCACCGCTGGAAGCGGAGGATCGTGAGCAGTTTATTCTTGATAATCAGGAGTCTTTCAAGTATGGTGCGGTGGAAGAATTCGGGCTGCGGGACAATCATTTTGAGGAGGACGGCGAAATCATTTCCCGTGCAACGATTGAGCAAAGCATTGATGCACCCGACAGCGAGG
>CABUPM010000021.1 GCA_902493345.1 uncultured Eubacteriales bacterium | reverse complement strand
ATGATGATCGGTTCTCTGAAGGGTTAAAGAGCAGGGGAGCGTTTCTCATAAGAGGGACGCTCCTTTTGTTGTATTCCCTCTCTTGCTTTTCGGTACGGGATGCGGTATAATAAAATGAAGAGATTGGGAGGAGGCCTGTAGGATATCATGCAGAGAAGAGATAAGACCAATTATTATCTGGATATCGCGGAGACGGTAGCCAAGCGCAGCACCTGCCTGCGCAGACATTATGGGGCGGTGATCGTCAATCATGATGAGATCGTCTCTACGGGCTATGTCGGCGCGCCGAGGGGACGGCAGAATTGCAGCGATCTCAACCGCTGCATTCGGATGGAGCTTAAGATCCCGCGAGGACAGCGTTATGAACTCTGCCGCAGCGTGCACGCGGAGGCAAACGCGATCATCAGCGCTTCCAGAGAGAAGATGATCGGAGCGACCATGTATCTGGTCGGGACGGAGGCTTCGACGGGCGAGTATATCGTCAACAGCAACAGCTGTTCCATGTGTAAGCGTATGGTCATCAATGCGGGCATTGAGACGGTCATCATCCGGGATAGCGTAGACGAGTACCGTGTCATCCATGTACAGGATTGGATTGAGAATGATGAATCTCTGGAAGGCGTTCTGGGATATTAAAAGTAAAAAAGGCGATCCGCGCGCGGATCGCCTTTTTGATTGGATACTTATTCTTTGCCGTTCCAGCAATAGGTGCAGAGCTTGTCCGGATCGATGCCGATGGATTCCAGCATGTCATCCAGACGGTGATAGCGCAGCGAAGTGAAATTCAGCTGCTTGCGGATCTCCTCCAGCATAGCGTGGTATTCCGCTGTATCCGGATCGGCGTAGAGATCCAGATCTGAAGCACCGCCGGATAATTTAGCGATCACTCGGCGGGTGATCAGGTCCATGTCCGAGGAGGAACGGGAGAAGTTCAGGTATTTACAGCCATAGAGGAGCGGGGGACAGGCAGGACGGATATGTACTGCGGTGGCGCCGCTCTGATACAGGAATTCAGTCGTTTCGCGCAGCTGAGTACCGCGGACGATAGAGTCATCGATCATCAGGAGGCTCCGTCCCTGAATCAATTCATGCACCGGGATGAGCTTCATCTTGGCGATGAGGTTGCGCTGGCTTTGAATCGTAGGCATAAAGGAACGCGGCCAGGTCGGAGTATATTTGATGAAGGGACGGGAAAAAGGAATGCCGGAAGCGTTGGCATAGCCGATCGCATGTGGTGTACCGGAATCGGGGACACCTGCTACGATATCCGGGCGGATCTCCGGGTTTTCGTCCTGGTCTCTGCGTGCCAGAGCGGCGCCGCAGCGGTAGCGGACTTCCTCTACGCTTAGGCCCTCATAAGAAGAGGAGGGGTAGCCGTAATAGATCCAGAGGAAGGTACAGATCTTCATCTTTTTGCCGGGCGCGGAGAGAGTTGTGACACCTTCCGGAGTAACGACAACGATTTCGCCGGGGCCCAGCTCTTTGTGCTGTGTATAACCAAGGTTCAGATAAGCGAAGCTCTCAAAGGAGACGCAATAGCTGCCATCCTTGTGTCCGATCGCGACGGGAGTACGGCCCAGCTTATCCCGGGCGGCATATAGTCCGCGGGAGGTCAAAAGGAGAATGGTCATGGAACCATCGATCTTTTCCTGCGCGTAACGCAGACCGTCGATCAGGTTATCCTGCTGATTGATGATGGCGGCGACCAGCTCTGTAGCGTTGATCTCTCCGCCGCTCATTTCCAGAAAGTGTGTGTGTCCGTCCCGGAAGACATCGGCCACAAGCTCCTCGGTATTGTTGATCTTGCCGACGGTAACGATCGAGTAGGTGCCGTGATGAGAACGCACGATTAGAGGCTGGGGCTCATAGTCAGAGATACATCCGATGCCCAGATGTCCCTGCATAGTGGCGATGTCCTTATCGAATTTGGTGCGGAAAGGCGCGTTCTCAATGTTGTGAATCGAACGGTCAAAGCCCTTTTCAGGACTATACACCACCATTCCGGCCCGACGTGTGCCCAGGTGAGAATGATAGTCCGTTCCGAAAAACAGATCAAATACGCAATCCGTCTTAGATGCAACTCCAAAAAATCCTCCCATGATATCTCTCCTTTGATTTATTCGTTTGGTGTAGTAGCGCTCAAAAACAGCAGATCTTGTGCGATCGGACGGTAAAAGGTCTCGCGGACCTGTTCCGGGTCAGTCGTCTGGGCCAGAATCCACATCAGCTTGCAGACGGCGGCTTCCAAGGTCATATCGTAGGCTTCCAGCAGCCGAAATTCTTTCTTGACGCTTTGTCCGACCTGATAAATCTGCATATGGCTGCCTTCATTGGTGACCTGCGTCGTCATCAGGACTGTTTTGTTGCGCCCGGTCCATTGCGCCAGCTCTTCGCGGAAGGGGTATTCCGGTCCGGAGGGCAGACCGCCCAGACCGTAGCTCTCCAGAATGACCGCGTCGCTGTGTTCCAGCATGTAGGACAGCGCGCCGCAGTTCATACCCGGGATCAGCTTGAGAATGGAGATCCGGGAGTTCAGGGCATGGTAGAAAACAGGCGCTTTTCCCGGAGTTTGCGGAATGTAGCGGATGATCCGGCCTTCCTGGATGACCGCGAGGTGCGGGTAATTGATACTGGTGAAAGCGTGATAGCTTTTGCTGTTGATCTTTTTCGCGCGTGTCCCCAGGATCACTTCGCCGTCAAACACGATCTGCACGCCGCAGCTTTGACAGGAGGAAGCATAGAGAAAGCTTCCGGCCAGGTTGCTCTTGGCGTCCGTGTTGATCAGATCAATCGGACGCTGAGAGCCGGTGATCACAATAGGCTTAGGGGAGTCCTGAATCAGATAGGACAGGATGGCGGCTGTATAGGCCATGGTGTCGGTGCCGTGGCATATGACGAAACCGTCATACCGGTCATAGTTCTCTTCAATGGCGGCAGCCAGCTTCAGCCAGTGCTCCGGGGTAATATTGGTGCTGTCCACATTCAATAGCTCCAGAGTATCCGGAATACAGAATTCACGGATCTCCGGCACATAATCCAGCATCTCCCCAGCACGGATCATAGGAGCGAGGCCGCTGTCCGTATGCCGGGAGGCAATCGTGCCTCCGGTAGTAATCATAAGAATCTTTTTCATAAATATTTTTTTCCTTCATCAGCAGGGATTGACAGAGCTCAGAATGGAACGCAGAAGCGCGGCATCCGGCTGTCCGGGAGCAGAAGAAGCGCCGCAGGCGCCAAAGGTCACAGCGCTTCCGCTATAAGCGCCGCACAGACGGCTGATCATCCCCAGACGTCCCATGGACATCGTGATCAGGGGACAGTGGGCATGCAGCCGGAACATCTCATCCGAGGCAGAGAGCAGTGTCAATACATCTTCCAGGCAATGAGGCATGAGCGCGATCTTGACAAGGTCGGCGCCGGAAGCCTGCATGGCGGTAAGAATACGCAGAATTTCCTCTTTTGATGGCGTTTTCTGAAAATCATGATAGGAGAAGATGGCATGGGCTCCGTGGAGACGCGCGGACTCCAGAAGCGGATGATATACAGATTCGCCAAGCCGCCACTCCAGGTCGATCAGATCGACGCCCAGGTTCAGAAGCCGCTCATACAGGGAATGGTAATCGGCAGCGGAGATCGCTTTTTGGCCGCCTTCTCCTGCCGTCCGGAATGTCGCGAGCAGAGGCGTATCCATAAGACGGCCGCGGATCTGCCGGTACATTTCGGCGTAGTCCACGTCCGGCGGTAAATAATCCAGCCGCCATTCGACCAGGTCATAAGTGCCCGGCGTCATCTGCGCGATCTGTGACTGTAACTCTTCCATAGAGGAAGGGGTCAGGGGGACACAGATCTTGGGAATTCCGTCGCCCAGCGTCAGACCGCGGACCTTCAGAGGTCGTATCATGCTATCGCTCCTTATCTTAATAAGAATCTCTGTTTATTATACTCGCAAAAAGGGTGCGATTCAAGTTTTTTTCCGGAGACTGAATATTTTCGTAAAAATAGTTCAGTATGAATCGGGAAGGAAGGGAGAGAATGGGCATGATGCAGTATATGGACAGAATTTATTATAGGATGCTTCAGGGAAGACAGTGGCTGGTAACGATCTTGCTGGCGGGAGGACTGATTGTGTGGGCGGAGCTTGCGGCCGGAATGTCGATGCAGGAGGCATTGGCCGATCAGGTGATTCGTCTGCATATAACGGCAGAGGATAATCATCCCAAGGCACAGCAGAATAAGCTGAAGGTAAGGGACGCATTGGCGGAAAAACTGGAAAAGACAGCGGCCGAGGCTGGAACGAGGGAAGAAGCAGAGAAACGGATCCTCGCACAGATTCCGGAGCTCTGCGCACAAGCGGAAGAGATCAGCGGCCAGAAGGTCCGGATTACATTGGCGTGGGAGGAGTTTCCAGTACGTTATACCGGCGGCAGGATGCTGCCGGCAGGGCGTTACCGGACACTTCGGGTGATATTGGGGGCAGGAGAAGGACACAACTGGTGGGGAATGCTGTTTCCAGAAGAGTTCGAGGATGGAGACGGCGAGAGCTGGATTACGGTCTCTGATCAGGGGAACGAAGTCCGGTTCCGTTTCTGGTTGCTGGAATGGTGGCGGAAATGGACGTCAGGCTGGTGGGAAAATAATTGACTTTAGGGATTGTTTCAGATATAATAAAGCCAATAGACTGATAAAAAATAAACAGTAGGAGGGGTCACAGAATGGATACAGAGAGATATACACAGGCGGTTCCGATGGAAGAGATACAGGTGAAGGATGGTTTTTGGGGGCATTTTATCGAGGTTGCCCGAACAAAAATCATCCCCTATCAGTGGGAAGCGCTGAATGATCGGGTAGAAGGAGCGGCGCCCAGCTATTGCATGCGTAATTTCCGGGTCGCGGCAGGATTGGAAGAGGGCGGATTCGGCGGATGCGTCTTTCAGGACAGCGATGTCGCCAAGTGGCTGGAGGCTGTAGCGTATTCGCTGATTCAGCATCCGGATCCGGAGCTGGAGGAGACGGCGGACGGCGCGATCGATCTGATCGTAAGCGCGCAGCAGCCGGACGGATATCTGGATACGTATTATATTATCAATGGGCTGGATCAGCGTTGGACCAATCTGCGGGATAATCATGAGCTGTACTGCGCGGGACATATGCTGGAAGCGGCGGTGGCCTATTGGCGCGCGACTGGAAAGCGCAAGCTTCTGGACGCGATGCTCCGGTATATGGATTATATTGATTCGTATTTCGGTACCGAAGAGGGCAAGTGCCATGGGTATCCCGGACATGAAGTGCTGGAGCTGGCGCTGATGAAGCTGTACGCGGTGACAGGAGATCCCAAGCATCTGAAGCTGGCGAAGTATTTTATCGACCAGAGAGGACAGGCGCCGCTGTATTTTGAGAATGAGCCGCACCCGGGTAAGCCCTTCCATTGGGCGAAAAGCTATTTTAAGTATCAGTATTATCAGGCGGGAAAGCCCGTGCGGGAACAGCAGGAGGCGGAAGGACACGCCGTGCGTGCGGTGTATCTGTATTCCGGTATGGCGGATGTGGCAAGGGAGACAGGGGACGACTCTCTGTACGATGCGCTGCAAAGTCTGTGGAGTAATATGACCCGCAGGAGAATGTACATTACGGGATCGATTGGTTCCTCCAAGTTTGGAGAGGCCTTTACATACGATTATCATCTGCCGAACGATACCATCTACGGCGAGACCTGCGCGGCGATCGGATTGGTGTTTTTTGCGAAAAGGATGCTTATGATCGAGCCTAAGGGAGAGTACGCTGATGTGATGGAGCGTGCGCTGTATAATGGAATTATCAGCGGAATGACCTTGGATGGCACAAGATTTTTCTATGTGAATCCGCTGGAAGTCGAACCGGAAGGCGTGCTTAAGGACGAGGCGCGTTCCAGTGTCCGGGTGGAACGCCAGAAGTGGTTCGGCTGTGCGTGCTGCCCGCCCAATCTGGCGCGTCTGATGAGTTCTTTGCCGGATTATGCTTATGGGAAAAACGATACGACATTATTTGTACATCTATATCTGGGCGGAGACCTCAAGACTCAGATCGGCGGACAGACAGCGCATCTGCGTGTACAGACGGGATATCCGTGGAATGGTACGGTGCAGATGGAATGGATGGAGAGCGGGGAGTACACGCTGGCGCTTCGGATTCCGGGGTGGTGCCGTTCTTATCATCTGACCTGTAACGGAGAGGAGATCTCTGGAGAGAGCAAGGACGGATATTGTTATCTGTCCAGAGAATGGCAGGCTGGAGACCGTCTGGAACTGGAGCTGGATATGCCGGTACAGCTGGTTCGGGCCAATCCCAGAGTCCGGGAGGACATCGGTAAGACGGCGGTGATGCGCGGACCGGTGGTCTATTGTCTGGAAGAGGCGGATAACGGAGCGGATCTGCACCGAATCCGTCTGGGACAGGATATGAAGTTTACATCGGAGTACCGGCCGGATTTCCTTGGCGGAGTTACGGTTTTGCGCAGTACTGCTCGGATGCAGGAGCAGGAGGACTGGGATGCGGATACGCTCTATGGATTTGAAAGCGATGAAAAATATCAGGAAAAAGAATTGCTATGGATCCCCTATTATGCCTGGGCGAACCGCAGTGCAGGGGAGCTGATGGTATGGGTCCGCAAGGAGAATTAAGCGAATATACCAGCTGTAGGCTGTGCCCCAGAAGATGCGGCGCGAATCGGCTGGCGGGAGAGACCGGGGCTTGCGGAGTTCCGGCACAGATGTACGCGGGCAGAGCGGCGCTCCATTATTGGGAGGAGCCGTGTCTGTCCGGAACGAGGGGCTCTGGAGCTGTCTTTTTCAGTGGGTGCGCGCTGGACTGCGTCTACTGCCAGAACCGTGAGATCAGTTATGCGGCCAAAGGCTGCGAGATCACGACAGAGGAGCTTGTGCAGACCTTCTTCGCGCTGAAGGAACAGGGCGCGCACAATATCAATCTTGTTACCGCGTCCCATTATTTGCCGCAGGTAGTGTCTGCGCTTCAGACGGCAAAGCGGCAGGAACTGAATATCCCTGTAGTGTATAATACCGGAGGGTATGATACCGTAGAGGCTTTGCGGTGTCTGGAGGGACTGGTGGACATCTATCTGCCGGATTTCAAGTATATGGACAGCGCACGGGCAGCCAAGTATTCTCATGCGGCCGATTATCCGGAAGTGGCCAGAAAGGCGCTTGCGGAAATGGTGCGGCAGAGACCGGAGCCGATTTTTGACGAGGATGGGATGATGCTTAGCGGTGTGATCGTGCGCCATCTTCTTCTGCCAGGAGGGCGGGAGGACAGCCTCGCGGTAGTACGGTATCTGTATGAGACGTATGGGGACAGCATCTATATGAGCCTGATGAAGCAATATACACCGCTTCTGCATGACGGACGCTATCCGGAGCTGGAGAGAAAGCTTCGGAGAAAAGAATACGACCGTGTTGTAGAATACGCCTTGGAGATAGGGGTGCAAAATGCCTATATCCAGGAGGGCGGCACGGCCAGAAAGAGCTTTATTCCGGCGTTTGACGGAACGGGGCTTATAAGGGAGAAGTAAATGTTAGGAGATAGAATACGGGTGCAGCAGGGCATCAGTTCCTCCTGTACGGATGAAGAACTGTTGTTTGTCAAGCAGCAGGGAGTGGATCATGTATTTGCGTGGTTATACGGATTATGATTCGGTGATGTGTTTTACAGAGCGCGTGCGCAAGGCAGGATTGACGATTACGGACGGAGGTAATACGCGGATTTATAAGAATCCGCAGTTTCAGCTGGGAGTATCGGAGAGAGACCGGACGCTCGAGGAATATAACCGTTTTAACCGGGTTCTGACGAAGGCGGGGATCCCTATCGTATACATGACCTGGGAGCCCAATCAGGTGCTTAGTACCCGGTATGCCGTAGGAGAACATATGCGCAGCGCAAAAGGCAGAATTGTGGACATGGATGAACTGGAATCCCGTCCGTATACGCACGGCAGGGTATACGGAGAAGAGGAGCACATTAAAATCGCGCTGCATCCCAATGATCCGCCGACTGAGTCGCTGGTAGGGATCCATAACCTGATTCATTCGGCGGAGCGGCTTTTGGCAATCTGGTGGATGATATTCAGGAATTTGTCGGAACGGGAAAGGTGCTGATTGTGCATTTCCGCAATGTCAGCGCGCCGGGCCGCTATTTTGAAGAAACACTCCTGGAAGACGGGTATATGAATATGTACGACGCTATGAAGCAGCTGGTACGCTGTGATTATGACGGGTTGATCCATGTGGATCATGTATCGGAGTATGTGGCGTCCTGCGGAGGGAAGAATTCTGCGATGGCCTATTCGACCGGCTATATGAAAGGGCTGCTGCACTGTGCTCTGCAAGAAGTGAATTCACGAAAAGTGTTATAAATAATCCATTGTATTTATGGAAAACCCATGTATAATGGGGTTTAGGGTTGCAAGATTATGTACGGAGAATGAGGAGGAAGTGTAAAGTAAAGCTTAAGAGCATATGGATACATGTGCTCTGCCTTGTTTTGGACGAAAATTGGAGGAAAATATGTCTGGAAAAACAGAAAAAGTACGGGGGAAATATACAAAATCCTCGATGCTCTTTTATTTTCTGCGGGGAAGTGTGCACTTTTTTATCATCAGCATTCTGAGCGCGTTCCTCGTGACGCTGGCAGAGATGCTGATGCCGCAGCTGATCCGCTTTACGGTGGATTCTGTCATCGGCAGCGCAGAGCCGGATCTGCCTGGATTTTTGAGCACGCCGCTCCTGTCCTTTGGCGGTGTAGAGTATCTCAGGGGACATTTGCATATTATCGCATTGACAATTATTTTATTGGCGGCTTTTGCAGCGGTTTGTAAGTATTCTTCAACGGTAAACAATAATAAGGGCGCGGAGACGCTGCTTCAGACGATGAGAGATCAGCTGTTCGCGCATATCCAGAAGCTGCCCTTTGCGTGGCATATGAAGAATCAGACCGGCGATATCATTCAGCGCTGTACTTCAGATGTGGACCGTGTCAAGGTCTTCGTGGCAGAGCAGATGACATCGATTGTACGAATTGTCATTCTGATGGGACTGTCGCTGTTCTTTATGTATTCGATGAATGTACCGCTGGCGTTGATCGCGACGGCCTGCATCCCGATCGTATTGGGATATTCGGCCTATTTCCATTCCAAGATTGGTTCCCGTTTCCAGGAGTGCGATGAGAGTGAGGGTGTCCTCTCGACGATAGCGCAGGAGAACCTGACCGGCGTGAGAGTCGTGCGGGCGTTCGGACGGGAAAAATATGAGCGGGATCGTTTTGAGAAGCAGAATCAGCGATACGCCAACCTGTGGGTAGATCTGGTGAAACTGATGGCCTTTTTCTGGAGTTCCGGTGATCTGATCTCCGGACTGCAGGTGATGCTGGTGCTGATCTTCGGCGCGGTATTCTGTGTACACGGAGATATTACCGCAGGAGAATTTATCGCGTTTTTGTCCTATAACTCCATGCTTACCTGGCCGGTCAGACAGCTGGGCCGCGTGATCTCTGAGATGAGTAAGGCGAATGTGTCGATTGACCGTATTATGTATATCATGAATTCTGAAGAAGAGAAGGATAAGCCGGAGGCAACGGAGCCGGACATGCATGGGGATATTGTCTTTTCTCATGTTTCCTTTGGCTATGATGCCAAGATACCTGTAGTGGAGGATGTATCCTTTACGATCCCCAGTGGTACGACCTTTGGTATCTTAGGCGGGACCGGTTCCGGAAAATCTACCCTGATGCATCTTCTGAACCGTTTGTATGAGCTGCCGGAGGACAGTGGCAAGATCACGATCGGCGGTGTGGATATCGCGGATATGAAGGCAAAATGGGTCCGCAGCAATATTGGTATGGTATTGCAGGAGCCATTCCTGTTCTCAAGGACGATCGCGGAGAATATCGGTATCACCAAAAGTGAGATGCCCATGGAGGAGATTCGCCGTGCGGCAAGGATTGCCTGCGTGGATGATGCCATCACCGAATTTGCCAATGGGTATGATACGATTGTGGGAGAACGAGGTGTAACGTTGTCCGGAGGACAGAAGCAGCGGACCGCGATCGCGCGGATGCTGACGCAGAAGACGCCGATCATGGTGTTTGACGATTCTCTGTCGGCGGTTGATTCGGAAACGGATGCCAAGATTCGCCAGGCACTGCGAAAGAATCTGGGAGAGTCCACGGTGATTTTGATTTCTCACCGTGTGACGACGCTGATGCAGGCTGATTGTATTCTGGTGCTGGATCACGGACGGGTAGCGGAGATGGGCTCTCACGAGGAATTGATGGAGAAGAACGGGATCTATCGCCATGTGTTTGATATGCAGATGACGATGCCCGAGGAGGGAAATTCCCATGAGTAATAATAAAGTTGAAAATAAAGATTATGTGTCGCTGCCGTATTTTGGACTGAATAAGCTTTTGCCGTATCTGAAGCCCTATCGGTATACGATATTGAGTATGGTAGCGCTGGGACTTTTGACCAGTAGTGTGGATATTTTATGGCCCCTGTTCCAGCAGTACGCGCTGGATGAGTTTATCGGCAAAGGGACCTTGAACGGTTTGGGAGTCTTTATAGCGTGCTATGTGGTTTGTCTGCTCGGACAGGTAATCATGTCTTTTATCTCCTGTTATCAGGCCAATGAGGTCGAGATGTATGTCGGAAGAGACCTGAAGCGATTGAGTTTTAACCATCTGCAGACCTTGTCCTTTTCGTATTATAACCAGAACAGCGTAGGATATATTCATGCCCGGGTCATGAGCGATACGGGAAGAATCGGAGGCCTTGTCTCCTGGAGTCTGATGGACGGTGTTTGGAATGTGACTTATCTGGTCGGCGCGATTATTGTGATGCTGTCGATCAATGTGCGTCTGGCGCTCCTGGTGCTGGTTGTAGTGCCACTTACCGTGCTGGCTTCAGCATATTTCCAGAAGAAGCTGGTGTTTTTGAACCGTAAGATCCGTGAGATCAATTCTCGGATCACAGGTAATTTTAATGAAGGAATTACCGGAGCCAAAACCACTAAGACACTTGTGGTAGAGGATAAGATGGAGCAGGATTTCAACCGAACCAGTGCGGAGATGAAGCATACCTCCGTTCGGGCGGCGCATTTTCGCGCACTCTTTACCTCGGTGATCTCCTTTGCTTCCTATCTGGCTTTGGCGTTGGTATTGTGGCAGGGTGGATATGTGACGATGCAGCAGGTGATTGAGCTGGGAACACTTTCTGTATTCATGTCCTACGCGTTGGGTATGATGGAGCCGATTCAGTGGATTGTCCGCGCAATATCGGATCTGATCATGGTACAGGTCAATGTAGAGCGTTTTACTCGTCTGATGGAGACGGAATCTGATGTTGCCGACTCGCCGGAAGTGATCGAGAAGTACGGGGACAGCTTCGAGCCCAAACGGGAGAACTGGGAGGAGCTGCATGGAGATATAGAGTTCCGGGATGTTTCCTTTAAGTATCCGGATGGGGACGAATATATTCTGGAGCACTTTAACCTGAAGGTGCCGCAAGGAACCAACGTGGCCATTGTCGGAGAGACGGGCGCCGGAAAGTCTACGCTGGTAAATCTGGTTTGTCGATTCTTTGAGCCGACATCCGGACAGATTCTGATTGACGGACGGGATGCCAGAGAACGGTCCCAGCTGTGGCTGCACAGCAATATCGGTTATGTACTGCAGTCTCCGCACCTCTTTTCGGGGACGGTATTGGAGAATCTGCGGTATGGTAAACCGGATGCGACAATGGAAGAGATTGAGGCGGCTGTCAAGAGTGTTTCTGCGGACGGTGTGATTGCCCGTATGGAAAAAGGGTATCAGAGCGAGGTTGGAGAAGGAGGAGATCTTCTGTCTACCGGTGAGAAGCAGCTGCTATCCTTCGCGAGAGCCATTCTGGCGGATCCGAGGATTTTTGTACTGGATGAGGCGACCTCTTCGATCGATACCGTGACGGAGAAGCTGATTCAGGACGCAATCGAACATTTGATGAAGGGACGGACATCCTTTGTCATTGCGCACCGCTTGTCTACAATCCGTCAGGCCGACGTGATTCTGGTCATGAAGGATGGACAGATTGTGGAGCGCGGAACCCATCTGGAACTGATGGAGAAGAAGGGCTATTACTACAACCTGTATACCAGACAGTACCAGGAGGAGAGCGTTGAAAACGCATTTACAGAATAAAAATTTCTTGACTTTTCTGCGAGAATACCTTATAATGGTTCAGAGAAGAACCATTATAAGGCGAAGCAGGAGGAGTTTGCGATGAGGCCAATTACAGAGGTATTGGTTGCCGTACAAAAGAGCGACCGAGTTTTGAACCGTATGATGACGGAGACAGCCAGAAATCAGGGAGTTACGAAACCGGAGATGGACGTGCTGCTGTTTTTGTACAACAACCCGCAATATGATAAAGCGGCGGATGTCTCGGAGCTGCGTTTCCTGGCGAAGTCCTATGTATCCAAGGCGGTGGATCTCCTTCAGAAGCGGGGCTACCTTCAGGTTCAGAATGATGAGAAGGACCGGCGGGGGATGCGCCTCAAGCTGACGCCTGCGGCAGATCCTCTGATTGCGGCCGGTAATGAGACCAGAGAGCGTTTTCTGAAGATCCTGTTTGAGGGCGTAAGTCAAGAAGAGCTTCAGACGATGCAGAAAATCCATCAGAAAATGATGGAGAATCTGGAGCGGAACTTGCAATAGGAGGTACACATGGGAACACAGGTAATACTTGCGTCCGCCTCTCCTCGAAGGCGTGAGTTGTTAAAACGGTGGTTGGATGAGTACACGGTACTGCCAGCCGATATCGATGAGACGCTGCCGGAGGGGATGCCAGTTAGCGAAGGACCGGGGTATCTGGCGTTGCATAAGGCAAGACACTTGGCAGAGAAATATCCGGAGGCACTTGTTATCGGATGCGA
The DNA here is from genome assembly GCA_902493345.1 of uncultured Eubacteriales bacterium. Taxonomy (GTDB): domain Bacteria; phylum Bacillota; class Clostridia; order Lachnospirales; family Bianqueaceae; genus Faecimorpha. Next base: position 13,522 of record CABUPM010000021.1, on the reverse strand, counting down.
TACAGGAGTGATGATCGACGGCAGGATGCTTGGCAAACCGAGGGACCGTTCGGAAGCGCGGCAGATGCTGGAGGGGCTTTCCGGGCGGATGCATCAGGTCGTTACCGGCTGTTGCCTGTGTTATCAGGGACGGGAACATGTATTTCAGGATGTGACGCTGGTGGAGATGTATCCCCTGAGCGCGGCGGAGATCGAATCCTATCTGGATACCGGAGAATACGCGGACAAAGCGGGAAGCTACGGGATCCAGGGAAAGGGAGCGCTTCTTGTCCGGCAGATTCAGGGAGATTATTATAATGTTATGGGGCTTCCCATAGCGAGACTGGCCAGAGAGGCCACGCGCTTTCTTCTTTCTGAAGAGTGATAGGCATATAAGAACTTTTACAAAAAAAATGTAAAAGTTCTTTTTTTGTGCTTGCAAAGGAACGAATCTATGTTATAATGGAGTCAGGTGGAGTCAGTTGGAGCCAACTGGAGTCAATTGGAGACATAGAAAGGAGATGAGCGCATGTTCTGCAATAAGTACAACCATTCCGTAGACGATAAGGGACGGTTGATTATCCCGACCGAATACCGGCCGGAGCTTGTTGGAAATGACATGACGCAGAGTCATAATTTCTATATCACCACCAATTTGTGGGATCCGAAGGGTAGAAAGGAACCGTGTTTGTGCCTGTGGCCGGAGGAGAATTTCGGAGAGCTGAAAGCCAAGCTGGAGGATGTATCGGATAGTCAGGAGAGTGTCCGCAGATTCAAGCGTAGGTTTTTCTCCAATACACAGAGTACGGCCCTGGACAAGCAGGGACGGATCTCTATTGTTTCGGATCTGAAGCAATATGCCGGAATCGATAAAAACGTGATGATGATCGGCATGGACAAGCACATTGAGCTGTGGGACTACGACGCGTGGATGCGCTACAATGGAGCGGACGAGGACGAAGAGGACGACGAGGCCTGGACGGAGACATTGGGAGCGCTGGGACTGTAAGAACCGGAGATAGAGTAGACGAGGGTGAGAAACGTGGAATTTAAACATATTTCGGTTCTGAAGAACGAATGTATCGAAGGCCTGAAGATCCGTCCTGACGGAGTTTACGTGGATGGAACATTGGGCGGCGCGGGTCACGCACTGGAGGTGTGCAGGCGGCTGGAACCTGATGGACGGTTCATTGGGATCGACCAGGATGAGGCCGCTGTAAAAAACGGATATGAAAAACTGGGAGAGTTTGAGAATGTCACCATTGTGCGGGATAATTTTCAGAATTTCCCGGGGATTATGGAGACTCTGGGAGTGAAGGCAGTACACGGGGTGCTGCTGGATCTCGGAGTATCTTCCAAACAGCTGGATGATGGGGAACGCGGTTTTTCCTATATGCAGGACGCGGAGCTGGACATGCGGATGGATCAGCGCGCGCCGCTTACGGCCAGGGATGTGGTCAACACCTATCCAGAGGAAGAGCTGCGGAGGATCCTGACAGAATACGGAGAAGAGAGATGGTCCGCCCGGATTGCCGAGTTTATCGCAAAAGAGAGGCAGCAAAAGCCCATTGAGACAACCGGCGAGCTGGTCAGAATCATCAAAGAGGCGGTTCCCAAGGGAGCGCGTCAGGATGGGCCACATCCGGCCAAGCGTTCCTTTCAGGCGCTTCGGATTGAGGTCAATCATGAGCTGGATATACTGGAGAAGTCGATTCGTTCCATGGCGGAGTATCTTGCGCCGGGCGGACGGATCTGTATTATAACATTTCATTCTCTGGAGGACCGGATTGTCAAGCAGACATTCCGCAGCCTGGAGAACCCCTGTACATGCCCCAAGGATTTTCCGGTATGTATCTGTGGGAAAAAACCGGTCGTGCGGGTGATCACAAGAAAGCCCATCGTACCGGACGCAGAAGAGATAGAAGTCAATCCGAGGTCCAGAAGCGCGAAGCTTCGGATCGCGGAAAGAGTATAGAGGAGGGGAGCAGGCCATGCCGGCAGAAGCTCAGGAAGAGTTGTTTGATTATTTTGCGCCGGAAGCATCGTATGACGGTAATCTGGCACACCAGCCGTTAAGGGAAGAACCGTCGCCCGCAAAAGCTCCCGCACCGAAGAAGACACCGCAGGTAACCAAGAAATCCCTGCCCTTATGGAAACGTGCAACAGTGTTGGTAGCGGTGCTTATGGTAGCCGGCGGACTGCTGATGATTGCCGCGGGATACAGCCAGCTATTTACAGCGAAACAGAAACTTGCACAGATGCAGGAGCAGCTGCAGGAACAGATACAGAATACGGCAGTGCTGGAAAACGGCACGGCAGAAGACATGACACTGTCCGAGCTGTACGAATACGCGACCGGAACGTTGGGAATGCGGGAGGCAACGGGCAGTGAGATCACGCAGATGGGATCGCTTGATAATGGATATACCGTGCAGCAGATGCAGGAGGAGGCTGTACGCAAGCCCACGCAGGTAAGGTTCCATTTATTCGGAGGAAAAGACTGATCTGACACGGCCTGGAGAGTGATTTCCAGGCCTGTATTTTTTAGAGGGGAAGAACATGGCAAAACAGCAGGGTACAAAACTCAACCGAACAAGGCTCTTGATAGTGGTCGTCCTGATTCTGGCACTGATCGCAGGGCTGTTCGGACGGATTATCTGGATTCAGACGGTACACGGAGAGGAATATAAACAGGCGATTCAGGAGCAGCAGGGCTCACAGCAGGACAGTACCATCGCCGCGCTGCGCGGAACCATTTATGATCGGAATCAGAATGTTCTGGCCAGGAGCGAGCGGGTGTATGATGTGATCATCGATCCCAAGGTGCTGCAGGCGGCGGATACCGTGACGCAGCAGTCCACGATCCGGGAGCTGTGCAAAATCCTGGGGATTAAGGATACCTCGGTATTGGAAAAATATCTGGGAGCCGAATATGCTTCCAGCCAGTATGAACGTTTCAAACAGGGACGGAGTATCTCTGAGTCGATCAAGGCATTGATTGATGATAAGAAAGAATCCGGCGATATCGTCGGCGTATGGCATGAGGAGATTCAGGAAAGGGACTATCCGAATCATGAGCTGGCGGCGCAGGTGATTGGCTTTAACGGTGTATATGGCATCGAAGGAGAGTATGATGAGGAGCTGTCCGGTACGGCAGGACGCAAGATGGTCGTATCGACGGGAGACGGCAACTATCTGGAAGAGGTCGTGGACGCGCAGAATGGAAATTCGCTGGTGCTGACTCTGGATCAGACGGTACAGTATTATCTGGAGCAGGCGCTGGCGCAGACCATGCAGGAGGAAGAGTGTCTGAGAGCCTGCGGAATCATCATGAATCCCAAGACGGGCGAGATCTATGGAATGGCTGTCTATCCGACCTTTGACCTCAACGATGTGGAGAAAGTGATCGGGCTGACCAGCCAGCATACACAGCTGCGATCGGAAGCGGATTTTCTGCCGACGATGGTCTGGAATAACTACGCCGTATCCGGAACCTATCAGCCAGGTTCAACCTATAAGCCGGTGTTCGCGGCAGCAGCGCTGGATTCCGGATCGATCAGCGCGTATGATACCTTTACCTGCAATGCTTCCTATACGTTCTATGATCAGAACTTCAAGTGCGCCTACTATGTAGCGCACGGGACACAGACCATCCGGTCTATCATTGAAAATTCCTGTAATATCGGTATGATCAAGATCAGTGAGATGGTCAGTGCCAGTACGTATTATACCTATCAGAAGGCTTTTGGAATCGGACAGCTGACCGGAATCGACCTCCCGGACGAGGCTTCCGCCGCGTCGTTGGTATACGATGAAGATACTTTGGGGCCGGTTGAGATGGCGACGACCTCCTTCGGACAGGGCTTCAATCTGACGCCGATTCAGCTTTTGACGGCCGAATCCGCCTGTGTCAATGACGGATATCTGGTACAGCCGCATCTGCTGAAGCAGATTCTGGATGAACGGGGCAATGTAATCTCCGAGACCAGCACACGCACTTTGCGTCAGGTCATCTCGTCAGAGACCTCCGCGATTATCCGAAGCGGTATGGAAGCGGTTGTCGAAGAAGGTACCGGCGGCGGCGTATCCCTGGAAGGATACCGTATCGGCGGTAAGACGGGTACAGCGGAAAAGGGCGATTACGAGGAGAATAAATACATTGTATCCTTTGTAGGCTTTGCGCCCATCGATGACCCGGAGGTGGGAATCCTGATCATTCTGGATGAAGCCAAGAGCGGCAGCAGTGCCCCGGCGCAGAAAGTAGCGGCGCGGGTACTGGAGAAGATTCTGCCTTATCTCAATATCTACCCGGAATCATAAGTCTGTCAGGGAATCCATATACTTATAGGGATACTCCGTGTGGGGAGGATTGCTATGGCAAGGATTCCGGCACGCTACAGACGGCGGCTGATGGTTGTTCTGTTTGTCTGTACGCTGCTGATCGTCGCTTTGATTCTGAGAGTAGGATATATACAGCTGTTTCGGGGAGAGTATCTGAGCCGTCTGGCAGAGGACCTGCATTACAGGGAGAGAATATTGTATGCCAGACGCGGGGAGATTCTGGACCGAAACGGTGTGGTGCTGGCCTCCAGCGCTTCGGTGTGTTCTGTCAGTGTAATTCATAATCAGATAGAAGACACAGAAGCGGTGGCGCGGCTCCTTTCGGAGAAGCTGGGGCTGGACCATGAAGATACCTTGAAAAAAGTGGAAAAGAAGGTGGCTTTGCAGATCATCAAGACTCGTGTGGAACCGGAGACTGCGGAGGAGATCCGGGCTGCGGGACTTGCGGGAATTCAGATCGACGAGAATTTCAAAAGATATTATCCGTTTGGGCATCTGGCATCCCAGTCCATTGGCTTTGCGGGCAGTGACAGTCAGGGAATTATCGGACTGGAAGCGACATACAACGCGTATCTGCAGGGAATCAACGGAGAGATCCTGACCCTGACAGATGCCAGAGGAATTCGTCTGACGGGAACGGAGGAGCTTCGAACCGAGGCGACTGCGGGCAATACACTGCGGATCAGCCTGGACATCGTGATTCAGCAGTATGCTCAACAGCTTTTGGAGCGTACAATCGAGCAGAAAAACGCAAAGCGCGGAGCGATCCTCATGATGAATCCGGAGAATGGGGAGATCTATTGCATGGCGATCGCGCCGGATTTTGATCTCAATGATCCATTCACGATTCAGAATCCGGAGCTTCAGGCACAATGGGATTCGATGGAGGAAATGGAGAAAATGCAGGCATTGAACCAGATGTGGAGAAATTTCTGCGTGAATGACACCTATGAACCGGGATCAACCTTTAAGATCATTACAGCCGCCGCGGCTTTGTCAGAAGATGTGGTGCGGCTGGACGAGACATTTCAGTGCAGCGGCAGCCTGGTTGTGGCAGACCGCAGGATCCGCTGCCATAAGGCAGGGGGACACGGCACAGAGACCTTTGTACAGGGCGTGCAGAATTCCTGCAATCCGGTATTTATGACGTTGGCGCTGCGCCTGGGGGCGGACCGCTTCTATGAGTACCTGAAAGCCTTTCGATTCGATCAGAAGACCGGAATCGATATCTCAGGGGAAGCGGTGGGCATCATGTACAATGTGGGTGACGTAGGACCGGTGGAGCTTGCGACCATGGGGTTCGGCCAGTCCATAGCGATTACTCCCATGCAGCTGCTGCGGGCCGCCGCGTCCGCGGTGAATGGAGGCAATCTGATTACGCCCCATTTCGGTACGGAGATTTTGGACAGCGAAGGCAAAGCGCTCAAGACACTGGAGTTCCCGGTAGAGAAGGGAGTTTTGACACCGGAGGTTTCCCGGACGCTCCGAGAGGTTCTGGAGACGGTAGTCAGTGAAGGGGGCGGAAGCAAAGCGGCCATCACGGGCTACAGGATCGGAGGCAAGACGGCGACCAGCCAGAAGCTTCCCAGAAGCGCCAAAAAGTATATTTCCTCTTTTTTATGCTTTACTCCGGTGGAAAACGCGCAGATCATGACGCTGATGCTGATTGACGAGCCGGAAGGAATCTATTACGGCGGCACTGTATGCGCGCCGGTGGTAAAAGAACTCCTGGAAAATGTACTGCCATACCTGGGGATTCAGCCGGAATATACGGAGGAAGAGCTTCAGCAGAAGGATGTTTCGATGAGCGAGGTTCCGGATCTGCTGGGGATGAGTCTGGCACAGGCGAAAAGAGCGGCTGGAATGGAGCTGGAGGTTCTGGGCGAGGGCGAGCAGGTGATCGAGCAATTTCCGGTAAGCGGAGAATGGATCAATACGGACAGTAAGATAGTGGTATACTTGGGATAGATCAATGGATCAGAGGAGGGACTAAGAATGAATTGGAAAACGCTGATGAATGGTGTAAAGTATCAGGTGCTGGCAGGAGAGAACGCCGGAGAGATCACATCGATCGTGTATGATTCGCGAAAAGTAGTTCCCGGTGCTGCGTTTGTCGCGGTCAGCGGCGGAGCGTTTGACGGACATGATTTTGTAGCGCAGGCGGCCCGGCAGGGAGCGGTTCTGGCGGTGGTAGAGCATGCCTTGATACAGTATCCGGATCATATGCTGGTGCTGCAGGTGGATTCTGTTCTGGAAGCGATGCCGGTGATGGCGGTGAACTTCTATGGGCGTCCATCGGAATCGATGTGTATGATCGGAGTCACCGGAACCAAGGGAAAGACGACGACGACCACGCTGATCCATCGGATCCTCATGGCGGACGGACGAAAGGCCGGTTTGATCGGTACGATTGAAAATAAGATCGGAGATACGGCGTACCCGGCGCAGTATACAACGCCGCAGGCATTTGACCTGCAGCAGCTGTTCGCGACGATGCGGGAGCAGGAGGTTCATTCCGCGGTCATGGAGGTATCCTCTCATGCGCTGGCACTGCACCGTGTGGACGGAACGCATTTTGATCTGGCTCTTTTTACCAATCTTTCTCTGGATCACCTGGATTTCCATAAGACGATGGAAGCCTACCTGGAGGCGAAGATGCAGCTCTTTCATCGGGCGCGGCTGGGACTCAGCAATCTGGATGATCCCGCCGGACGCAAGGTCTATGAGGCCGGGTATTGTCGGATGCTGAGCTACGCGATTGACCATGAGGCGGACTTTAAGGCGGAGAATATCGCAATGAATATCCATGGCGTGGAATATGATCTGTGCTACGGAGAGGGCAAAAAGCTGCATATCTCTTATCCGTACCCCGGACGTTTCAATGTATATAATACAATGGCCGCCGCGGCAGCCGCGCTGCTGCTGGAGATTCCGGAGGAGGTCATTGTGAAGGAGCTGGGACGCAAGGACCGGATCGTCCGGGGAAGATTCCAGACGGTTCACGGACCCAATCATATCGCGGCCGTCGTGGATTATTCTCACGCTCCGGACGCGCTCAAGAATGTACTGGAAACGATTGAAGAATTCCGTACGCATAGAGTTCTAACGGTTGTGGGGTGCGGAGGCGACCGGGATCGGAGCAAGAGACCGGTGATGGCCCGCGTTGCCGGAGAACATAGTGATTATGTGATCCTGACTTCGGATAATCCGAGAACAGAGGATCCGATGGCGATCCTGAAGGAGATGGAGCCGGGCATCCTGGAGACCGCCTGTCCGTATGAGGTGATTGAAAACCGCCGGGCGGCGATCTGCCGGGCGATCGAACTGGCGCAGCCGGGGGATATTGTACTGGTTGCCGGTAAGGGACATGAGGATTATCAGATTATCGGACGGGAAAAGATCCATTTTGACGATGTGGAAGAAGTGGAAAAGGCATTTGACGGAGGAAAAGCATGAGAAAGATATCCTGTGAGGAGATCAGTAAGATACTGGAAGGAGAGATGCGGGGCGAGCTCTGTGGACAGGAGATCACTTCGGTCGTAATCGATTCGCGCAAGGTCACCCAGAACTCGCTGTTTGTTGCCATGCAGGGAGAGCGGGTGGACAGCCACCGTTTTCTGGAGGAGTGCTATGAGAAGGGGGCGGTATGCTGTTTCGCCTCCCGTGCGTACGCAGCGGAGCATGAGATCCGGGTCCCGGAGGGAAAGCTGCTGTTTGTAACAGAGGATCCGGTCAAGGCTATGGGGAGCCTTGCGGCGTGGTATCTGCAGGAGCTTCGGATTCCGGTGATCGGAGTAACGGGGAGTGTCGGCAAGACCACAACCAAGGATATGATCGCGGCCGCTTTATCCGGCGGACTTAAGACGTTTAAGACACCGGGCAATCTGAATAATCAGTTCGGCCTTCCGCTGGCGGTCTTTCAGATAGAGGAAGATGTTCAGGCGGCAGTTCTGGAGATGGGAATGAATCACTTCGGAGAGATCCGGTATCTCGCGGGAATTGCCAGACCCAAGCTGGGCGTAATTACCAATATAGGCGTGTCCCATATCGAATATCTGGGGTCGCAGCAGGGAATCCTGCAGGCCAAGACGGAGATGCTGGAGGTCATGGACGAGAACAGCTGTGTATATCTGTGCGGAGATGATCCGATGCTCTATGAATACAGCAAGACGATGCGGATTCCGGGTGTTCTCTACGGCTTTTCGGAAGTATGCGATGTCCGGGCGCTTTCCTGGGAGCAGCAAGGGGACCTTTTGTGTACAGAGGTGGATGCCTGGGGCAAGAACATTCATCTGGAGACACACGCATTGGGCCGGCACATGGTATATGCTATGCTTGCTGCGTATGCTATCGGTAAAAAGCTGGGACTTGACGACGCGGCGCTGTGCCGTGGTATTGCCTCATTTACGCCGACCGAGTTGCGTATGAACATCTATAAAAATGAAAAATATACCATTCTGGATGACTCCTATAACGCGAGTCCAGCGTCTATGAAGGCGGCGATCGACGTGCTGGAGGCACAGAAGGGGGGCCGGCATGTCGCCATTCTGGGCGATATGTTTGAGATGGGATTTTATTCCGAGAAGGGACACCGCGAAGTAGGCGCCTATGCGGCGGAGCATGGGGTTGAGCTGCTTCTCACCGCGGGCGGGGATGCGCACTATATCGCGGAAGAGGCCGCCTCCCGGGCGCCGGGGATGGAGGTTCATGCCTTTTCAGATTTGGAAGAACTGAAAAAGAAACTCTTTTCACTTCTGCAAACCGGTGATATAATACTAGTCAAGGCTTCCCGCAGGATGGCCTTTGATACGATCAGTCAAATGATAAGGTAGGAGTGAGACGATGAATATTTCAATTATGGCAGCCTTGATTGCGTTTGTTGCACAGCTCTTTTTGTGTCCTATTGGGATTCCGATGCTGCACCGGCTGAAGTTCGGTCAGTATATCCGGGCAGAAGGGCCGAAGGAGCATCAGAAGAAGGCGGGTACGCCTACGATGGGCGGCATCATGATTCTGATCAGCCTGACCTTGGGCGTGGTCCTGTGCTTCCATTTTGACAGTGAAATTCTCGCGGCGCTTCTGGTTACCTGGGGATTTGGCCTGATTGGTTTCCTGGATGACTATATTAAGGTTGTCAAAAAGAACAACGAGGGCCTGAAGCCGCTGCAGAAATGGGTTCTGCAGTGCCTGGTAGCGGCGCTGTTTGTACTATATCTGGCGATGAACGGGTATAGGACGGCCATCGATATTCCGTTCTTCGGATGGACCTGGGAACTCGGATTCTTTTATTATATTTTTGCCTTTTTGTTTATTATGGCGTTTGTCAACGGCGTGAATTTTACGGATGGTCTGGACGGCCTGGCTTCCGGCGTAACGGTGATCGTTGCCGCTTTCTTTGCGGTTGTCGCCTGGGGAAGAGGGAGCAATCTGGACATTGTGACTTCCGCGGTAGCGGGCAGCCTCTTAGGCTTCTTACTGTTTAACGTCAATCCTGCGAAAGTCTTTATGGGCGATACGGGATCGCTGGCGCTGGGCGGCTTTGTGTCCGCGCTGGCGCTTATGCTGGACATTCCGCTGATCCTCGTGATCGTAGGCTTTATCTATGTAGCGGAAGTACTGTCCGTGGTCCTGCAGGTCGGATACTTCAAGGCGACTCACGGAAAGAGACTGTTCAAGATGGCGCCGATTCATCATCATTTTGAATTGAGTGGATGGAAAGAGACCAAGGTTGTCAGCGTATTTGTCATCATTACGGCAATTCTGTGCCTGGTCGGATATCTGGCGCTGTGATGGAGGATAGAGGAGGAATCCTATGAATAAGAAAAAGGAGACCGGCAAGATTCGTCAGCTGCAGCCGGAGGATTTCAGAAGGCACGCGGCGAGGTATTCCTCTGAAGACGAGCCCGAGGAGCTGTTTCAGGAGGCTGGAACAGCAAGAAAGCGGACGGCGCCCAAGAAGAAAACGGTGACAGCCGGTATCGGCGGATTTGTGGGAAATGCTATAGCGCATCTGATGCCGCAGCGGCCAAGTGATGCGTATTTCAAACGGGAAAAGGAAGCATGGCAGCTGCCGCAGCGCCGAGCGACAGATTTTGCTTTTATCGCTTGTCTGATTCTGCTGTCTATGATCGGACTGATCATGGTAACCAGCTCCAGTGTGTATTTCGCATATAATAATACGGGCGACAGCCTGTATTACTTTAAGAGACAGCTCTTGTGGCTGGTCATCAGTACGGGCGTCATGGTCGCGGCCGTCTATGTGCCGCTGTACTGGTACCGGAAGCTTGCTTTCCTGGCCTATGTCGTGTCGATTCTGCTGCTGATCGCGGTTATGGTCCTGGGCGAGGATATCAATGGCTCCAAGCGGTGGCTGGGTATCGGCGAGATCTCATTTCAGCCGTCAGAATTCGCCAAGATCGCGACAGCGCTGTATATGGCGGTGCTTGTGGATCAGCATCAGGATGATATACAGGATGTGTGGACATTTATCCGGCTCTTTATTGTGGTGCTCATTCCGACAGGGCTGATCCTGACAGAGAATCTGTCTACCGCTATTGTCAACGCGGCCATCGGACTTATGATCATGTATATCGGCGGAGCCAGAGTCAAGCACTTTGTGGTATTGGTATTGCCGGCAGCGGTGCTGCTGGCCTTCATCGTTGTGGTTCCTTTGCTGATTCCGCTGGACAGTATGCCGGAATGGGTGCAGAACATCCTGAGTGGCTGGTATTACCGTACCGTGCGTGTACGGGCTTGGCTGGATCCGTGGAGCTATGCCAGCGATGATGGCTATCAGGCCATACAGTCTCTCTACGCGGTAGGGTCTGGCGGACTCTTCGGCGTTGGGCTGGGGCAGAGCGTTCAGAAGCTGGGCTTCATTCCGGAAGCGCATAATGACATCATATTTGCCGTATTGTGCGAGGAACTGGGCCTGGTGGGAGCGGCGGTCGTGCTGCTCCTCTTCGCGGGGCTGATCTGGAACGGCATCAAGATCGCGGTCCATGCGCCCAATAATTTCTCGGGCCTTCTGGCGGTCGGTATGATTACACAGGTTGCGGTTCAGGTCATCATCAATGTGGCGGTGAATACCAATACGATTCCGGTAACGGGTGTAACGCTGCCGTTTATCAGTTATGGCGGTTCCTCATTGCTGTTTTTGATGGGCGGGATGGGAATTCTGCTCAATATTTCGCGGTATCCGAAGCAGTAAGGAGGGAGAGCGGTTGGCGAAGAAGATCAGGCTGGATGAGAATTATCGGTACAATCAGAATTCCGGACACAGGAAAAAGATGTTGATCGCTCTGATTGTATTGCTGCTGCTGTTATTGATGAATTCGTTTGTGTTTTCCATTCAGGAGATCCGGATCACGGGCAATACAACGATTTCGGCAGAAGAGATTGAGAGCGAGCTTGGTGTGGAGAAGGGGATGAATATCTTCTATTTCCTGATTACAAGCCAGATTGGGACGATGCATCTGAGTCCGAGACTGGAGTCTCTGGATGTCTATATTCATTGGCCTAATACAGTGGAGGTGGAAGTCCGGGAGCGTACGGTGGTGGGGTATGTCGCCTATATGGGAATGTACCTATGTCTGGATGAGACCGGGTATGTAGTGGACAGTACGCATTATCTGCAGGATGACATGCCGGTGATTACGGGCGTGAGCATCGATAGCTTTACTTTGGGAGAGCCTCTGAGTACACAGAGTGTATCGTTGTCCCAGACGGTGATGGACATATGCGCGGCGCTTCGAAAATACAATCTGTCCGGGAATATTGTCCGTGTGGATCTGACGGATCTGTCCGATATACGTCTGTATACACAGCGGCTGGATGTACGGTGCGGGGACGAGGACGAGCTGGACACGAAGATCCAGGCGCTGTCCAGAATCCTTCAGGAAACGCCGCAGGCAGAGGGAATTTTACATCTGGAAGACATGAAAGAAAGGATATATCTGGAAAAACCTGTGTGATGAAAAAATTATGAACTTTTACGAAAAAATTGATCTTAGCTATTGATTTATTGCTTGAAAACGGGTATTATTGTAATATACCGTATGATGGATGAAGGAGGAGTAGGCTTTGGATTACGAATGGACAGAAGATTTTTCTGATAACAAGGCGAAGATAAAGGTAATCGGTGTCGGCGGCGGCGGAAACAACGCGGTAGAGCGAATGATTTCCGACGGCCTGCAGGGTGCTGAGTTTTTGATTGTAAATACGGATGCACAGGTACTGCGTTTGGGCAGTGCGGAGAATAAGCTTTTGATCGGACAGAAGCTGACCCGCGGTCTGGGTGCGGGCGGCCGGCCGGAGATCGGTAAGCAGGCTGCGGAAGAGAGCGCGGAGGAGATCAAGGACGCGATCAACGGAGCGGATATGGTATTTGTAACCGCGGGTATGGGCGGTGGTACCGGTACCGGTGCGGCGCCGGTCGTAGCCAAGATCGCGCGTGAGATGGGAATCCTGACCGTAGGCGTTGTGACCAAGCCGTTTGCTTTCGAGGGCGCGAAGAAGATGCGCGCGGCGGAAGCCGGTATTGCGGAGCTGCGTAAGGGTGTGGATACCCTGATCTGCATTTCCAATGATAAGCTGCTGCAGATCGCGGACAAGCGTACGACCATGCAGGATACCTTCCGTCTGGCGGATGGAGTACTGCGTCAGGGTGTACAGGGCGTATCCGACCTGATCTACCGCCCCGGTATCATCAATGTAGACTTTAACGATGTTAAGACCGTTATGCAGAATAAGGGCGTAGCGCATATGGGTATCGGCCGCGCCAAGGGCGATGATAAGGCCCGCAAGGCAGCGGAGGAGGCCATTAGCTCTCCGCTGATGGATACCACGATCGACGGAGCAAGAGGCGTGCTGATCAATGTATGCGGTGGCCCCGATATGACCATGTACGACGCGGTGGAGATCCCGAACCTGATCTCCGCGCATATCGATCCGGACGCGGACGTGATCTATGGTACTTCCATGGATGAGAATCTGCAGGACGAGATCATCGTTACGGTCATCGCGACCGATTTCGGCAGCGAGGATTACGCTTCCTACAGCGCTCCCAAGAGTGCGGTGCAGGAGAGTTCTGTAGCCAGTTCTCTGGATGGTCTGGCGAAGCAGCCGACCGCTCCCGCAGAGGAGAAGCCGAGCCGCAACCCGATTACGGGCGCTCCGTATAGTGGTTATGGGACTCCGAACC
>CABUPM010000020.1 GCA_902493345.1 uncultured Eubacteriales bacterium | reverse complement strand
TGGTATGGGAGCTTGCGTCGCTGTGCGGCGCGGGTCTATGTTTTATCTGGGTGCCGGGAAAACTCTATGAGCGCTTTTTGTGGGGCAGGACACTGCAGGAAGAAGCGGGGGCCGGAGAAGTGCGCACGATGCAGCAGCATATGAGCCGAATGCTTTCCAGAAGCAGCGCGGCCATGGAGGAGCTGGGGACGGTGCTGCGGGAGTCCAATCGGGAGAAGAGCCTGAATAGCCTGGATACGGGCAGAATTCTGGAGGATCTCTCAGAGCGTGTCTGCGGAAGCTGCGAATATCATTCCTCCTGTTGGGGAGAGCGGTTCAGTGAGACCTATGAGACCATCGGCGCGATTATGGAGGCGGCAAGGTATAAAGGAATCATAGAAAAAAAGGATATCCCGCTGTTCTTTTTGAATCGATGCAATAACAGCGAAGAATTTATTAAACGGACCAATCGGCATTATGAATTGTATCGGCTGAATCTGAGCTGGGAAAACCGTATGCGGCGCGGGGCGCAGATTGCGGCGGAGGAATTGGGCTGTATGGCAGGGATGCTGCAGAATCTGAGAAATTACCTGTGTACGCAGCTGGAACTGGATCAGAATATGAGCCGCAGGCTTCAGGAGGAATTGGCGCGCGGCAATCTCCCAGTACAGAGAAGTCAGGTATTAAAGGATCTGAAGACAGGACGCTATACGTTAAACATGCAGATAGGGACGGGATATAACAAGAAACTGAAGGTTCAGCTGGAGAGCAGGGTCAGCGCGCTGCTTGGCATTCCTATACAGGTGACGGACAGCCGGATGATTCGTCAAGGGTTATGGGACTGGAAGATGGAGGAGACCTGCCGTCTGCGGGTGGACGGCTGTATTTTGTCTAAGGGCGTGGAAATCGTAAGCGGGGACAGTACCTGGATGGGGCAGCTGCCTGGAGGCCGGTATGTGGCAGCCATCAGTGACGGTATGGGAGTCGGGGAAAGGGCCGGAGGCGAGAGCGAACGGGCGCTGCGGCTTCTGAGACTGATCCTGAATGCGGGCGCGGAGGAGGCAGAGGCAATACGGCTGCTCAATTCCATGCTCCTTTTGAGTGGGGATGGAGAGCATTTTTCAACGATCGATATGGCTGTCATGAACCTGTATACCGGCAGTGTTCATATCGCCAAGGCGGGGAGCGCGGCCACGATTCTGAAGAGACAGGGACGCATACAGATCTACCGGTCGGACAACGTGCCGGTCGGGATTATCGAGAAGGCGGAATGGGAAGTTTTTCAGGATCAGGCGGATGAGGGAGATTGGATCATTCTGGCATCCGATGGGGTCTTTGACCAGAGAGAAGGATGCGAGGCGGTAGAACGGCGAATCCGTCAGGTGCTTTTGGAGGAAGCCGGAGCGACAAGCCGACAGATGGCACGGCGTATTTTTGACAGCGTACGGGGATGCGGCGCGCGGGACGATATGACCGTGATTGCGATGAAGATCGGTCGAAAGTAGGCAGGAGGGCTTCGTGTCCTCCTTTTTACTTGCTTTTTCTGCGGTGCTATGGTAAAATAAACGCTGTCAGAATCGGCTTTGGATAAAACTGGCAAAGGAGGCGCGGCATGCAGGACATCGAAACGGAAACCCGGCGGGTTCTTGTGGAAGAAGGAATCGCTGGATGCGGACAGAGACTGATTGCAGCCTGTTCCGGGGGACGGGACTCGATCTGTCTGCTGCATGTATTAAAAAAGCTGCGGCAGGAGCTGCGATTCGAGCTATGCGTGGTTTATGTGCATCACGGCCTGAGGCCAGAGGCCGATCAGGAGGCCACATGGCTGACAGAACTCGCGGAAGAGTGGGGAATTTCATGTCGGATCCGCCATGTCAATGTTTTGGAGCGAGTGGAGCGCACCGGCGAGAGTGTAGAAGAAGCGGCCCGCAATCTCCGATATGCCGTTTTGCGTGAGGAGGCGGACGGCGGATATATCGTAACCGCCCATCACCTGGAGGATCAGGCAGAAACGGTGCTTTTGCACCTGATCCGAGGCTGCGGATTAAAGGGCCTCGGAGGGATGGAGCGGCGTCAGAATCAGATTCTGCGGCCTTTTCTGGGGATCAGCCGTGAGAGAATCGACGCGTACATTCAGGAAAATCAGCTGAAATATATGGAAGACGCTTCCAATGCAGACGACACATATACGCGCAACTGGATCCGGATGCGGCTTCTGCCGATGCTGCGTGAGAAAAATCCATCCATCAGCCGGACGCTTGGAGAGATGGCAGGGCTCTTGCGTGAGGAAGAAGCATATATGGAAGAAGAAGCCGAAAAGCATTATGCAGAGATTTGTCCGGAAGGAGAGCTGCGGATCTCCGCCTGGAAAGCGCTTCCGGAAGCTTTAAGGCGACGCCTGCTGCGGTTGTGGCTGGAGAGGAACGGAGGACTCAGGGATATCCAGAGTGTTCATATTCAGATGCTGACAGAGCTTTGCGGCAAACAGACCGGAAGCCGGATGGCGCTGCCGGGCGGACGTGTTTTTTATAAGAGTTATGACCGGTTGTGTCAGGAGAGAGAGGTACAGCCGTCACAAGAGGAAACGCTGCTCTATATTGACGGAGCATGGCATGAGACGCCCTGGGGAGAGTTTCGGGCGCAATACAGCGAAAATCCTGGAGAAAAAACAGGGAAAATCCCGGATTATCCATATACAAAATGGGTAAGTTGTGATACAATCACAGAGCCCCTTTGTATCAGGACACGCCGCACGGGAGATTATATAGGCGCCGGAGGCGGGAGAAAGAGCCTGAAGAAGTATATGATTGATCAGAAGATTCCGCAGGAGCAAAGAGGGAAAATGGTATTGGCAGCCGTGGGCAGTCATATTGTATGGATCGTGACAGAGCGCATGAGCGACGGATGCCGGTTAAAGCAAGGAGAAAAGAAAGCGGTGCGGTTGGATTACCGTCCGGCCGGGCAGGAAAAGAGGAGGTAAAAACGTGCAGGAACCAGGAAGAAATAATTCAGTAAAGGGCATGGGAACCTATCTGCTGTTCATGGTGGTTATCATGATGATCCTGTATTTTGTATGGGACAGCGTAGGTTCGCAGAAGACATGGCTCAGTGATCAGGGAGCGGAGGAGCTCCTGAAGCAGGAGAGCAGCATTCAGAAGGTGCAGCTTGTTCCGGTCGCTGTCGGAGACGCGGCTTCCGGTAATGCGGTTTTTTATGTAAATGACGGCAATCAGACGAGGGTTTATTATTTCTATGTTTCTAATATAGAGAATTTCCGGCAGAAGATGGCATCGGAGCATAGTGCGGTTCCGATCTATACCGAGGCGCTGGAGGAGACCAGCATATGGGTAGAGATTCTGCCGTATCTGCTGGTAACTGTGGTCGGCATCGTCGTGCTGGTATTTGTGATGGGAAGGATGCAGAACGGCGGAGGCGGGCAGGCCATGAATTTTGGCAAGAGCCATGCGCGCATGGTCGATAAGAATAAGAATCCTATCACGTTCCGTCAGGTCGCCGGTTCTTATGAAGAGAAGGAAGAGATGCAGGAACTGGTAGATTTTCTGCGGAATCCGGAACGCTTTTCCGCGTTGGGAGCCAGAATTCCCAAGGGAGTGATTCTGGTCGGCCCTCCGGGAACCGGTAAAACCTATCTTGCCAAGGCTGTAGCAGGAGAGGCCGGTGTGCCGTTTTTCAGCATTTCCGGTTCGGACTTTGTAGAAATGTTTGTAGGTGTCGGCGCTTCCCGTGTGCGGGATCTGTTTGAGCAGGCGAAACGCCACGCGCCCTGTATCGTATTTATCGATGAGATCGATGCGGTCGGACGCCGGCGCGGAGCGGGACTTGGCGGAGGCCATGACGAGAGAGAGCAGACGCTCAACCAGCTGCTGGTGGAGATGGACGGTTTTACAGTCAATGAAGGCGTAATCGTGATGGCGGCAACCAACCGTGTGGATATCCTGGATCCGGCGCTTCTGCGCCCGGGCC
Source organism: uncultured Eubacteriales bacterium (assembly GCA_902493345.1). Taxonomy (GTDB): domain Bacteria; phylum Bacillota; class Clostridia; order Lachnospirales; family Bianqueaceae; genus Faecimorpha. The sequence continues at coordinate 22,807 of CABUPM010000020.1, read as the reverse complement.
GTTTTGACAGACAGATCGTTGTCAACCGCCCGGATGTGCGCGGACGGCAGGAGATTCTGGATCTCTATGCTCACGATAAGCCTCTGGCGGAGGATGTGGATCTGAAGGCGATCGCGCATATCACAGTGGGCTTTACACCGGCTGATTTGGAGAACCTTCTGAATGAAGCGGCCATTCTGGCAGCCAGAAATAAACGGAAGTTCATTACGATGGAGGATGTACAGGCGTCCATGGTGCGGGTCGGCATCGGCGCGGAAAAGAAGAGCCGCAGAATTTCCGAAAAGGAGAAGAGAGTGACGGCCTACCATGAGGTAGGACACGCGATTCTGCATCATCTGCTGCCGGAACTGGATCCCGTACACGCGATTTCGATTATTCCGACAGGCATGGCAGGCGGTTATACAATGTCCCTGCCCCAGGATGATCATATGTATGCCAGCAAGCAGGAGCTGAAAGCGGAGATGGCAGGACTCCTGGGAGGACGGGCCGCGGAAGAGCTGATTCTGCAGGATGTGACGACGGGCGCTTCCAATGATATCGAGCGTGTCAGCGAGATTGCCCGAAACATGATCACACGGTACGGTATGAGCGATACACTGGGACCGCTTCAGTTCGGCGAACAGGATGAAGAGATCTTCCTGGGCAAAGAGATCGGACACTCCAGAAATTACGGAGAGACCGTAGCGGATCAGATCGACCGTGAGGTGAAGGCTCTGGTGGATGAAGCCTATGATAAGGCGAGACAGGTATTGCATGAGAATGAAACAATTCTTCATAAGGGAGCGGAGCTTTTGATGGAAAAGGAAAAGCTGACCGGAGAAGAATTCGAAAGCTTATTTGGGTGAAACGATGATACAGTCAACAGAAGAAATGATCCACGCCGAAGGGCGTACGCTGCTGGCGATGGTAAGCCAGTATACGGATAAGTATTTCTGGAACGAGGAGCTGGGAAAGCTTCCGGAGGAGATACGCAAAGAGGTGCTGGTGCTTCTGATCATGGTGACGGAAGAGGCCGGGGGCATCACCGTTATGGGGTTTGAAGCGGACGGCGAGGTGTATTTGGCCAGTACCTGTGAAGAGGGGGACCTGGGATATGACGAGATCAGCGCCGGACTGCTGATCCGGGAAATCGAGCGGGAGCATGCCGACCTTCTGCAGCAGCTTTCCGACTGGTACCGAAAGGTGGTCAGACAGCAGAAGTCATGAAGGTAGGCGGAGTTGATGTAGGAAACGGCGTCTATCTGGCGCCGATGGCTGGCTATACGGATAAAAGCTTTCGCCGGTTGTGCAAGCGGATGGGATGTGACGTGGTGGTGACGGAGATGGTCAGCGCCAAGGCACTCTCCTATAATAATGAAAATACCTGGAAATACTTAGACTGTGATCCGGAAGAAGTACCGGTATTTGTGCAGATCTTCGGATCAGAGCCAGAAATTATGGCGGCACAGGCGGAACGGATCCAGGACCGGTTTGCCGGAATTGACATCAATATGGGATGCCCGGCGCCCAAGGTGTTCCGAAACCATGAAGGCTCCGCGCTTCTTGCGGAACCGGAGAAGATCTACCGCATTGTGCGGGCCATTACCGAAAGGGTGCAGGTTCCGGTAACCGTCAAGATCCGCAAGGGGATCCGCGAGGATAATCTTGCGGTGGAGGCAGCGCTGGCAGCGCAGGAGGGAGGATGCGCCGCAGTTGCGGTGCACGGCCGGACAGCAGCGCAGATGTATCATGGACAGGCTGATTGGGAAGTGATCCGACAGGTCAAGCAGGCATTGCGGGTCCCGGTGATCGGCAACGGCGATATCCGCGGCGGTCAGGATGCCTTGCGGATGAAGAACGAGACGGGATGCGACGGCATTATGGTCGGAAGAGCCGCCAGAGGCAATCCATGGATCTTTCGGGAGATTCAGGCCGCTTTGAACGGAGAGCCGGAACCGGCGCGGCCGGATGCCGCGGAGGTGTGCCGTATGATTCTCCTGCAGAGTCAGATGATCTGCGAACAGAAGGGGGAATATACCGGCATGCGGGAGATGCGGGCGCATATCGGCTTCTATGCCCGGGGATTTCGCGGAAGCAGTCGGCTGCGTTCGGCAATGCAGCAGCTCACATCTCTGGATGAATTGAAAGAGATTCTGACGCGGTTTCAGGCCGAGGAGCAATTAAAGGATTGACTTTTTTCAATGACTATTATATAATAGGGAACAATTGAACTAAAAATAGTGAAAGGAAGCTAGGCGTTATGGAACAGAAAGTGGTTTTGACATACGAAGGACTGCAGAAGATGGAAGCGGAATTGAATGATCTTAAGATCAGCAAACGAAAAGAGGTTGCGCAGAAGATCAAAGAGGCGAGAGCGCAGGGAGATTTGTCTGAAAACGCCGAGTATGATGCTGCCAAGGATCAGCAGGGTGAGATTGAGAGCCGGATTGCGGAACTGGAAAAAATGTTGCGCAATGCGGTAGTGATCGATGAAGACGACGCGCAGGAAGGCAAAGTATCTCTGGGCAATACGGTACTTTTGCACGATATGGAATTTGATGAGGATGTAGAATATACGATCGTAGGATCGACAGAAGCGGATCCTGCAGAAGGCAGAATCTCCAATGAATCTCCGGTAGGCAAGGCGCTGTTGGGCGCGCAGGAGGGAGAACTCGTTCATGTAGAAGCACCGCAGGGCGAGATGAGCTTTAAGGTACTGAAGATCGTTAAGGCATAAGAGGAACAGGAAGGAATAGAGAATGGAACAGGAACAGCGTCAGCAGACACAGCAGGAGCTTTCGGAGCTTTTGCAGTTAAGAAGAGATAAGCTTGGGGAACTGCAGCAAAACGGGCAGGATCCGTATCAGGTGACCAAGTATGACGTAACCGCGCATAGTCAGGAGATTATTACGCATTTTGAGGAGATGGAAGGACAGGAAGTATCCGTCGCGGGCCGCCTTATGAGCAAGCGTGTGATGGGTAAGGCCTCTTTTTCGCATGTTCAGGATCAGCAGGGACAGATTCAGATCTATGTCCGCCGGGATGATCTGGGAGACGAGCCGTATGCCTTCTTCAAGAAAATGGTAGATGTGGGAGATATTGTCGGTGTAGCCGGTAAGGTCTTCAAGACGCAGAAGGGAGAGGTCTCCATTCATGTAGAGCGCCTGGAACTTCTGTCCAAGAGCCTGAAGGTGCTTCCGGAGAAGTATCACGGCCTGAAGGACGTGGAGCTTCGGTATCGCCAGCGCTATCTGGATCTGATTGTCAATCCGGAGGTGAAGGATACCTTTATTAAGCGTACGCAGATTATCAGCGAGGTAAGACGTGTGCTGGACAGCAAGGGCTTTCTGGAGGTGGAGACACCGGTATTGCACGCGCAGGCCGGCGGCGCGTCAGCCAGACCCTTTATTACGCACCACAACTCTCTGGATATCGACATGTACATGCGTATCGCACTGGAGCTTCACCTGAAGCGGCTGATTGTCGGCGGCTTTGAGCGGGTGTATGAGATCGGAAGAGTATTCCGCAATGAGGGCATCGATATCCGTCACAATCCGGAGTTTACACTTCTGGAATTATACCAGGCCTATACGGATGTATATGGAATGATGGATATTACGGAGGAGATCTTCCGTTCCGTAGCGCATAAGGTCTGCGGTTCCGGCAAGGTTCGTTACGGTGAGCTGGAGGTTGATTTTGATCAGCCTTTTGAGCGGATCAGCATGGTGGACGCGGTCAAGAAGTATGTAGGCGTAGATTTCACACAGGTAGAGACTCTGGAGCAGGCGAGAGCTCTGGCCAAAGAATACCATATCGAATATGAAGAGCGTCATGGCAAGGGAGATATCCTGAACCTGTTTATTGAAGAATTCGTTGAGGAGAAGCTGCAGCAGCCGACCTTCCTGATGAATCATCCGGTAGACATCTCCCCGCTGGCGAAGCGCTGCCCGGACAAGCCGGATTATACCGAGCGTTTTGAGCTCTTTATCGGCGGAGCGGAGTATGCCAACGCGTTCTCTGAACTGAACGACCCGATCGATCAGCGCAAGCGCTTTGAGCATCAGGCAGAGCTGAAGGCGGCTGGCGACGAAGAAGCGACTGGAGTGGACGAGGATTTCCTGAACGCACTGGAATACGGCATGCCTCCTACCGGCGGACTGGGAATCGGTATGGACCGTATGATCATGCTGATGACCAACAGTGCTTCGATTCGTGACGTATTGCTGTTCCCGGCAATGAAGCCGCTGGGAAATAAGTAAGTCAATTCCTGAAAAAATTCTTAAGATCTAAAAAAAACTGGAAAAAGCCGGTGTTTTGTGGTATGATTAATAGTGGAGGATCGTTGTAGAGCGGTTCAATATATAAGTAGAGGATGTGAACGGATTGGTCAATGAGCAGAAGATCCGAATTATGACGCATGCTGCTCTGTATGAAGATAGTCAGCAGTTTCGGCGTGACGGCTTTATCAAGCGGTATTATAAGGCGGATTACATTGCACTCAATCGTTTTATTACCAAGGTTTGGATGACTCTGTTTTACGCGGCGGGTTTGGTAGCGTATATCTTCCAGTTGGTATATGTGGAGAGCGTAGATCTTCTTCACTTTGATTACCAGGGGTTTGTAATTAAAGCGGTTGCGATCTATCTTCTGATCAGTGTTCTGATCTCTCTTCTGAGCTCGGCGGTTTACGGCACTCGGTATGCCAAGGCCGAAAAAAGGATGAAGACCTATTTTGGACGTCTCGATCAGATTGACCGCTTCCAGTCATAATTTACGAACAAACACGAGGTATTATTTATGAAAACGATTTATATGATCAGAGGGTGGATCTGCCGTATTTTCAAACAATATGAGCTGATTGCCAAGGTGCTGCTGAAGTTCGGCGCGTATCTGTTTATTTTCCGGCAGATCGCGGGATGGGACGGCTTCCAGAATATCGGAGTGCTCAACGCGTTTTCCGTCCACATGCTGCTGGCACTCTTGTGCGTATTGCTGCCGGCCCGTTTTGTCGCATTCTTTTCAGTAGCGATCATCGTCTATAATATTTACCAGGTATCCTTCTGGGGGGCGCTGATGGCAGCGGCATTACTTCTGATACTTTATGTGATGGTATCCAGACTTTGTCCGGATGAAACGGTGCTGATGATCCTGATGCCGTTGGCGATGAAATGGAATCTTGTCCTGGTGGTTCCGCTGTTTGCGGGATTGTACATGGGCGTCTTTTCTATCATCCCGATCGTGGGAGGAATTCTCCTAGCAGGTTTCCTGAAGATTATTCCGGCGTTTACACAGTTTAATGTGACAGCGATCGACGCGCTTCCGGCAGCGATGTCGGAAACCATGAGCTATATCGGAGATCAGCTTCTGAAGAATGAGAACCTGATCTTTACGATGATCCTGTGCGCGGGTGTCGTATTGGTCGTATACCTGCTCAATAAGATCAGCATCAATTATATGCGGTATTTATCGCTATGTGTGGGCGCACTGGTGGGATTGGTGTGCTACATTGTCGGCAAGATGGCGGGTATGACGGATACGGGCATTTTGGCCGCGCTGGTGATACCGATCGTGTCATTGGCGATTATGATCGTGGTCGAGTTTTTCCATATGGCGCTCAACTATCAGATGGCGCAGCGCCTGGCGTTCGCGGATGATGAGTATTACTATTATGTGCGGGCCATCCCTAAGATTCTGGGGAGCCGCAATAAGACTGAGGTCAAGACCATTACGACCGGAAGAAGCCAGGAGAGCCGTGAGACCGAGCCGGTAGTCGTGCATGAGCTGGAGCCGATGGAGAAGCCGGAAGCAGAGGCGGAACATGTGCCTTCAGAGCGGGAAGAAAAGCTGGTGGCCGCGGTAAATGAGAAGAAGAATCAGGCAACGCGGAAGCTGGATTCGGTATTGCGTCAGCTGGGCAGTAAAGCTAAGAATATGATGGATAAGACCAAGGAAAAGCCGGAACAGAAGAAGGAAGACAAGCAGGAGCCTAAGAAGCCGGAAGAGACAGAGATTCCGAAGTCTCCGGTACAGGGCGAGAGCTTTGAAGTGCCGAGACCGGAGAGCGCGGAAGAGCTTGCCAAGCGGACCGGCTGGTCAGAAGAGACGATCCGAGGCTTTTTCGAAGGCTTGGATATGGAGTCTCAGCAGGAAGACAAGGAGAAAAAGTAAATAATACAGGGGCTGCCCCCATAAGGCGGCCCTTGTGTGGTTTGCGCCGCAAAGAATATCGGTGGAAGGAAGTGTGATTATGGGATGGTTTGAACAGGTAGTGGAGTGGGTTCGTTCCAGTATCGGAATCACGTTCGTCCCTAAACTGGGACTGATCGATCTGCTGGATATTTTATTTGTGGCTTTTTTAGTATATCAGATTTTGGTCTGGTTCCGTATGACCCGGGCATGGACGCTTTTTAAGGGAGTGGTTTTTCTCCTGATCATCGCGATGGCGACTTCCATGCTGCAGATGAGCATGAGTTCATGGCTTTTGCAGAATACCATGGTTTACGGAGTTTTGGCCGTGGTTATCATATTCCAGCCGGAGATCCGGCGCGCGCTGGAAAAGCTGGGACACGGCGGATTGTTTTCGATTCTGGCCAGCGAGGAGAATGGCGGTCAGGTGACCCGAGAGACGGTGTCGGAGATCGCGACCGCGATGGAGCAGATGGCCGCAGTCAAGACAGGAGCTTTGATCGTGGTGGAACAGGAAGTCAAACTGGGCGAATACGAAGAGACTGGAATTCCGGTGGACGCGGTTGTGACATCGCAGCTTTTGATCAACATCTTTGAACATAATACGCCCCTTCATGACGGAGCCGTATTGATCCGGAATAACCGGATTACTTCCGCTACATGTTACTTACCGTTGTCGGCCAACATGAATATCAGTAAGGCTATGGGAACAAGACACAGAGCGGCGCTGGGACTCAGCGAGGTGTCGGATGCCAAGATCTTTGTCGTATCCGAAGAGACCGGTTCCATGTCGATGGCACAGGGAGGAAAGATCACCCGGGATATTGATCGTGAGTTTATCATGAGTCAGTTCCAGTATAAGGATGAAAAAGAGAAAAAATCCCAAGTCATTCGGAATAAGCTGAGACAGTATACGAGAAAAGGGGGAAAAACCGATGCTTGATTTTGTTAAAAAGTTTTTCTCCAAAAATTTATTGTTAAAGATATTTTCCGTTGTGTTTTCATTTTGCCTGTGGGTGATGGTCGTCAATCAGCAGGATCCTGTAACGACGGAAACCATTCATAATATACCGATTGCCATACAGAATGAAAACTATTTTGAAGAGCAGCATCAGCATGTTACGCTGGAGTCGGAGATGAGACTCAGTGTGACAGTGAGCGGACGCCGATCGATCGTAGAGAATCTGACGGCAGATAATTTTAACGCGTATATCGACTATCTGGCCGTGCAGCCGGAGGAGGGAAGAGCCGAGGCTTCCTGTACGGTCGATGATCGGAACGTGACAGTGAAGCATCAGAGTGTATCCTATGTTCGGCTCAATGTGGAGGATATCGTATCCAAGGAGTACACGATTCAGCTTCGCACAGAAGGAACACCGGCCGAGGGGTATGTTGTTGTTGCGCAGGACGCGTACGCGGTCATGGAGCCGTCGGTTGTAATCCTTTCCGGACCGCAGAGTCAGATTGACAGAATCGCTTCTGCGGAAGCTGTGCTGGATGTACAGGACGCGTCCGACACGGTATCAGGTAAGGGCAAGGCGATCACTTTCCTGGATACGGATGGCAATCCGGTGCTTTTGGATGAATTGGAGGATGTCTCTTATTCGGCCAAAGTGATGATGCAGCTGAGCGTACCGGTGTATTTTGTGCAGGAGGTTCCGATCCGCACGGTGGAGGTCACAGAAGATCCGAATAGTGAGTATTATGTGGATAGCAGCAGTCTCTCACAGGAGTCCGTTCAGCTCTACGGCCCCAAGAATGTTCTGGCCGGGATTACAGAGATTGAGCTTGCAGCGGTATCGGCTGCAGACAAAACCACGACATTCCAGCAGAGCTATGACCTCGCGGCGGTTTGCACCAAGCTGTCTCAGGAATACGGAGTGCATATAGGGCTTGTCGGCGGCAGCGCGTCGCAGACGACCCTGACAGTCAATATGAAGAAAAAAGAGATTCGGAGCTTCAGCATTACAGGGCAGAACTTTACCTGGCAGAATTCCGTCAAAGGCAAGACATATACTCTGACGGACGGCAGCGCGATCGTCCAGATACAAGGAAAGCCTTCAGCGCTGGACAGTCTGACGTCGGCCAATATTCGCTGTATGGCAGATGTGGGAGCGCTGACTGAAAACGGGACATATGAAGTGAGCATCGTCTATGCCGCGCCGGAAGGCCTGAAGGTATACGGAGCGCCGCAGACACTCAGTATCGTGGTCGCGGATGAAGACACAGCGGGGACAGCGCAATCATAACAAGCAGTATGGGAGGAGCGGCCACATGCCGAAGTTTTATAAAAAGAGCAGGCTGGAATTTGTCAGAAACCACTGGGGCAAGGATTTCAGCGATAGTGTGCAGGACGATCTGAATTTTCCGGATCTGGAAGAGTTCTTTGTAGACATGATGAAGCGTGCGGACTGGATCCTGGATGACCAGACCTGGAACGACATGGAGATGAACCGCATATTCTGCAAGCTGGACCGGGCCTATTCGATGCCGGGACAGCAGATGCTGTATAATATGCTGCGTACGCTGATCTTCGATGAGGAGGAGCTGAAGCGGCGGGACCGGGTGATGGATTATCTCCAGCACAATGGAGAGGCAAGGGACAAGATCGCCTGCCTTCTTTTCTATCTTGGAAAAGTGGAGTATGATGGGGCAGCGTCCTTGCTGTTCCATGGGTTTCCCAAGCTGCCGGATTCCGCGTCCTGGGCCAACGGTCTGGCTCTGGCCATGCTGGCGGCGCTTATTTCCATCCCGTTTATGGGCTTTGGCGGATTAATGATGACGGCGATTATGTTTGTAATCAATACCGTGTATCACCAAAAGCTCAATGCCAGAACAGAAGCGACGATGCCGGGCGTTCAGTTCATCGCGAGGATGCTTACGGTCGCGGAAGAGATGGGCAATATGGATATTCCGCAGCTCGATAAGGGATATCTGAGCTTTTTCCGGAAATGTATAAAGAAGTGCGGAATCATCAAGAAAAAGGCAGGCCGACTCGGAATCGGAGGCAATGATCCGATCGGACTTGTAGAATATCTCAAGATCCTGTTCCTGACAGAGGACCGTGCTTTTATCCGGTGCCTGAAATATGTGGAGCAGGAGGCACCTGTACTGCGGGTCCTGTACCGTAAGATCGGAGAGCTGGACGCGTTGATGGCGATGGCGTCCTTCCGCAGAGGGCTGCGCCGCATGACCAAGCCGGTATTTGTTCCGGAGCCGAAGTATTTTAAGGTGGAAAACATTACGCATCCGCTGCTGACCAAGGGTGTCCCCAATTCCCTGGAGATGACAGGGGGCAATGTCGTGATCACCGGCTCCAACATGTCCGGTAAATCCACATTTTTGCGGACATTGTCTTCGGGAGCGGTGCTGGCGCAGACCTTTTACACAGTACCGGCCGACTCCTATACGGCATCCTTTTTCAATGTCCTGACATCCATCAGCCCGAGCGATAACCTGATTGAGGGCAAGAGTTATTATATGGCGGAAGCCGAGGCGCTGCTGCGGATGGTGCAGACACTGGATGAGAATCGCACTTCGCTGCTGATGATCGATGAGATCTTCCGAGGGACCAATCCCATCGAGAGAGTGGCGGCGGCCTCTTCACTGCTGTCCTATCTGGCCAGACACAATACGATGGTCATTGTAGCGACCCACGATATTGAGATCACGCAAAAGGTAGCGGATCAATATACCAGTTATCATTTTAGTGAGAATGTTACGAAGGATGCGCTGGATTTCGATTATAAGCTGAAGCCGGGAGTCCTGAAAGTGCCGAACGGTATCCGGATTCTGGAATATCTGGGATATCCGCAGGAGATTACGGACGAAGCCTATCGGGAGACCGGGTATGTCGGGCTGACCGCTGCTGAAGAGAAACAAAATCAAGATCAAGATAAAAATACTATACAGGGGGAAGATCAAGATGAGTAAGAAAACCTTGCAGGAAATGCAGCCGCTGGCCGATGTCCTGAACAGAGATATCGTCTGCGCATGCGGTAAAACGCACCGGGCCAATATCGACGCGGTCGTCATCGGACGCGGAGCCATGGAATACGTTACGGAGCTGCTGCAGCAGCATGGTATGAAGACGGTCATGCTGCTGGAGGATACGCATACGCATGAGGCAGCCGGAGAACAGGCGGCGCAGTTGATCCGGAATGCCGGAATCGAGGTCTATGAGCATATCTATCAGCGCGAAGATGGATGGCTGACAGCGGATGAAGTGGCGATGGAGGAAGGCGTGAATGCTTTCCGTGCTTGTGAGAAGCGTCCGGATGTGATCATCTCTGTAGGTTCCGGTACGCTGAACGATCTGGGAAAGGTGATCGGAGAGATGCTGGGCGGTGTACCGCAGTGGATCATCGGAACCGCGGCTTCTATGGATGGATACGCCTCTACCGTAGCGGCGCTGGTGCGCAACAATCTGAAGGTAACCGAATACTACAATCCGCCGAAGGTCATCATCGGCGATATGGCGGTGATGTGCAAGGCGCCGAGGTCCATGACCCTGGCGGGAATCGGCGATATGGCAGCCAAGTACAATTCCGGCCTGGATTGGAAGCTCAGCCATCTGATCAATGGAGAATATTATTGTGATTTTGTAGCCAAGGCCATGTTAAAGGTAACGGATCAGATCATCGATCTGGCGTTGGAAGCTCCAGAAGAAGGAGAGTTTGGCGATGAGCTCCTGGCGAGATTGATGGAAGGTCTGGTTCTGTCCGGCGTATATATGAGCTATATGGGGTCTTCTAGAGCAGCCTCCGGCTCCGAGCATCATTTCTCTCATTTTTGGGAAATGTGGCTGCAGTTGAACGGAAAGCCAGCAATCTATCACGGAACCAAGGTAGGCGTAGGTACGCTGATCATGGACCGTTTGTACCGTGAGTTCCTGACATTGGACATCGAGGCGCGCCGCGTTATCCCGAGACTGCGCAAGTTTGATGAGGCGGCATACCGCAAGAAGCTGGAAAAGGTATATGGCGCCGCCGCTCCGGCCATTCTGGCGGATTATCATTATGACGCGGAAGAGAGAATCCGCCGGTTAGGATTTATTTTGGAGAACCGCCGTACGATCAACGCGATCATCCGTGAGGCGCTGCCTTCGCTGGATAAGATGCGCAAGGCGATGGAGCATGTGGGCGCGGTCCGCGATTGGACGGGATTGCCCCATATCACAGGCGAGGTCGCGTTGCAGGCACTGTTGTATTGTAAGGAGATGCGTCCCCACTATACCATGCTGCAGATGCTGCAGGACGTAGGGTATAACATCAAAAAGTTCGCACCCAAGATGGTAGAGGCGGGATATCTGCGCCTGGATCAGATTCAGATGCGGGATCCGTTTGTACTGCCGGTGGAGGAAGAGGGTAAATACTATCTGTTCGGCACGACCGATCCCAGCTGCTGGAGAGGCCCCTTCTATGGATTTGATTGTTTCGTAAGCGAGGATCTGGAGCATTGGGACGGACCGATCGCCGCCTTCCGGCCGGATGAGAATTTCTGGGGAACCCGGAATAACTGGGCGCCAGAGGTGCACCGCTATCGTGGTAAGTATTATATGTTCGCGACCTTTGGCTCGGAGAAGCGTTATAAGGGTACGCAGATTCTGCGTTCCGACCGTCCGGAGGGCCCGTACACGCCCATATCCGACGGTCCGGTAACACCGGAGGATTGGGACTGCCTGGATGGTACATTCTACCTGGATCCGGAGGGACAGCCGTGGATTGTATTCTGCCATGAATGGACGCAGATTATAGACGGAGAGATCGTGGCCATGCCTCTGAAGAAGGATCTGACGGGACCGGCCGGAGATCCTGTCAAGCTGTTCTCGGCGTCGGAAGCTTCCTGGGCGTCTGGACGTCCGTGGAAGGAACGTCACCCGGAGTCAGACAGCGACGCCTATAGCTATGTAACGGATGGCCCGTTCCTGGTAGAAGATGGAGATCAGCTGATGATGCTCTGGTCCGGAAGGGGCCCCAAGGGCTATGCCATGGGCAGCGCCTATTCCGAGGGAGGCATCCTCGGACCCTGGAAGCAGAACGATCAGCTTGCGTTTGAAGAAGATGGCGGCCATGGTATGGTCTTCCGAAAATTTACAGGCGAATTGATGATGACAGTGCATCAGCCCAACCAGACGCCCAACGAGCGTCCCAAGTTCTTTGAGGCCAAGATTCAGAACAAGGCGATCGTACTCGCGACCGCTAAGGAAGAGCCGGAACAGAGGCCGGAGGTACAGGCGGAACCGGCCAGGAAACAGCAAGGCGTTCATGTAAAGGATGAGATGCCCTATTGGCTTCTGTAATGGGAGAAGAAGGGGCGGTTCATGTCTCCATACGGCAGATGGTGGAATTCATCTGCCGTGGAGGCGATCTTGCCAGCGGGGGCTTCAGCGGACCGGAGCGGGCTCTGGAGGGTACGAGGATTCATCAGAAGCTGCAAAAGAGCCGTTCTGCGGCCTACAGGAGCGAAGTTCCCATGCTGCTTGCGGTATCTCTCGCGGATGGACTGTGCCTGGAAGTAGAGGGCCGTGCGGACGGAGTGGAAGAGCTGATGAATCTGGAGGCTCCCTGCCGTATCGAAGAGATCAAGTCAACCTATGCGTCCGCGGAGCATCTGGGCTTTTCATATGAGCCCGCGCACCGCGGACAGCTTTTGTGTTATGGGCATATTCTGTGTGAGCAGGAGGGATATGCCGCTGTTTGGCTGCGCCTGACGTATTATCAGATCGAACAGGAAAAGGAATATACATATGACGAGCTATGGCGGGCGGAAGATCTGCGGAGCTTTTTCACAGAGACAGTAGAAGCCTATGCCAAGTGGCTGCGCTGGAACCGGGATCATCTTACCAAACGCACGCAGAGTCTGCAGAATCTGCAATTCCCGTTTCCTTCCTACAGGACAGGGCAGCGGACGATGGCTGCTTATGTATACAAGACCATTCAATCCGGCAGCGGAATCTTTATACAGGCGCCCACAGGAACCGGCAAGACGGTGTCGGCGCTCTTCCCGGCCCTGAAAGCCATGGCCAATGGATTGACATCCAAGCTCTTTTATCTGACGGCCAAGACAGCGACGGGACTTGCGGCGCAGGATGCCTTGGACAGATTATCAGAACAGAAGCCGGAGCTGATCAGTATTACATTGACGGCCAAGGACAAGATCTGTCCCCTGGAGGAGAGAAACTGCGATCCGGAGAACTGTCCGTATGCCAAGGGACATTATGACCGGATCAATCAGGCGGTGTACGCGGCAATCACGCAGTACCGTCAGATTGGACGGGATCTTCTGCGCAGCCATGCGGAAACGTACCGGGTATGCCCTTTTGAGCTGGGGCTGGATATCAGTACCTGGGCCGATGTGATCATTGGAGATTATAATTACGCGTTTGATCCGACAGCGTCCTTAAAACGTTTCTTCCAGGACCAGAAAACAGAGTATACGCTGTTGGTGGACGAAGCCCATAATCTGCCGGACCGGGCGCAGTCCATGTACAGCGCGGAAGTGATCGGGCCGATGTTTTTGGAATTCGGACGGATCTTCCGCGGCAAACCGGTCTCCTGGAGAAGAGCTCTCCGGCGGGCGCAGCGGCGGCTGATCGATTGGTTTGACCAAAAAGGAGACGAAGTCAGAGAAGGAGAATGCGTCACCTATTCCGCACCCTCCCAGGAACTGATAACGCTGCTGGCGGAGTTCAATACTCAGCTTGCCGAGTGCCTGACACAGGAGCCAGGAGTGGAAGAGTGGATGGAGCTGTATTTTCAGGTGCAGTTTTTCCTGAAGATGGAGGAAGAGTATGACGAGAGTTCCGTCACCTATCTGGAAAAAATAAACGGCCATCCGGTTTACAGGATTTTTTGCGTCCATCCGGCACAGAAGCTACGGCAGCGCTATGACAAAGTGCGTTCCGTTATCCTCTTTTCCGCGACGCTTTTACCCATTGAATATTATAAAGAGCTTCTGGGCGGCAATGATCCGGAACATCCCATGGATGCGATCTATCTGGAATCCCCGTTTGATCCGGAGCATAAACAGGTGTTTGTGGCAGCCGGAATCCGTGCGGATTATCAGAACCGGGAGAAGACAGTGGGGGCCGTAGCCGCTGTGATCTACCGTGCTGTACAGGCCAAGGAAGGAAATTATATGGTCTTTTTCCCGTCCTATCCGTATTTGCAGCAGGTCGCCGCGTTTTTTCGGGACGCGTATCCGGAGATGACCCTTTGGGAACAGAGCCCGGGGATGAATGAAGAGGAGAGAGAGGAGTTCCTGGCGCATTTTCAGGAGAAACCGCCCTGGGGAATCGGCTTTTGCGTACTCGGCGGCGTCTTCTCAGAGGGGATCGACCTCAGGGGGAAGCGGCTGATCGGAAGCCTGATTGTAACGGTGGGACTTCCGCAGATTGGTATGGAACGAGACCTGGTAAGAGAATATATGGATCGTCTTTGCGGACGGGGATTTGACTACGCTTACAGATATCCGGGACTGAACCGGGTGTTTCAGGCGGCCGGACGCGTGATCCGCACAGAAGAGGACCGAGGGATCATCCTTCTGATCGATGAACGCTACCGGGAGAGAAGATACCTTAAGAGTATGCCGCCGGACTGGAATCCCAGAATTGTTCCGGCGCAGGAGATAGAGAGAAACATAAGAGAATTTTGGAGAAAACAGGAGTTAGAGTAATATGCGGTATTGTTCTGTTGCCAGCGGTTCCAGCGGCAACTGTCATTATATAGAGGCAGGCGGTGTCCGCGTTCTGGTGGACGTGGGACTGAGCCTGAAAGCGATCGAGGCCAATCTCAGGCTGCGGAGCATTGCTCCGGAGTCCATCCAGGCCATTTTTGTCACACATGAACACTCCGACCATATCAAGGGAGTCGGAGCCTGGGCCAGAAGATACCATATCCCGGTGTTTGCGACAGAGGGAACATGGCATGGGATGGAACGCAGCATGGGCCGGATCGAGAGTGAAAAGTGCTATTCTATCCGGGCAGGGCAGGGGTACCGGATGGCCGGCCTACGGATTGAGCCCTTCATGATTTATCATGACGCCAACGAGCCGGTGGGCTACTGCTTTACGACGGAAAAGGAAAAGCTGGTCGTAATGACGGATACCGGAATGGTCTCGGCGGAAATACGGCAGATGCTGCAGGGAGCACGGATTGCCGTGATCGAATGCAACCACGATATAGAGATGCTGATGGGCGGGTCCTATCCGCTCAGTCTGAAACGGAGGATCCGGAGCAATCTGGGACACCTGTCCAATGAAGACTGCGCGCATTTGCTGGCGGAGCTGATTCCGGACAATCCAGAGTGTGATTTTCTCTTGGCGCACTTGAGTAAGGAGAACAACACGCCAGAACTTGCGATGCAGACTGTGCGCCAGATTCTGAATCACCGCCTTGGCGAGGGAGAATACCGGATTCATATGACCTATCGGGATCAGCCGACAGAGATCTTTTCCACGGAGGAGACATGTGGTATCGGGACTTGAATGGATACTTACAGCAGACCTTTGGAGAGAAGGTCTACAAGCTGGCCTTAAATGGCGGTATGACCTGTCCGAATCGGGATGGAACCCTGGATTGGGGCGGCTGCGTTTTTTGCAGCGCGGGCGGGTCCGGAGAATTTTCTCCGTCGGCAGAGCTTTCGATTCCCAGACAGCTGGCAGAGGCGAAGGAGAGACTAAAGAAAAAGTATAAAGGAAACGCCTATATTGCGTATTTTCAGTCCTTTACTAACACCTACGCGCCGGTATCCTATCTGCGGAAGATTTTTTATGAGGCGATCCAGGATCCGGAGGTCGTCGTGCTGTCCATTGCGACAAGACCGGACTGTATAGCGGAGGAAACGCTGGCGCTTCTGCAGGAATTGAACCAGCAGAAGCCAGTCTGGGTGGAACTGGGGCTGCAGACATCCAACGAAAAAACAGCGGAGCGGATACACAGAGGGTATGGACTGGCTTGTTTTGAAGACTGTGCCCAGAGGCTGAAGGCAGCAGGACTGCAGGTGATTGTGCATGTGATTTTAGGCTTGCCAAATGAGACAAAAGAGTGTATGATAGATACGATCGAATATTTGAATCAAGTGGGAATCCATGGGATCAAGCTGCAGCTTCTCCATGTGCTGAAGGGGACGGAGCTGGAGAATATCTATCGTTCCGGAGCGTTTCAGGTATTGGATCTGGAAGAATATACGGATATTTTATGTGATTGTATAGAGCATTTGTCGCCGGAGGTTGTCATTCACCGCCTGACGGGGGATGGCCCGCGCCGGCTTTTGATTGCGCCTACCTGGAGTACGGACAAGAAGGGCGTCAGGAATTATATTCATCAGGAGTTCCTACGCAGAGAGATTTGCCAGGGGCGGCTCCAAGGGAAAGGAGAGAGCCTGTGATTCGGATTACTCAGTTAAAGCTTTCGATCGAAGAACCCATAGAGGCTTTGGAACCGCTCATCTGTAAGCGCCTCAAGATTCAGAAAAAGGATCTGATCCGCTGGGAGATTCTTCGGCGGTCGCTGGATGCCCGCAGAGGGCATGCTTTTGTTTTTTCCTACACGGTAGAGGCAGAAGTAGCCAATGAGGCGGCCTGCTGGAAGCGATTGCCGCAGAAAAAAGACATGGAGCTGCGGGAGGAGACTCCGGCGCAGTTCCCGGCGCACTCTGGCTATCGGAGTAAGGAGAGACCGGTGGTTGTGGGCTTTGGCCCGGCCGGAATGTTCTGCGCATTGGTTCTGGCCCGAGCAGGGCTCTGTCCGATTGTTCTGGAACGAGGACGCAGGGTAGAGGAGCGGGCGCAGGATGTAGAACGCTTCTGGAAGGAGCATGTTCTGCAGCCGGAATCCAATGTACAGTTTGGAGAAGGGGGCGCCGGAACATTTTCCGATGGTAAGCTCAATACCCTGGTCAAGGATAAAGAAGGCCTCGGCCGCTGGGTGCTTCGGGAGATGGTTCAGGCCGGTGCGCCGGAAGAGATCCTGTATGACAGTAAGCCCCATATCGGAACCGACCGGCTGCGGGAGGTTGTCCGCGGGATTCGGCAGGAGATCGAGAATCTGGGCGGCGAGATCCGATTTGAGACCAAGCTGGAGGATGTGGAAGACATTTCGCAGGGACTTCGCCTAAGCACCGTTTCTCATGGAGTTCGTAACAATTTGCAGGCAGAAGCTGTCTTTTTGGGGATCGGACACAGTGCGAGAGATACGTTTGCAATGTTAAAAAAAGCGGGGCTTCTTATGGAGCCCAAGCCCTTTGCGGTAGGACTTCGGATTGAGCATCCGCAAAGCTTTGTGGATCATCTTCAATATAGGGAATACGCAGGGCATCCGGCCCTGGGCGCGGCGTCTTATAAGGTCGCATATACCGAGCCCGGCGGACGGGGTGTGTATTCCTTCTGTATGTGTCCCGGCGGTCTGGTTGTGGCCTCCGCTTCCGAAGAGGGAGAGATGGTGGTCAACGGCATGAGCAATTACCGCAGAGATGAGAAAAACGCAAATTCCGCCATTCTGGTTACGGTTACGCCGGAGGATTATCAGAAATATGGAGAGGATGAGCTGGCAGGTGTTGCCTTTCAGCGCTGCCTGGAACGGGCGGCATACCGGCTGGGAGGTTCCGACTGGCGGGCGCCTGTTCAATATGTGGGAGATTATCTGAAGGGGCAGGGCCTGGAGGTACCCAAGGGACAGCCGCCTTTTTCAGAGGTAGAGCCCAGCTGTACTTCCGGATGGAAGGCAGCGGAGCTGGGAGAGGTTCTGCCGGAGGAGCTTGCCCATTCGTTGGGACTGGGCCTTTTGGGCTTTGAAAAGAGTATGCCGGGCTTTGCTTCAGCCGGTGCGGCATTGACCGGAGTGGAGTCCAGGAGTTCTTCACCGGTTCGGATGCTGCGTGATGCGGCGATGAATTCTTCCATACCGGGGCTCTATCCGATCGGAGAGGGCGCAGGCTATGCGGGCGGCATTATGTCCGCGGCGATGGATGGACTCAAGGCAGCCAGAATGTATCTGCGGAAACTGGAGGGGGGAGCATGTGGTATGTGATGCGTGTCCCCACGGGGATGGAGCAGAGTTATCAGAAAAAATGCGAACAAAGGATAGAAGCGCCGGTTCTGGAAAAGAGTTTTTTGCCATATTATGATGAGATGAGGAAACAAGGCGGCGTATGGACGATCCGTCCATGCGTGCTGTTTCCAGGTTATGTGTTTATGCAGACAAGGGAGCCGGAGGAGCTTCAGAGCAGACTGAGGCAGATTCCGGGCTGGAAATCACTTGTAACGGTGGGGACAGAGATTGTACCGATCACACCAGCCGAAGAGGCACTTCTTCGGGAGCTGGGGCGTGAGGAGCAAGTGATCCCCGTTTCACGCGGGATTATACAGAAAAATGAGATTATTGTCACAGAGGGGCCTTTAAAGGGCAAGGAAGCGTACATCCGCAGGATTGACCGTCATAAACGGCGGGCCTATCTGGAGCTGCATCTGGCATCGGAGGTAGTGGAGGCCGGAGTCAGTCTGGAGATCTACGCCAAGAATCAGCCGGAGAAAAAGTACAAGACAGAATTTTTTAATGGAAAGCACGCGGTGGTTAGCCTGGAAGACGGGCAAACCGCACAGAATATACAGAACATATATATGGAGACGAAAAAGCAGAAAGGAGAATAGGTTATGTGTGGAATCATCGGATATATCGGTAAAGAAGAGAAAGCGACCAATATTATCATGGAAGGACTGGCCAAGCTGGAATACCGGGGATATGACTCGGCAGGAATCGCGGTTTTCACGCCCTCAGGGATCTGTATAGAAAAGAAAAAGGGAAGGCTGTCTAACCTGGCGGAGCATCTCAAGGAGGTCGGTTTCCCGCAGGGCTATGCCGGAATCGGCCATACCCGCTGGGCAACGCACGGAGAACCGTCCGATATCAATGCGCATCCGCATTGCAGTATGGACCATTCGGTGGTTGTGGTACATAATGGTATCATCGAAAATTACGCGCAGCTGCGGGATCAGCTCGCCGCTCAGGGGAGTTCCTTTGTCTCTGAGACGGATACGGAGATTCTGGCCAATGTGATCGCCTGGTATTATAAGCAGGAAAAGGAACCGGTGAAGGCGATCAATAAGGCGCTTAGCGTCATGCGTGGATCCTATGGTCTGGGAATCCTCTTTGCGGACCATCCGGACACGATCTACGCGACAAGAAAGGACAGTCCTCTGATTGTAGGACTTGGTAAGGGAGAGAACTATATTGCTTCGGATATCCCCGCCATACTGAATCATACCCGGGACGTATATCTTCTGGAAAATCATGATATCGCGGTTCTGACGACCGATACGATCCAGATCGTCGGAGCGGACGGAAATCCGGTTCACAGGGATATTTTCCACGTGACCTGGGATGTAGCGGCGGCAGAAAAGGGTGGATATCCGCACTTTATGCTGAAGGAGATCTATGAGCAGCCCCAGGCCGTCAGAGACACACTCAATTCCCGGCTGCAGGACGCGGTGGATCGTCCGAGAATGGACGATCTGGGAATCGGTCAGGAAGTATTGGACAATCTGGATCGGATCTATCTGGTAGCCTGCGGTACAGCATATCATGCGGCGATGGTAGGCAAATACCTGATTGAGCGGATTGCCAGAGTCAGTACGGTCGTGGAGACGGCCTCCGAGTTCCGGTATCGGGATCCGATCATCGATGAAAAAACACTGGTCATTGTCGTATCTCAGTCTGGAGAGACGGCGGATACGCTCGCGGCGCTGCGGATATCCAAGGCCGCGGGGGCCAAGGTGCTGGGCATCGTGAATGTTGTCGGTTCCAGTATCAGCCGGGAAGCGGATTATGTATTCTATACCTGGGCCGGGCCGGAGATTGCCGTTGCCAGTACCAAGGCGTATTCCTGCCAGCTTGCGGCGATGTACCTCTTAAGCGCTCATTTTGCCATGCTGCGCGGGAAGATGACCGCAGAAGAATTCCGGGCGCTGCGCAGTGATCTGATCGGTCTGCCGGCCAAGATTGAGGAGATCCTTCAGAAGGCGGAAGAGATCCATAAGATTGTGGAAGAGAATGACCCGTACAATGTGTTCTATGTCGGGCGCGGGCTGGATTATTACACCGGCATGGAGGGCTCTTTGAAGCTCAAGGAAGTCGCGTATCTGCATAGTGAAGCCTACGCCGCCGGAGAATTGAAGCATGGACCGATCGCGATGATTGAAAAGGGAACGCTTGTGATCGGCATTGTGACGCAAAAGAGCCTGATCGAGAAGACCATCAGCAACCTCAAGGAGGTCAAGGCCCGAGGCGCGAAGGTGCTCTGCATCGCGGCGGAGGATGCGGATATGGCGTTGATCCGCAGTGTAGCGGATGAGATCATCACCATTCCGTCCTGCAATTGGATGTTTACCTCGCTGCTGGCCAATATCCCACAGCAGCTGATCGCCTATTACATGTCCGTGAAAAAGGGATACGATGTAGATAAGCCGAGAAATCTGGCCAAAAGTGTCACCGTTGAGTAAAGAATATTTGCCAAAGATTTTCAAAATGAGAATCTTTGGCATTTTTATTTGGTAGGATCTGTCAAAAAATCTATGAGAAACGGGAGAATAAGGGATATGTCGAACAGATTCGACAGAAGTAGAAGATAATAGTGTTGCAAATCCTAGTGAATTATGGTATACTGTCCATGTATAATCAGGAAAGGAGAGGATGGTTTGTGAGCTTCCCTGGAAGCTGTTTGTGCAAGAGAATCACAAAGCATTGGCCTATCAAATCGTCGCCCAGCCGCGTTTGAGAATCCCGTGCCACACACCTGTTTTCCATTCATGCGGACCCTAGGCATGAATGGCGTAGCTTACTCTTTTTTTAATATCAAAATCACAAAGGATATGGACTCATACTATGTATAGACAAACCAAAAACAGTTTGGACAAGCATTGGGATTTTATCATTGTCGATATCTTTGCCCTGGAGCTGTCCCTGTTTCTTGCCTATTTGCTACGGAATCAAGGGGAATTGCCTATTTATAGCGAGCTTTACCGCAATCTGATCCTGATCATTCCGCTGCTACACATCGTAATGGCCTTTTGTATCAATAATTATTCCGGCATTCTTAGAAGAGGCTATCTTCTGGAGCTGAAAAGCGTCCTGAAGCAATGCCTCGCTATCTCTGTTGTCCTGCTCATGTATTTTTTTGTATTTCAATCTACAGATGAATATTCACGCTATGTCCTGATCGGAACAGCGGTATTCAGCGTCCTTTTTGTTTATCTTGGAAGAATCGGTCTGAAAGCCCTGAAAAAGCATATTGGAAAAGCCAATGTTTCCTGCATGCTTGTGATCGCTCCGTCCGATGAGGTTTCGACGCTGCTTGAGAATCTTCAGAAGGATATCTACAACCGGTATCGCATCAGCGGTATTGTGTATAGTGATAAGGAAGTGGAAGAGGGACAGAGTGTAGAAGGAATTCCCGTCGTCGCGGATATGTCGACATATAAGGAATATGTACGTCAGCAAGTGGTGGATGAGATCTTTGTGGCTGTGAAGCCAAGCGATGAGAGAATGGGCGAGATCATGAAGATCGCGGAGGAGATCGGAGTGACAATTCATCTTAGTATCCCCATTCTGTTTCCTACGTCTTTCCCACAGATAATCTCCAGAATCGGTTCCTATACGGCAGTGACCTCTTCCCCAAAGCTTGTTACGCAGACGCAGCTCTTTATCAAGCGGATGATGGACATTGCGTCAGCGCTGATCGGCCTTGTATTTACCGGCATTGCGTATCTATTGGTCGCGCCGATCATCAAGATCCAGGCGCCCGGTCCGGTGTTATTCTCACAGACCCGAGTGGGGCGGAACGGCAGACCGTTCAAAATCTATAAATTCCGTTCTATGTATGTGGACGCGGAGGAGCGGAAAAAGGAGCTCATGAAGGAAAATGAGATGCAGGGTCTGATGTTCAAGATGGAAAACGATCCGCGAATTTTTCCTTTTGGTCGGTTTATCCGTAAGATGTCCATCGATGAGCTGCCGCAGTTCTGGAATGTGCTCAAGGGGGACATGTCGCTGGTAGGGACAAGGCCGCCGACAATGGACGAGTATAAACAATACGAACTGCACCATAAGTTCCGCCTGGCCTTTAAGCCGGGCATCACAGGCATGTGGCAGGTTTCCGGCAGATCCTCGATCAAGGACTTCGAGGAGGTTGTCCGCTTGGATGGCGAATATATCTGCAACTGGTCCATTTTGTTGGATATTAAGATCATATTGAAAACGATCAAAGTCGTTTTAAGTCACGCAGGAGCGGAATAAATAGTTTATGGTAAGAACTTTATTAAGACCATGCTGAATGTTGGTAATACACACGATACTGTTCGTGTGGTCAATGACCAGATCGGCACACCGACCTATACATATGATTTGGCTCGACTGCTCGTCGATATGAATGAAACCGAGAAGTACGGTTATTATCATGCAACCAACGAGGGTGGCTATATCAGCTGGTATGATTTCACGAAAGAAATCTATCGTCAGGCTGGATATAAGACAGAAGTGGTTCCTGTCACTACGGCGGAGTACGGTCTGAGCAAGGCGGCTCGCCCGTTTAACAGCCGGTTGGACAAGAGCAAGCTGGTGGAAGCTGGATTTACTCCGCTTCCGACCTG
>CABUPM010000019.1 GCA_902493345.1 uncultured Eubacteriales bacterium | reverse complement strand
AAAAGCCCTTTCTTATGGGCGCTGAACGCCCTTACTATAAAGATCACGACTGGGTGGGCCTTGCTCTGCGCCAGCCATTTTCCTGCGCTCCCGGCACACACTTTCTCTATAACAATGTCGGCCCCTACCTTGCCGGAATTCTCGTACAGCGCCGTGCCGGATGCGATCTTGTCCATTATCTGATGCCCCGTATGTTAGCGCCCATGGGAATCTCTCTGCCTACATGGGAAACCGATCCGAACGGCATGACCTTTGGCGCCGGCGGTCTCTTCCTCACGATCGATGAATTGCATCTATTCGGTCAGCTATTGCTGCAAAACGGCAATTGGAACGTAAAACAGCTCATCCCTGCCGAATGGGTACAGGCGGCTACCTCGAAGCAGGTGGAGAATTCCAGCGGCGGCTACGGCTATCTATTTTGGGCAGGCCCTGAAGGCAGTTTCCGCGCCAGCGGCAAATACGGTCAGTCGGTCATCCTCCTGCGTGACAAAAACGCTGTCATCACTGTCACCGCAGAATGCCGTGATTCCGGAAGCCTCCTCCGTGCTGTCTTTGAAGAGATCTATCCGCAGCTGTAAGGCTGCGGTTTTTCATACAAAAAAGAGAAGTGATATCACTTCTCTTTTTATAAAGCTGCCTATCAGATTTGAACTGACGACCTCCGCCTTACCAAGGCGACGCTCTACCAACTGAGCCAAGGCAGCTTATCAGCGTCTTGCGCCAACAGATGATATTCTATCATAGACCTCTGAAAAAGTCAACCCCTTTTTTGACTTTTTTCTAAAAAACCAGGGAACCGCTTTCGCGGCTCCCCATTCTCTTACCCTACGATCGGCTTGAAGGAACTCTTCAACGCTACTGTACGGTTCACAACCAACTGTTCCGGTGTGGACTCCTTGGGATCTACGATAAAGTATCCGTTCCGTACAAACTGGAAATGGCTTCCCGCTTCCGCTTCTTTGATAGAAGGCTCAATATAGGCCTCCTCAACGGTCTCCAGAGAGTCCGGATTGATATCGTACTCTTTGGTCTCCTCATTATATACAAACAAATGATTGTACAGACGCACCTTGGCCTTTACTGCTGTCGACGCCGCTACCCAATGAATCGTTCCCTTTACCTTACGGGTATCGCAGTTTCCGCCCCGTGTCTCGGGATCATAGGTGCAGTGCAGCTCCAGAATATTGCCCTCTTCATCCTTGATCACTTCCTGACAGGTCACAAAATACGCGCCCATAAAACGCACCTCACGTCCCGGCGCCAGGCGGAAGAACTTACCGACAGGATTCTCCATAAAATCCTCCTGCTCGATATACAGCTCCCGTTCAAACGGCACCTCACGCTTGCCCAGTTCCGGATTCTCCTGATTGTTATCGATCTGGAAGAACTCAACCTGTCCTTCCGGATAGTTGGTGATCACAACCTTCAGCGGATGAATCACGCCCATAATACGCTTGCTCTTAAGCTTCAGGTCTTCACGAACGCAATGCTCCAGATACGAATAATCGATCACCGAGCCGCGCGCCTTCGCCACACCTGTGCTAGTGATAAAGCTTTTGATGGATTCCGGTGTATATCCGCGCTTACGCAGTCCTGCCAAAGTAGGCATACGCGGATCATCCCAGCCGTCGACTACGCCGTTTTCAACCAGCGCACGCAGTTTTCGCTTACTGGTGACGATATTTGTAATCTCCATTCTGGCAAACTCAATCTGACGCGGCGGATGCGGAAATACCCCTACCTTCTCTACAAACCAGTTGTACAGCGGGCGATGGTCCTCGAACTCAAAGCTACACAGAGAGTGAGTAATCCCCTCCAGCGCGTCGGACAGGGGGTGAGCAAAATCATACATCGGATAGATGCACCATTTGTCCCCGGTTCTATGATGATGGGCATAGTTGATCCGGTACATCGCCGGGTCACGCATATTGATATTGGGAGACGCCATATCGATCTTGGCGCGAAGAATATGAGATCCTTCCGGGAACTCTCCTGCCTTCATCCGACGGAACAGATCCAGGTTCTCCTCCACACTGCGGTTTCTCCAGGGACTTTCCTTACCCGGCTCTGTCAGCGTTCCGCGGTACTCCCGCATCTTCTCAGGAGACAGATCGTCCACATACGCCAGTCCCTTCTGAATCAAAATCTCCGCGAACTCATACAGCTTATCATAATATTCAGATGCATAGAACAGATGATCCCATTGGAATCCCATCCAACGGATGTCCTCCATAATAGAATCCACATATTCTGTATCTTCCTTCGTCGGATTGGTATCATCAAAGCGCAGATTACATCTGCCGCCATACTTGGCTGCCGTACCAAAATCGATGCAGATTGCCTTGATATGACCAATATGCATATATCCATTCGGTTCCGGAGGAAATCGTGTAACAACCTGGCTGTACACGCCCTCCGACAAATCTTTGTTAATCTCGCGTTCGATAAAATTCTCTGCCTCCGGCAGTGCCATGCCTTTTTCGTTTTCTTCCACGACATGCCCCTCCTTTTCTTCATCTTGTATAATATATAGCCCGGCATTCCGTCAGCCGGGCTATATATTATGATACCACAACTCTTCCTAAAAGAAAAGCCCTTAAATCAATTTTTTATAGGCCAGATAATCCTCGTATCCCATCTGTTTATCCACAAGGCCTTCCGGCGTAAATTCGATAACCCGTGTTGCTACCGTCTCCATCATCTGATGGTCATGCGTTGTCAGCAGTACGACGCCCTTAAATTCCGACAGACCGTTGTTAACCGCTGTAATCGCTTCCAGATCCAGGTGGTTGGTCGGCTGATCCAACAGCAGTACATTGGATCCGTACAGCATCATCCGCGCCAGCATGCAGCGCACCTTTTCTCCTCCGGACAGAACCTGTACATTTTTGTACACCTCATCCCCGGAAAAAAGCATCCTTCCCAGAAATCCTCTGAGATACGTCTCTGTGATATCCCCCTGAGAATACTTTTGGAGCCAACGGATCAGATCCTCATCGCAGCCGGCAAAATACTCTGTATTATCCTTGGGAAAATAGGACTGCGAAGTCGTGTTGCCCCACTTGAAGGTTCCCTCATCTGGCTCCATCTCTCCCATCAGAATCTTGAACAGAGCCGTAGCGCTGTTTTCGTTTTCTCCTACAAACGCTACCTTATCCGTGCGTTCAATGCGGAAGGAGACATTGTTGAGCACCTTGACGCCGTCGATAGTCTTAGACAATCCTTCTACGGTCAACACTTCCTTACCCACTTCCCGGTCCATGGAAAATCCGACAAACGGATACCGTCTGGAGGACGCCGGCAGCTCCTCTACCGTCAGCTTTTCTATCAGCTTCTTTCTGGAAGTCGCCTGTCTTGACTTGGACTTATTGGCAGAAAACCTCTGAATAAAGTTCTGCAGCTCCCGAATCTTCTCATCCGCTTTGCGGTTCTGGTCCCGGATCATCCGCTGCATCAGCTGGCTGGACTCATACCAGAAATCATAATTGCCCGTATACATGCGAATCTTATTATAATCGATGTCCACGATATGCGTACACACATTGTTCAGGAAATGACGGTCATGGGACACAACGATAACTGTCCCTTCATAATCCATCAAAAAATCTTCCAGCCAGTGAACGGAAGTTACATCCAGATGGTTGGTCGGCTCATCAAGCAAAATAATATTGGGGTTGCCGAACAGTGCCTGCGCCAGCAGAACCTTCACCTTCTCACGGTCGCTCAGGCTCTCCACCGTCGCGTACAGCTTATCCAGATCGATGCCCAGGCCCTGCAAAAGCTTTCCCGCTTCCGTCTCTGCCTCCCAGCCGTTCAGCTCGGCAAACTCGCCTTCCAGCTCTGACGCCCGCAAGCCGTCTTCCTCTGAAAAATCAGGCTTGGCATACAGTGCGTCTTTTTCCTGCATGATCTCGTACAGTCTAGGATTCCCCTGGATAATCGTATCCAGAACCGTAAACTGATTATACGCAAAATGATCCTGCTTCAATATGGACATTCTCTGTCCCGGCGTAATGAATACCTCTCCTGAAGCATAATCGATCTCTCCCGAAAGAATCTTCAAAAAGGTGGATTTCCCCGCCCCGTTCGCGCCGATAATTCCGTAGCAATTGCCGTCCGTAAACTTCAGATTTACATCAGAAAACAGCTTCTGGCCGCCATATTGCAGACTCACATCGGTTACTGTAATCATGCTTCTTCTCCTTTTATAACTTTACCCAGATTCAGCTTTACGATCTCACTCTCATCGACCGCCTTCTGGATCGCGTTCTCGATATCTGTCAAATGCTCCTCGCTCTTGACAATATTGGAAAGCTTGGGCTTGGTTTCCGGATGCTTCGCGACAAAAATCGTGCAGCAATCCTCATAGGGCAGAATGGATGTCTCATAGGTATCAATCCTCTGAGCGATCTCAATAATCTCCTGTTTATCAAATCCGATCAGCGGACGGAAGACAGGCATGGTGCAAACCTCATTGGTGCAGTACAGGCTCTGCAGCGTCTGGCTGGCCACCTGCCCCAGGTTCTCACCGGTCACAAGCGCAATCGCCCCTTCTTTTTCCGCGATCTTTTCCGCTATACGCATCATGATTCGGCGCATAATAATGGTCAGCTGATCCTGCGGACACTGATCATAGATATCCAGCTGAATGTCCGTAAAGGGCACGATGTACAGCCGAATTCTGCCGGAATACTCGCTGACTCTTCTGGCAAGCTCAATCACCTTATCCTTAGCGCGATCCGTCGTGTACGGATGTGCATGGAAATACACGGCGCACAGCTCTACGCCGCGCTTAGCGATCATCCAGCCCGCAACCGGAGAATCGATGCCGCCGGATAAGAGCAGCGCTGCCTTATTGCTTGAAGATACCGGCATTCCGCCTACACCGGGAATGATCTTGGAGAACACATAGACCCGATTCCGCAGTTCTGTCCATATTACGACCTGCGGATGATGCAGATCCACCTTCCATTCCGGAAAGGCCTCCAGCACCTTGCCGCCCACCTCTGCCGCGATCTGAAGACTGTTCAGGGGGTATTTCTTATCGGCACGCCGTCCTTCCACCTTAAACGTCATCTGCGGCGCATTCTCTCCGTAAACTTCCTTCAAATGCGCTACCGTATGCGCACAGATGGATTCCAGACTATTGTCCGTAAAAACACTGGCCGGGCAGAGTCCGATAATGCCGAACACCTTCTGCAAGGGCGCGATGATCTCTTCCACGGAAGCGCCGCACTCCGGCTCAACAAGAAGTCTTCCCTGCTCCTTGCTCACCTTATAGGTCCCGTATTGAGCCAATTTTTCTTTGATATTATGAATCAGCAAGTTCTCAAACTGATGGCGGTTGTTGCCCTTAATCGCAATCTCGCCGTATTTTACCAGCAAACCATTATACATGAGCCTTCTCCTTCTGTCATTTTCTGCGCACATATCTGCGCAGCATGGGAACCACCTTCTTAAGCGCTTCTACTGTCTCGTCCATTTCTTCCGGCGTATTATAGCGGCTGAAACTGAATCGAACCGACTGATCCATCTCTTCTCTCCCATATCCCAGAGCAGACAGAGCCGGACTCTTTTCTTCCGGTTTGTTGGATGCGCAGGCAGACCCCGAAGAAATAAATATACCATATTCTTCAAGACTATGCAAGAGGACTTCCGAACGAACATTGAAAAAGCGCATATTTAAAACATGGGCCGCTCCTTCTTCCGGCGTCGGTCCGTTCACGGATGTCTTCGGAATCTCCCGCAGGATCCGTTCATACAGCCGCATCTTCAGGGCGCGTACATATGCCTCATGCTCTGTAAGGGCTTCTACCGCTTCCTGAACCGCTTCTCCCATCCCCGCGATTCCCGGAACATTCTCTGTTCCTGAGCGGAACTTTTTCTCTTGGCCGCCTCCCCGAATCAAGGGACGAATCGTCAGGCCTCTGCGCACATACAGGCAGCCGACTCCCTTGGGACCATGGAATTTATGGGCGCTGGAGCTGAGAAAATCCGCCTGCCACGCAATAGGATGCACTGGGAGCTTAGCAAAGCTCTGTACTGTATCCACATGGAATAAAATCTCCGGCCTTTTGGCCTTAATGATGGCCCCCATTTCTTCCACCGGCTGAATCACACCCGTCTCATTATTGACATGCAGACAGGTCACAAGAATGGTATCGTCACGAAGCTTTTTCTTAAGATCCTCCAGTACGATTCGGCCGGCAGCATCGTTTTCCACATACTCTACCTCATAGCCCTGTTCCGCCAGAAGCTTCAGCGGCTCCATGGTCGCCGGATGCTCGCCGCGCACCGTCAAAATATGCCTTCCGCGACGCGCATTTTTCTGGGCGGCCCCCAGAATCGCCGTATTGCTGCACTCCGTTCCTCCCGAAGTAAAATACAGCGTCACCGGATCCACGCCTAAATATCGCGCAATCGTCCGACGTGCCTCTTCTACGTACTTTTCGGCCTGCTGTCCCTTTCGGTGCAAGGAAGACGGATTGCCATACGCTTCTGTCAGGACCTGCGTCATCTTGGCGACTACTCTCTCCGACGGCCGGGTTGTCGCACCGTTATCCAAATAAATCTCTTTCATTTTCTGCTTCCTCCCCACCTGTAATCCTCTCTCAGGAATGGTTCCTCTCTTCGGTTCTCTATCAGAATATGATATTTCTCCGGCCTTCTGTAGGCATTACCGTGCACTTCGCTTCGGCGGTACTCCCGCATTCTATCCAGATCGAATTCCGCGAGATAAATTCCTTCTGCTTCTCCGGCTTCCAGAATACAGGTATCTCTGGAACCGCTAAGCTCCGGCAAATACGCCATACCGTCAAACGCAGAAGAATGTCCGTTGCAGTCCGGCTGTCCCTTAGGATAATTGCAGGTCGCAATCCCCAACATATTTTCATAAGCCCTCGCACGAAGCTGGGACAGACGGTTTATTTCCATCGGACAGGCATTGGGAGTCAGGATGATCTCGGCCCCCTTCAGCATCAAAATGCGGGCACTCTCCGGAAATTCCCGGTCATAACAGATCATTGCCCCGACCTTGATGATTCCCTGCGCCGTATCCAGATCGGTTACGTAAAACTCTTCTCCCGGCGTAAGTCTCTTCTCGTCGCCAAAGTCGCAGGTATGCACTTTCGCATATGTGAAAGCCCTGCGTCCATGCCGGTCCAGCAGGATCAAAGTATTTCTCGGCCTGGGATCAAAACGCTCCAGAAGTGTAATGCCGATCGCCATATCGAGCTCTTGGGCGAGCCTGGAAAAGTTTTTTACATATTCACCGTCTGCCGGGATCGCTGCCGCTCCCAGGATCCGGTATCCGCTGCTCCACATCTCCGGAAAAAGGGCGATATCCGCACCCATCTCTTTCGCGCTGCGGCATGCCTGTATTCCCTTTTGCAAAGGATCCACGCATGGGAGCAGCTGTAAAAGCGCTATTTTGATATGGCTCATATTCTCATCCCTTCTATCAGCGTCTTCGTACCTTTTACAGCTGCCCGTAGTCATAAAGCACCAGAGAGGCTGCTACCATTCCTGCTGTTTCGGTCCGCAGAATCCTCGGCCCCAATCCGACAACGACTGCTCCCTGAGCTGTAAACGCCTTGACCTCTTCCTCTTCCAGTCCGCCCTCCGGGCCGATCACAATGGCAATCCGCCGCGCCTGCGCATGCTCCTCCAGAACCTTCCGCAGGCTATTGCGTCTCTCCTCTTCATAGCAGACCAGCACCAGATCATATTCTGCCAACGCAGCCAGGCACTGTCTGGTACTCTGCGGCGACACAACCTCCGGTATCCGTCCTCTTTGCGACTGCTTTGCCGCGGCACGGGCAATCTTATTCCACCGCTGCGTCTTCGCTTCCGCCTTTTTCTTCTCCGGCCGCGACACACATCGCAGCATTTCCACCGGTATAATACGGCTGATTCCGCATTCTACGCCCTTTTCAATGATCCACTCCATCTTATCGCCCTTGGGTACTCCCTGATAAAGCGTGATCTCTACTTCCGGCTCCGTATCCGCCCGCTGGGAAGCAACCGCACGGCATACCAGTTCCTCTTCCCGAACCGCTTCGATTCGGCAGTCATAATCCGTCCCTTCTCCGTCACACAGCGTCAGAGAATCTCCAACCCCCAGACGCAAAACATGGAGGATATGATGGGCGTCCTCCCGTACATACAGGAAGCCGTCCCGGATATCCTCCTTTTCTATAAAAAACCTAGCCATTATTCTTTTTCACTCAGGATCGCAGCCCAGCTGCCCTTTTCATCCACACGAAGCACGCGGAAGCCTGCTTTTTTCAAGGCTTCCTCCACATCTGCCCTTCTCTCCCGAATGATTCCGGAAGAAATAAAACGTCCTCCATGCTCCAACACCTGATATACATCGCCGCAGAATCCGATGATCACGTCGGCAATAATATTGGCTACAACCACCTGCGGATGTACTCCCTGAAGCGCCGGAATCTGCATCAAATCCCCATGATGTACGGTTGTCACCGCGCTGACTCCATTTTCCCGTACATTTTCCGCCGCAACCTGTACCGCATTGGCATCCAGATCCGTACAATACACCCGTCCTGCGCCCAGCTTTGCCGCAGAGATCCCCAGGATTCCGCTTCCGCATCCAATATCAAATACGGTTTCACCACCGGAAAGCTCCTCCTCCAGCATAGCCACGCACATACTTGTCGTCTCATGCGTTCCGCTGCCGAAAGCCATTCCTGGATCCATATGGATTACCATATCGCCTTCTTCCGGTTCAGCTTCTAACCAGCTGGGAATCACAAAAATCTTACCGATATGAAACGGCCGATAAAACTTTTTCCAGTTATTGGCCCAATCCTCTTCCGCCATCAATGCCGTATCGATCAGCCCGCTGCCGACCGGCAAATACTGTGCGATCCGCTGCAGGATCTGACGGATCTTCATCTGCATCTCTTCTACCGCTGCCGGATCTGTGAGCTGCGCTTCCGAAAAATACGCGCTTACCAGCGCCTCATCCCGGTTCAGATTCTTCAGCAGCTCTTCATCAATATAATCCCAATCCAGAGGATTCTTTTTCTGCATCAGAATATCCTTCGGATCCGAAATCTCTACTCCCTTAGCGCCCAGCTCTTCTTCCAGGCTGTAGCTCAAAGCCTCTACCGCCTCTGTAACGGTATGAATCGTTATGCGATACCAGTTCATCTATTTTCTCCTTGATTACTTTTTCTTGCCCCAAAAGCCTTTCTTTCCTTCGCTCTTGGTATCCTCGCCTTCTCCCATCTCCTCGGCGAACTTCCTGAGCGCGTCCTTTTGACGCTCATTGAGTCTGGTCGGGACCTCAACCGTAACTGTCACATAATAATCTCCACGCTGCGTACTGCGCAAATACGGGATTCCCTTACCGCGCAGACGGAATCTGGTGCCGTTCTGTGTTCCGGGTGCAATGCTGTACTTTACCTTGCCGTCAATGGTCGGGATCTCCAGTTCCGCACCCAGCGCAGCCTGCGCGAAGGTAATGTTTACGTTACTGAATACATCGTATCCCTGTCTTGAGAACTGCGGATCCGGCTTAATCGAGAACGTTACATACAGATCGCCGTTCGGACCGCCCTGTAATCCCGGCTCGCCTTTTCCACTCATACGGATTCTCTGACCGACATCGATACCGGCCGGAATCTCTACCTCAAAGGTCTTTTTCACCCGTACTCGGCCGGTTCCGCCGCACTTCGGACACTTCTCACGAATCATTTTACCGGTTCCGTTACACTCCGGGCATGCGTGAACACTGGCCATCGTTCCAAACATGGTCTGCTGCTGCACTCTCACCTGTCCGGTACTACCGCACCTTGAGCAGGTCTCCACCTTGGTTCCCGGCTTGGCTCCGGTTCCGCCGCAATTGGTACAGTTGTCATACATCCACAGATCAATCTGCTTTTTACAGCCAAAGGCTGCTTCCATAAACGTGATCTCCATCGAAACCTGAAGATCCTCGCCTTTCTGCGGGCCGGAACGCTGTCTGGAGCGTCCGCCGCCAAAAATATCTCCAAAACTGCTGAAGCTGCCGCCGCCAAAGATATCTCCAAAGATATCTCCCATATCAAAGCCTTCAAAACCGGAAGCTCCGCCGCTTGCCGGGTCAAAAGCGCTATGGCCGTAACGGTCATATTTGGCCCGCTTATCGGCATCGCTCAGCACGGCATAGGCCTCCGAGGCTTCCTTGAACTTGGCTTCGGCTTCTTTATCTCCCGGGTTGGCATCCGGATGATACTTCTTTGCAAGGACTCGATACGCCTTCTTGATCTCCTGCTCTGTTGCGTCCTTGGCGACGCCCAGCACCTCATAGTAATCTCTCTTTTGCTCTGCCATCCTCATCACCTTCTTCTAAACATGCCCAAGCGGCAGGAGCCTGTCGCCCCCACCGCCTTGACTATATCCGCCTATCGATTAAACTTCCTTAAAATCAGCGTCTACCACGTCGTCATCCGGCTTGGAACCGCCTGCGTTTCCCTGCGGACCGCCCTGAGTTCCTCCCTGCGGACCACCCTGCTGCTGATACAGCTTAGAAGCCATATCATTGATAGCCTTGGTCAGCTCCTCTGTAGCGGCTTTGATCTCCGCGACCTGGCTCTCCGAAGGAGTCGTATTCTTGCAGGCCTCTGTCAAGCCTTTCAGCTTATTAGACGCATTCTCGATTGCAGCCTTATCCGCCGCGTCGATCTTGTCGCCCAGCTCCTGTACGGTCTTTTCTGCCTGGAAGACCATGGCGTCTGCCTCATTGACCGCATCGATGCTGTCCTTACGCTTCTTATCTGCCTCAGCAAACTGCTGTGCTTCCTGAACGGCACGATTTACCTCATCGTCAGACAGATTGCTGGAAGCCGTAATCGTGATCTTCTGCTCCTTGCCGCTGCCCAGATCCTTGGCTGTTACGTTCACGATACCATTGGCATCGATATCAAAGGTAACTTCGATCTGAGGGATTCCACGAGGAGCCGCCGGAATTCCATCCAGACGGAATCTGCCCAGTGTCTTATTGTCAGCGGCCAGCGGACGCTCACCCTGTACAACATGAATATCAACCGCAGTCTGATTGTTCTCCGCAGTGGAGAATACCTGACTCTTCTTTACCGGAATCGTGGTGTTACGCTCGATCAGAGGCGTCGCAACACCGCCCATCGTTTCGATACCCAGTGTCAGAGGCGTTACATCCAACAGCAGGATATCGCCGGAACCAGCCTCACCGGACAGCTTACCGCCCTGAATGGCCGCGCCGATTGCTACGCACTCATCCGGGTTCAGCGCCTTAGAAGGCTCCTTGCCGGTCAATGCCTTTACCTTCTCCTGAACAGCCAGCATACGAGTGGATCCGCCGACCAGCAGAACCTTGCTCAGCTCAGAAGCGCTCAGTCCCGCGTCTCTCAGAGCGTTCTGTACCGGAATTACGGTACGCTCTACCAGATCCGCCGTCAGGCGATCAAACTCCGCACGGGTCAGCGTGATGTCCATATGCTTCGGGCCTTCTGCTGTCGCTGTAATAAAGGGCAGGTTGATGTTGGAACTCGTCAGAGAGGACAGTTCCTTCTTGGCCTTCTCCGCTGCTTCCTTCAGACGCTGCATTGCCATCTTATCTGTGGACAGATCCACACCGTCTGTCTTCTTGAATGTCTCTACCAGATAATCCATGATGCGCTTATCGAAGTCATCGCCGCCCAGATGGTTATCACCGCTTGTCGCCAGTACTTCGATGACGCCGTCGCCAATCTCGATTACGGATACATCAAATGTACCGCCGCCCAGATCATATACCATGATCTTCTGCTCTTCCTCGTTGTCCAGGCCATATGCCAGAGCTGCCGCTGTAGGCTCATTGATGATTCGCTTTACATCCAGTCCCGCGATCTTACCGGCATCCTTGGTTGCCTGACGCTGTGCATCGTTGAAGTATGCAGGAACCGTAATAACTGCCTCTGTTACCTTCTCGCCCAGATAGCTCTCCGCATCTGCCTTCATCTTCTGAAGAATCATCGCAGAGATCTCCTGCGGGCTGTACTTCTTACCGTCAATATCTACACGATGATCCGAACCCATCTCACGCTTGATGGAGATTACGGTTCTGTCAGGATTGGTGATTGCCTGACGCTTTGCCGTCTCGCCGACCAGACGCTCGCCATTCTTAGTGAACGCTACGATAGAGGGCGTCGTTCTCATGCCTTCCGGATTGGTAATAACAACAGGCTTGCCGCCTTCCATAACTGCCACGCAAGAATTGGTTGTACCCAGATCAATACCGATAATCTTTCCCATGATTCATTCCTCCTAAAAATATAAAAATGTTAATTCGCGACTTTTACCATGCTATAGCGGACCACCTGATCCTTATAACTATAGCCTTTTTGGAATACCTCACAGACGATGTTCTCATCCATGCTCTCATCCTCAATATGTGTCACAGCATTATGCTTGTTCGGGTCAAACGGCTCACCCAGCGCCGGAATCTCCTTGACGCCGATCGCGGTCAATCCCGTTACAAACTGCTGATACATCATCTCCACGCCTTTGGCAACCGCACTCTCCTTCTCTTCCTCCGGAATCGATGCAAGTGCACGTTCAAAATTATCCAAGAGCGGAAGCACCGCGGAGACAACCTCTAAGATTCCTTTGGTCCGCTCCTGCTCCTTTTCCTTCTCCGTACGCTTGCGGTAATTGTCAAATTCCGCCATGCTCCTGCGGAGCCGGTCCAGATAATCCTCAGACTGTTTTCTGGCCTCCGCCAGCTGGCCCGTCAGCTCCTCGATCTTTTTCTGATCTTCGGTCTGTTCTGCAACCGGTTCTTCCGCTGCAGCTGCCGGATCCTCCTGCGGTGTCAAATCCTTTTCCTCTTCCTTCACAATACTCCGCCTTTCTACCTATCTTTTTGCGGGAGCCTCGGTGGATGCTCCTTCTCGTCCTCTCCCTTGAGAAGATTCTGAAGATCCGACATCATCGCTCCCAATGTCGATATTACTTTTCCATAATCCATACGTACCGGTCCAATCACACTGATGGAACCGATATTGCGTCC
This sequence comes from uncultured Eubacteriales bacterium, assembly GCA_902493345.1. GTDB lineage: Bacteria > Bacillota > Clostridia > Lachnospirales > Bianqueaceae > Faecimorpha. Next base: position 13,947 of record CABUPM010000019.1, on the reverse strand, counting down.
TCCCACACTATAAGTCGTGGTTACAACGCTGCAATCCTGCATTGGCTCCAACTCATTTTCGGTGCCGATCGTAATCCGCAGATTCTTTCCCGGCTCCATTGTGTGAGGGTCGCCTATTGTCTGCAGGATCTCATCCTTACGCTGAAACACCTCCATCAGCGCTCTCGCTCTGGAGATATCGCTGAATTCCGGAAAATCCAGGATGTTGGTCGTACCCGTTGCGTACAGCTCTACATCATCCGCATACTGAATCGTTGATTGAATCGCATCCAAAAGATCTGTAACAATCCCCTGATCCGCGCCCAATTCATGACGAATCTTCTGGATGACCGGAAGGTTGATTGCCTCCATTGTCAGTCCCTGCAGATTCGCGTTGAGCACCTGACTCAGTCGGTCGCTCTCTTCATGTGTTAATGGTCTTGCCACCTTGATCACATGATTGCGGACAATGTTGCCATCCGTTACGATGACAAGCATCACCGACTTAGGATCCAGCGGAATCAGCTGCAAATGCTTGAGCCGTGTCCGCTTCAGCTGCGGCATCGTCACCACGGTAGGATATCGTGTGATCACCGACAGGAGCTCACCCAATTCCTTCAATACTGTATCCAGCTGATGACTCTTATCCTTCAGCATAGCGGTCAGCACCCGGGTCTCCTCTTCATCCGGAATTCGTCCGGACTGCAGGAGATGGTCTACATACAGCCTGTAGCCCTTGGACGACGGAATTCGTCCTGCCGAGGTATGAGGCTGTACTATAAAGCCCAACTCTTCCAGATCTGCCATCTCATTTCGAATGGTAGCAGAACTGAGGCCCAGCGGAGAACGCCTTGAGATCGTACGGGAACCGACCGGTTCCGCCGTCTCCAGATAATTCAAAATGATCGCCTGCAGAATCTGCAGCTTACGTCCATTCAAATCATCCATGCTTCATCCTCCCTTCTGGTTTCTGTTAGCACTCGTTCGTGTGGAGTGCTAACATCTGTACATAAAATAGCACTTGCCATAGTATTTGTCAAGTGCTTTTTTTCAAATTCACAATTTTTTTACTTTTTATTTTGAGAAAAGGGCGCCGCCTGCCCCGGCTGCTCCTGTCCAATCACATCCCAGGGCGTAATCATCCCCAGAAGCCTCTCTCCAAACCGACCATTTTCTGTTACAAAGGCCGCCACCAACCGTCCGCCCGGCTGACTGCGCCGGCGTTCAAACAGATCCCGCACATCCCAGTACGAAGCGGCTGCGCTTACAAAAGCAAAGCGTTCTGTCTCATGCTGATCCAGCTTGAGAAGATGTCCAAAGCTGCCAATCGTCGTCCGGCTGTCCACGCTATGGTCTTCCTCTTCTATTATATAGGAAAAGACCGTGCTGACACTGAAGACTCCGATAAACTCTCCGGTTCGAAAGACCGGTACATGGGAAAAGCCTCTTTTTTTCATCTCCCGCATCACCCGAAGCGCATTCTGATCTGTATAAGCAATCATCAGCTTCTCCCGCGGCGTAGCGAACTGCATTGCGGTCATAGGCCTCTTCACATATTCTATCGCTTCCCGAAGCGTCTGTAACAGTGCCTCGCCCGGTTCCACAACCGCCTCGCCGTCAATCGATGAGTGGTGGCTCAGGAGATTCCGGACCTCTCTGCAGACATTTAATTTTTCTCTGTAGGGCGCACCCTCATCATCATTGATAAAATCCATCACCGCGCTGCCGAATTTTCGTCCGCTCGCCTCAAACCGCTGTGTCAGCGCCTCTTCCAGTTCTCTGTACAGATCCAAAAACTCCGTGCAGCGATCCATCCCTTTCCCCTCCATCAGTCTAACAAAAACTCTTCAAATACGATGTTGGCCAGATCCAGTCCTCTGCGGCTCAGTGCCGCGCCATCGCCCTGACATACAATCAGGCCCTCTGTCTTCAGCTTTTTCAGAGCCGCACCATAGACATCCCACATCTTTTTATGAAATCTCGCTTCAAATTCTGAAGCCCGCACCCCATCGGTCTTTCGGAACCCCAGAAACATCCACTCCTCCATGGCGTCTTTTTCTGACGCTTCCTCTTCGACTCTCTCCAACGCTGCCGGATCCTGTGCATGGATGTAAGCGGTAAGGTTCTCTTCATTTTTCAGACGCCGCCCTTCCCTATAGGATGCGGCTCCCAATCCGATCCCCTGATACTCGCTCAGATCCCAGTAAGAGAGGTTATGCCGGCTGGCATAACCCGGTTTGGTAAAATTAGAAATCTCATACTGCCGGTATCCCATTTTCGCCAGATACCGCAGTGCCAGATCGTACATCTCTCGGTCCGTCTCTTCCTCCGGGAGGGACATTCTTCCCGCCCTCACATCTTCATACAGGGGCGTCCCTTCTTCTAATATCAAGCTATAGCAGGATATATGCTCCGGCTCCAGACAGACCGCCTGTTCCAGACTCTCCCGCCAATCCTGGAGGCTCTGTCCCGGCAGTCCCATCATCAGATCCAGATTCAAATTGGAGAATCCAGCCTGGCGCAGGATCTTGACACTCGTCTCCACCTCGGCCTGCGTATGAATCCGTCCCAGAATCTGTAGGAGACGGTTCTGAGCCGCCTGCATACCCATGCTGACACGATTCATTCCCCAAGCTCTCCATGCCTGTGCTTTTTCTTCTGTCACAGTCCCGGGATTGGCCTCGATCGTCCGCTCTGCATCCTCCATCCATATACCGGTATGAGCCCTCAGTGTCCGCGCGATCTCGCCGAACTCCTCCGGACTCAAGATAGAGGGTGTTCCCCCTCCAATATATAAACTGTGGATCTGATAGTCTTTCAGCCGTCCCTCACGGCTGGCAATCTCTCTTTTTAGCGCATCCAGATAAGCCTCTCGCACTTCACCGCAAGCCGGGGCTGACAGAAAATCGCAGTACCTGCACTTTTGTATGCAAAAAGGAATATGGAGATAGATGCCCAGCGGCTTCATTTACTTGTCATCCTCATCAAATTTCAGTACGCTCATAAACGCCGCCTGCGGCACTTCCACATTGCCTACCTGTCTCATCCGCTTCTTGCCTTCTTTTTGTTTTTCCAGAAGTTTCTTCTTACGCGTGATATCTCCGCCGTAACACTTGGCCAGAACATCCTTACGCATTGCTTTAACGGTTTCCCGCGCGATCACCTTGCTGCCGATCGCCGCCTGAATCGGGATCTCAAACAAATGCCGCGGAATCTCATCCTTCAGCTTTTCCGCGATTCTTCTTCCCCGTTCATAGGCTTTGCTCTCGTGTACAATAAAGGACAGAGCATCTACGGGCTCTCGGTTGATCAGAATATCCAGCCGCACAAGATCCGACCTCTGGTAACCGATCAGATCATAATCGAATGACGCATAGCCTCGGCTCCGAGACTTCAGCGCATCGAAAAAGTCATATATAATTTCGTTAAGCGGCAGCTTATAGGTCAGAAGGGCTCTTGTATCCTCGATATATTCCGTCCCGATATACTCACCCCGGCGCTCCTGACACAGCTTCATAATCCCGCCGATATGCTCTGACGGCAGCATAATCTCCGCTTTGACCATAGGCTCTTCCATCCATTCGATCTCCGCGGGATCCGGCATATCCGCCGGATTGGACAGGAGTATTTCCTCGCCGTCCGTCTTATATATCTTATATACAACGCCCGGAGCGGTTGTAACAAGATCGAGATTGAATTCTCTTTCCAGACGCTCTTGAATGATCTCCATATGCAGCAGTCCCAAAAAGCCGCAGCGAAAACCGAATCCCAGGGCTTTGGATGTCTCCGCCTCAAAAAACAGCGACGCGTCATTCAGCTTTAATTTTTCCAACGCGTCCCGCAGATCCGGATACTTGGAACCATCGGCCGGATACATTCCGCAGAAAACCATGGACTGTACCTGCTTGTAACCCGGCAGCGGTTCCGCCGCCGGTCTCTCCGCCTCTGTAACCGTATCGCCTACTCGGGTATGCCCCACTTCTTTAATGCTGGCCGTAAAATAACCGACTTCTCCGGCAGACAGTCCGTTCGCAGACGGCATCAGGCGTCCCGCTCCCATATAGCCTGCCTCTACGACCTCATACTCCTGCTCCGTTGCCATCATCCGGACACGCATTCCCTTACGGATCTGTCCTTCTTTGACACGGATAAAAACGATAACCCCGCGGTAAGAATCATATAAGGAATCAAAAATCAGAGCCTTCAGCGGCGCGTCCGCATCCCCCTTGGGCGGCGGCAGAAGCTTTACGATCTTCTCCAGTACATCGTCAATATTCAGTCCTGTCTTTGCTGAAATCAGCGGCGCGTCTGCCGTATCCAGGCCGATTACATCCTCAATCTCCTGCTTTACCCATTCCGGATTGGCTGCCGGAAGATCGATTTTGTTGATTACCGGAAGAATCTCCAGATCATGATCCAGGGCCAGATAACAATTGGCCAATGTCTGCGCTTCAATTCCCTGCGCCGCGTCCACTACCAGAAGTGCTCCCTCACAGGCAGCCAGGCTCCTGGACACCTCGTAATTAAAGTCAACATGTCCCGGCGTATCGATCAGATTGAGTGTATACTCCTGCCCGTCCTGCGCCTTATAGATCAGGCGGACTGCCTGCGCCTTGATCGTAATACCGCGCTCACGTTCCAGATCCATATTGTCAAGCACCTGATTCTGCATCTCTCGTGCCGTCAGCAGTCCCGTCTTCTCAATAATACGGTCTGCCAGCGTAGATTTGCCGTGATCAATGTGTGCGATAATGCAAAAGTTTCGAATATTTTCCTGTTTCATCCGTCTGTGCTTAACTCCTTTATCTCCTCATACCCAACATGTTCGGGCTGAATTTATTATATCACAGCGCCCCGCAACTTTCCACAATTATTTTATCCCTTTCCGCTCAGAATCTGCATCAGCGCCGGAGCAAAATCATCCATAGCGCGTTTACATTCATCCAGGAGATTTCCCTGCGCTCCGACCTCCAACAGCATTCCTTTTTCCCGCATATATGTACTATAACGATAGGTAGAGAGGTAAATTCCCCGCATCAATCCCGGATACAATGCATCGCAGGCCATCTTGGTCCGAAAGCTGAATGCCAGATTGGCCTCTCTGTTCGGATTATAAAGGTACGATGTCTCCTCCATCCTCCCAGTCTGTGAATTGTATTCTGCACTGATTCCCGTAACACACATCAGCTGTGCCGTCGTCTCCCCATCGATCTGTGTTATCAGCCTGCCGTCTCCGCCGACGCCGTCACGATGCAGATCAATCGTTACCTGAAGGGATGGCTGCTCATCCAATATCGCCTGGATACTGGTCCGCATTTTATCATATGCGCTGACTTGCGGGTCCGTATCATACAACGTAGTGTCATGCAATACCGACACGCCGTATTCCTGCTCCAGAACTTCTTTCAGGTATTCTCCGACCTCCCGCACGCTGCTTCCATCCGCATAAGTCTCACTTCCATGCGTATGGAAGATCAGGATCTGCGGTCCGTCAACAGTAAAATCCGCTGTCAGCTCCTTCTCCATGAATCGTTCCGCGTCTAAAAGTTCCGGATAAGGTACAAGATACTCCGGATCGTACATATACAATTTTCGGAGATTCTCAAAATCCCGCAATGTCTCGATTGGATATAAAGACCGCAAATCCTCCATCTCTCCTCGAGCCTCTATCAATGTGGATGTATAAATCCTGGGATATCCCAGAAAAACTTCATGCTTCTCCTCCGTTGAGACTGCCTCTTCTACACTTTCTTCTCCCACAGAAAAAAGGTTCTGCCAATTTTCCGCGGCCTCTCCTCCCTGGACTGCCAGGAGCGCTGTCAGCTGAACGGCAGCAATGATCAGCGTAATCCAGCCCCAATGCCATTTTTTCTGCCTTCTCCGATACATATCGCTCCCTCCTCCCTTATCCACACTCTATGCAGGGAGGCCGTATAATATGAACGAGCCGTATCGGAGTATAAAAAAAGAACCTCCAACGGCCGTGAGAGTGCCATTGCAAGTCCTTGGTTTGGGTCTGCAGTTATCTGTGATCAGGCAGCGATCTTATTAACAGCCTTGGTCAGACGAGAAATCTTTCTGGAAGCGGTATTCTTGTGGAAGATTCCCTTAACTCTAGCCTTATCGATCGTGGAGATCGCAACAGTCAGATTGGCCTTTGCAGCAGCAACATCCTGGGCCTCGATTGCAGCAAGTACCTTCTTAACAGCAGTCTTAACCTGAGACTTGATCATCTTATTGCGCAGGGTCTTCTTCTCAATTACCAGAATTCTCTTCTTTGCGGACTTAATGTTTGCCATGAATATTACTCCTCCTGAATAATAAAATTCTATCATTTGAGACACGAATAATAGAACGGACATACACAACTATTATTGTAACTTATAAAGTGTCATTTGTCAATGCATATTTTAAAGATTTCTCAGAAAAATAAACCTATCCATTGTTTTCAGGAGGTACTTTCCCTATGCCGACACTTTTTTCCGATCTTGCCCTGGAAGCCCGTGAAGCGCTGCTGTCTGCCACTCCCGGAGAGATCGACGGCGTTCTATTTGAAGAACATCGTCAAGGTGTATTCAACACGCTGATCTCTACCGTACGCGTTCTTAACGAAACCGGGGAACAGACTGTAGGAAAACCGGCTGGTACCTATATCACCCTGGAAAGCCCCTATTTAAGCCAGAACCATCTCGCGGCACACGAGGAGATCAAGGAACTGCTGTCCCAGACTCTTCAAAGCCTTCTGCCCCTTCGCGAGGAAGCTTCCGTTCTGATTATCGGTCTCGGAAACCGCAATGTCGCCGCGGATTCTCTGGGTCCTCTTACTGTCTCCGGCCTACTTGTCAGCCGCCATATCCGAGAGGCCGCTCCTGAAGAACTTCAGGATGAACTCCGTTCCGTTTGCGCTTTGGCCCCCGGTGTCATGGGACAAACCGGCATCGAAACTCTGGAAATCGTATGTGGGATTCAAGATCGGATCCATGCGGATGCGATCCTCCTGATCGATGCATTGGCAGCACGCAGCATTTCCCGTGTCAATACGACAATCCAGCTGACAGATACCGGAATCCGCCCCGGAGCCGGTATTGGAAACCGACGTCAGATGTTATCCTCCAAAAACCTGGGAGTCCCTGTCGTCGCTCTCGGCATCCCCACTGTTGTGGACGCGCGTACCATGATCCTGGATGCGGTGCCGGATGCTTCCCCGGATCTGCTGAAGGGGTATTCCAATCTCTACGTAACGCCGAAAAACATGGATTTCGCAGCAGCACAGCTCTCCGGCATTCTCTCCGGCGCGCTGAACCGATATCTTCATCGCCTCTCAGCAGAAGCTTTACGGCAATATCTATACTGACGCTATCAGCCGCTCAATCGCATCCGTCTCATCCAATTGGCTTAGCTTGATTTTCTCATCCATCTCCGTCATTTCTTCCAGCAGCCGTTCCAAATCCGCTCTGGAAAATCTGGCCGCCTGCTTTTGATATAACCAGACGATTCTCGGAGCAATGCCCGCAAATTCCGCACATTCCTCTTTCGACATCCGCTTACCGTCACAAAGACGAATCCGGTAAAGTTTACGGATCTGCTGCATCAGCAGACTATAGATCCTCTGCGGCGGTTCGTTGTTCTCCAAAAGTCTCTCATAGATCCGCATCGCTTCCCTGCGTTTCCTCTCTCCGAGCGCGTCTGTCATTCGGAACACATTGCTCTCTGGCTGTGGGGTACAGATTCGGTTCACGTCATCGATCGTTACAATCTCCTCGTCTCCTTTATAAGCGGCAAGCTTTTCCAGTTCCAGCTGCAGATGGATCATATCTCCGCCCACTGTCTGCAGAAAATACTGCGCCGTTTCTCTGCTCAGCATCTTTTTGGATCCCGCGAGCTCCCGCGCAACAAAACGGATCATTCCCTCCTCATCTGGCTGGGACAGCTCCGCGGCATATCCTGCTTTCTGAACAGCTTTATATAAAGCCGTTCTCTTATCTACCTGCTGTTCTTCAAAGATCAGAAGCGTGGTAGGCGTAAGATTCCGCAGAAGCGCAAGGAGCTTTTCCTGTCCCTCCGCATCATTCCTTTTGCCCGAAAACCACTCGGACCCCTTAACCAGTGTAACCCTCTTTTCCCCCATAAACGGATAGGTATCCGTACTCTCCTGAATCCGATCCGCGGTGGCTTCCGCCCCTTCCAGCACGCAGAGATTCATAAAGCGATCCTCCGGAGCAACGCTTTTATCTGTCAGCCGTTTCCCATAAAAATGAATCAGATACTCTTCACTGCCAAAAAGCAGATAGACTCGCTCTAATTCTCCGCTTTTCAGCTGTGCTGTCAATTTCTCCATCTTCTTCTCCTCTATCGACCGGTTTTATAAGACCAATATTTTCCGGATGCCCAAACCTGGATTGCGCCCACATCATCTGTCACACACACCGTACTGCCCTGTTCCTCCAATCTTGCGACAACTTCTGGATCCGGGTGTCCATAACCGCCTTCCCGATCACAGCTGATCACCGCCAGATTCGGAGCCGTCCTCTCCAGCCATGCCGCTGAACTGGACGTTGCCGAACCATGATGCGCCACTTTCATAATATCGCAGCGTTCTATCCCTTCCAGAAGCTGCCTCTCCCCTTCCTGATCCAGATCTCCGCAAAATAAAATAGAATTATGTCCGTCACTGAACCTCAAAACCATAGATGCCTGATTGGAATTGGCATATGTCCCGTCCTTCCGCGGTGCAAGGCAAGTAAATACTGTTCTCCCGATCCGCAGCTGATCTCCCGCGGCAACATGCCATACCTGCTTTCCCAGGTTCTCAATCTTCTGCAGCGCCGTTCCTTGGTGCTGCTCTCCCTGGGGAAGATACCAATTCTCAACGGTAAAATCAGGATCTACCAGAAGTTCCATTAATCCTTCTACATGATCCCAATCTCCATGGCTGACCCATACTCCATCGATCCTATGGATCCCCTTGGATAACAAATACGGTTGAATACTCTTCGTATATCCCGGTCCTGCATCGATTAAGAATACCTTGCCTTCTGTCTCCAAGACGCAGCAATCTCCCTGCCCTACATTCAAAAAGGTGCAGCTCCAAAGCGGCTTCGGCCCAAAAAGCAAAATGACACCGATTCCCCACAAGGGCCAAGAAAGGTGCCGACCTCGTCGCCCCTCTGGCTGGTTCTGTCTCCAAATCCAGGCTCCCCAACCCAAATAATACAAGCAAAGAACTGCCGTACCGGGCCGTCCCAATATCCATACCGCTCCCGGAAGATCGTATACCCATTGCGCGCAATACCGTATCATGCGCAGAAGATACAGTATCCCGCCGCAGCACAGCCTGCCCGCGCCTTCCCATAACCAGAACAAAAGTAATACCACGCCTCCCATGGTAAATACCAGTCCCATTGCGGGAAGTATCAGTAGATTCAACAAAATCTGGTAAGGACTCCATGTATAGAAATAGTATAAACTAATCGGCATACTCCCAATCAGAATGGCTATCGTCGGAGACAATACCTGTCTTGCCCCTCTTGGAATCCAGAACCAACGATTGGGCACCCCTGAAAAAAGAAACAGCGAAGCTGTACATACAAAAGAAAGCTGAAATCCTGTATCCAATATATACAGTGGGTTCCATACCAGCAAAACCCATGCAGAAGCCGCCAATGAATTCAACGAATCTGCCTTCCCACCGCCACGCTTTTGAAAGGCAGCAATCGTACATATGACTGCCGCTCTTATCGTCGACGCTGCGGCGCCGGTGAGAAATGTGTATCCCCACAGCCCAGCCAATGAGATCACGGCTGAACTTCTCCTCTTTTTCCCTGTTATTTTTTGCAGAATGCGATAAATCATCCCGACATGCAGTCCTGAGATCGCCAGGATGTGAGAAATCCCCAGTTTTTGAAATATACTCCGGTATTCCTCATCCAAGCCGACATCTTCCCCTAAGAGGATTGCGGACAGCAGGCCACTCTCCGGCTGCGGAAGCACCCGTAGGAGCCTCTCTGCCATGCTCTGACGAATTTCTCCGAACACGCTTCCTTTTCCCTGTCTCAGAATCTCCATATGGCTGAGCCGACCATAATAATACACACCGCGTACCCTCTGATATGTTTTACTGTCGAACTCTCCGGGATTGCCATTATTTTGAATCGGATTTAAAAGGATATCGGCTCGAATTCTGGTTCCAACCCGAATATCTTCCTGCAAGATGACGGAGGCTCTGCCATAAAAAGCGTCTGAGCGCAGAATAACCCTCTGCGATTCTCCCATTACAGACACATTTTCTACTACGGCCTCAATTCCCTGATACCTCCGCTGGTCTGTCAGAACACGATCTTCCCAGAATTTTAAAATGCACCAACGCCCGCTGCCGATCCAGAGGCTCATCATAAAAATCAGCCAGATCGGATGCTTCTTATTCCATTTCTTTCTATAATAGAGCCATGCTCCCGCTGGCGGCAGGAGCAAGCTCCATACTGATAATAGCCGCGCCAGAATGGCTCCCAGCCCAAATACCGCAAGCATCCATAGCATCGGCCTTTTGATCGCTATCTTCTCCACATTTTCGGCTTAACCCGAAATTACGGAGTCTGAACAAGTTCTTCATTAAATTGCAGCGGTATATTGATCTTTACTTCGGACTTATAGTACTCTCTCTGTTGTCCATTGATAAGAATCTGTACAGAATCCACTCCGTAACAGCTCGTCAGGGAATTGACCAGAGAATAAACAACCAACTGCTCACTCAATTCCCCACCCAAATAATTCCGTACAAACGCTTCATTCAGATCCACATAACAGATATTATGTCTCAGCAGGATTTCATTGACCGCTGTTCCCTCCGGCATCGTTGCCTGGCAGGTATCGCTGGTCGGACCTGCGATCAGCATGGAAACGACCTTATCTACCAGTCTCTCCTGCATCTGCACTGTGACCCGTCTCGTTTCCATCACCAGACTCGTGCTGCTTTTATCCATAAAATACAGCTTTACCTCAACATTATCCTGAAAGAAATTCTCGTCTGCTTCATTCAGAATGATCGTATCCTGTGTCAGATACGATTTTCTTGTCTGTACGCTGATACCTTCTTCATTCTTGGCCATGGCGAACAGTTCCACCACACCTACATTATCCATATGGATCAGCGATTTCATAATTCCAACCCGGAATACATTTTCCACATTGGGCTGCAGCGCCTCATAATTGCCCCACACATACATCTTGATATTCATCTGTCCGGTCGACTCAGACTGTTCTGTCCGATATGTCAGCCGAAGACTCTCCGGAATGATACTGCTCTCTCCCTCCGGCGGATTCTTCAGCAGCGTCAGCAATTGATTGATCTGCTCATCCGTCTCCAAGTCCGGATCAATGACCGCCCGCTCTTCCTGCAGAGTCGTCGCCGTCTCATTGGTATAATAGATCCGTATTGTCCCCGTTACATCTGTAGTCTGCACCGAAGGCTCCTCCTCAGCAGTACAACCGCACAGAAGTACTCCGCACAGAAGAAGCACTTTCCATATCCACCGCTTCACTCCTGTTCCTCCTTCTGTCCCAACGTGATCGCGTTATGCACTGCGATCAACGGAATCCGAACCACAAAAGAAGTTCCCACGTCCACTTTGCTGCGGACATTGATCGAGCCATGGTGCATCGTAATTACCTGATGTACAATGGCAAGGCCTGTTCCTCCTGTCGCACGGTCTCTGGTCTTATCCACACGGTAAAATCTCTGATAGATCTTGCCAAAATGCTCCTCTGGAATTCCACACCCGGTATCACTGACTGTAATAATCGCGTCCGCAAAATCCGAATCCACCTTAACGCGGACACTTCCGCCTTCTTTATTATATTTAATACCGTTTTCCACCAGATTAGACAGGGCCACCGTCATCTTCATCTCATCGATTTCCGCTTCTACCTTGGCATGATTCTCCAACACCAGTTCTACATGCTTTCGATCAGCCAATGGCTGAAGCCTCTTTAAAATGATCTCCGCCAAATCGTTGATTGAAATCATCCGCAGGTTCAGACCTTCCTTATTATCCTCCAACCGAACAAGGGACAGCAGATCGTTGATCAGCGCGCTCTCACGGTCTATCTCCGAGTTGATGTCCTGCAAAAATTCCCGGTACATCTCCTCCGGCGCCCCTTCCTGCAGCAGCAGCGACTCTGTTAAAACCTTGATGGCGCTCATCGGCGTCTTTAATTCATGGGACACATTAGATACGAATTCTTTTCGGGAACTGTCCGCTTCCTTCAAATCCGTTATAATAGAATTGACTGCCTTGACAATCTCTCCGTACTCTCCCTTGTCGTTGTCAAGCGGCGGCTTGGTTGTGTGCCCATTCAGAACCTCCCTGAGCCACTTTCGGATCTTACGCAGCGGCGAGAATCCAAAAAACAGAACCAAACCGATCATCACCATCAACATAATCCAGGTCAGTATAAATACGGTCATAATCGTATCCATACTGCTCAGCACCTTTTGATATTCCTGTCCCAGGAAAAAAGACACATATACGACGCCGATCACTGTCGCTTTCTTATAATCACGGATCGGCACCGCGATTCTACTGTATCTTCCTTCCACCGTTGTAACCGCTGTACCGGACAGTGCCGTTAGAATATCATCATTGACTACTGTACGTCCTCTTCTGTTATTTGCAGAGTCCTTCCGCACATTACACTGGCGGTTCAGCACCAGGATACGCGCCTCTTGATAGAAGCCTGCCATACTTTCCACTTCGCTGTAATCACTGGAGCCATTGACATATTGGCTCATTGAAATGTCCGAAGCTACAGAAACAACATATCGATTAATTTCGGTAACACGCAGATTGATTCGGTAGTTGATCTGTAGATTCAGAATCAAAACATAGCTGATGCCGAAAATCGCAAGGCTGATCACCATCGATAGGAGCATCAGCTTCGTCTGTACCCAGCGATACCACTTTACACCCATTCCCGTCATTCCTTAAAAAAGTATCCGACACCCCATTTGGTCTGAATAAATGTGGGCTCACTTGATTTCGGCTCGATCTTCTCCCGCAGTCTACGGATATGCACATCCACTGTCCGGACATCTCCGGGATAATCATATCCCCATACCAGGTCCAAAAGCTTTTCACGGCTGTATACCTTGCCGACATTTCTCGCCAGCAATTCCAACAGGTCAAATTCCTTGGCTGTCAGATTGACTTCGCGGTTCTCAACAAAAACCGTTCTGCTGTCAAAGTCAATCCTGAGTCCATGAACCTCCAATACATTTTCTTTTTTCTGCTGAACCGAATGCGTTCTCCGCAGAATCGCCTTGGCCCTGGCTTTCAGCTCCAGAATGTTAAACGGCTTAGTCATATAATCGTCCGCGCCGTATTCCAGTCCCAGAATCTTGTCCATATCCTCGCTCTTGGCTGTCAGCATCATGATCGGCACATCGGAAAATTCCCGCACCGTCTGACACACCTGAATTCCATCCAGCTTGGGCAGCATAACATCCAATATTACGAGATCATATTCTTTGTTTTTGATCATATCCAGCGCTGTCTCCCCGTCATAGGCGGCATCGACCTCATTCCCGTCATGCTCCAGCGCGTACTTTACCCCTTTTACGATCATCTTCTCATCGTCTACTACCAAAATCTGTGTTGCCACTCCTGCTTCCTCCTATCCCACGGTGACTCGGTCCCGCAGTTTTTCAAACAGCGCGTCTCCAATCCCTTTGACATTCTTCAGGTCTTCCGGAGATGAAAACGCCCCGTGTTCTTCCCGATACTCTATGATTCTCTGAGCCAATGCCGGCCCGATGCCGGGCAGCGCATCCAGTTCTATTTTATCCGCTTTATTTAGATCGGTCAAGTCATTCTGCGTACTTTCTTGATAATTTTCTTCGATGCTATAGCTCTCTTCCAGACTCGGAACATATATTTTTTGCCCGTCCTGCAGTTTTACAGCGAGATTCAGCGC
>CABUPM010000018.1 GCA_902493345.1 uncultured Eubacteriales bacterium | reverse complement strand
TTCTGAGAACGGTCATAGCGCTGTCCCTGCGGACGGTCGCCATTCTGATTCTGAGAACGGTCATAGCGCTGTCCCTGCGGACGGTCGCTTCTCTGACCCTGTGGACGGTCATAACGCTGTCCCTGCGGACGCTCCTTATTGTCGCGCTCTGTCCTTGGAGCTGCCGTTCCAACCCGGTTTTCATTCTTAACCGGTGCGTTCTCCCGCGGCTTCGGAGCCTCCGCCTTCGGAGTCTCTGCCTTGGGGGCTTCCGCCTTCGGCGCTTCTGCCTTAGGTGCTTCCGCTTTGGGGGCTTCTGCCTTCGGCGCTTCCGCCTTAGGTGCCTCTACCTTGGGGGCCTCTACCTTTGGGGCCTCTACCTTGGGTGCCTCTACCTTGGGGGCTTCCGCCTTCGGCGCTTCTGCCTTTGGGGCCTCCGCCTTGGGGGCCTCCGCCTTGGGGGCTTCTGCCTTGGGGGCTTCTGCCTTGGGGGCTTCTGCCTTGGGGGCTTCTGCCTTCGGCGCTTCTACCTTCGATTCCTGCTTCTTTGCAGGCTCTGCGGGATTCTTTCCGGCCGGTCTTCTGAAACGCGGCTCCTTCCCTGTCAGCTTTACACATACCTTGCGAATCTCATCCATTTCCATGGGCGCCTTTGCATTCGGAACAAACACTCCAATGCTCTCCAGGCATTTCAGGACTTCCGCACTGCTTACCTTCAACTGCTTTGCCAAACTTTCAACTGTTATTTTTGTCACTGGCTGTTTTCCACCTTTCAGACATTCAAACTCTTCTCTATGATTCCCGCAAGCCCTTCATCCGTCACCGCTACACAAGAACGCTGTTCCCTGCCGATTGCTCTTCCCAACTCTGTTTTGCCGCAATCCAGGATGAAAAAGGGCACATGATAAAACTCGCATTTGTCACTGAATTTCTTGCGCGTATTCCCGGATGCATCGGACGCGACCAACACGATCCGCGCCGTCTGGCGGCGAATTCCTTCTTCGCACTGAAACTCTCCTGACAGCACCTTTCCTGCCTTACTGCTGAGGCTCAAAAGCTGCATCGTTCTGGCTTGATTACTGCTCACTCTCAAATGCCTCCCGTAATTGTGCGATCAGTTCTTCTGACAATTCCACTGACAGCGAACGTTCAATTCCTCTGCAGGCGATCGCCTTCTCCAAACATTCCTTCTGATCACAAATATAAGCGCCCCGTCCGGATTTCTTTCCCGTCCTGTCGATAAAGACCTTTCCCTCCGGGTCCCGTACAATGCGAATCATTTCTTTTTTATTTTTCATTTCCTGACACCCTGTGCACTTCCGCATGGGCGTCTTTCTCTGTGTCCGCATATGCCCTCTCCTTCTGCGCTGACGTATCAGGCGTCTTCGTCCTCAAAAGCCGGCGGCGCATAATAATCGTCATCATCCTCATCCATGATGATGCGTCCCAGCGTGCCGCTCTTGATATCGATCCGGTAACCCGTCAAACGGGCCGCCAGACGGGCATTCTGACCATCCTTACCGATTGCCAGAGACAACTGATTCTCCGGTACCGTTACCGTCGCCATAAAGTTCTCCGGATCCACCTGAACATTGAGTACCTGTGCCGGGGACAGCGCCGCCGCGATAAAGATATCCGGCTGCTCGTTCCATACCACGATATCGATCTTCTCACCGGACAGCTCGTTGACAACCGCGTTTACACGATCGCCGTTCGGTCCGACGCACGCGCCCAGCGGATCGACCTGAGGCTCTTTGCTCATGACGGCCAGCTTGCTTCTGGATCCCGGCTCACGCGCGATGTTTTTGATCTGTACGATTCCCTGATGAATCTCCGGAACCTCCTGCTCAAACAGGCGCTTGACCAGCTCCGGATGGGTTCTGGACACCATGATCTGCGGGCCCTTCGGTGCATTGCGTACTTCGATTACGTATACCTTGATGATCTGATTCTGCTTGTATTCCTCTCCGGGAATCTGCTCGGCCGGAGCCAGCAGCGCTTCTGTCCTACCCAGATTGATGAATACGTTCTTCTTTTCCTTGCGCTGAATGATTCCGGAAACCATCTCGCGCTCTTTTCCCTTGTATTCGCCGTAAATGATATTGCGCTCTGCCTCACGGATCTTCTGTACGACAACCTGCTTGGCATTCTGTGCCGCGATTCGTCCGAAATTCCGCGGTGTCACCTCGATATCCACCACATCGCCCAGCTTCAGGTTTGGATTGATCTGCTGCGCCTTTTCCACGCTGATCTCCAGATTATCATCCTGCGGAACTTCTACGATATTCTTCTGTGCCCATACCTTAACGGTACCGTCCTTACGGTTCAGATCCACCTTGATATTCTGAGAGGTTCCGAAATTCTTACGGCAGGCTGAAATCAGCGATGCCTCCAGAGCTTCGTATACTACTTCTTTGTCGATTCCCTTTTCTCTCTGCAATTCATCCAGAGCCATGATAAAATCGTTCATTTTTTGAATCTCCTCCTCTTTTTAAAAAATCACAGCAAGACGAATTCCTGCCAGTTCCTTACGGGAAAAGCTTTCCTGCACTCCCTCCTGCGTCTCCAGCGTAACTTCCTGCTTGTCATTATCCGCCGCAGCCAATAGTGCGGTAAACTCCTTCTGTCCGGCAAACGCCCCTTCAGATCTCGCCTGATACAGTCTGACCTCCACCAGCTTTCCAGTCTCCCGGATAAAGTCCTTATCCTTCTTCAGCGGACGATCCAGTCCCGGCGAGCTCACTTCCAGAATGTACGGGGTATCGATAGGATCCGCATTCTCCAGGCGTTCATCCAGATAGTGACTGGTATCTACACAATCATCGATGGAAAAACCGCCTTCCTTGTCTGCCAGTACACGAAGATACCAGTTGGCTCCTTCCTTGACAAAATCCACATCCACAATCTCATACCCTTTTTCCCGGGCAAAATCCTGCAGATATTCCTCTACTGTCTGAACCAGTTCTGCCTTCTTCATCCTTTCACCTCACTTTGGCCTTTGTTTACAATAAATGAGAGCGGGTTGCCCCACTCTCAAATCATTACCTATATACCAATATTAGTATAGCACTCTCCATGCCCTTTTGCAAGTAGTTTCCTGAAAAAATCAAAAATTATTTCTTTTCTCAGAATACGACTACCAGCAGCATCTTGAAGGTCTCCTGGCCATACACCGCATGCGGATGTCTGGCCGGCATCACAATGGATTCGCCTGCGTGCAGCTCATACGCCTTGCCGTCAATCGTGATTCTGCCCACTCCGTCCAGACAGGTCACCATCGCGTCTCCGCCGGATTCATGCGTACTGATCTCTTCTCCCTGATCAAAGGCAAACAGGGTGATGCTCAGATGTTCATTCTGCGCAAGCGTCTTGCTGACAACCTGTCCCTTCTGATACTCTACCTGCTCCTTGAGGCACAAAACCTCTGCTTTGGAAATATTCTTCATGCCATCCATCATAAAATTCTCCTTGTGTTTATAATATCATTATAGTATAATGATATGCATTCGTCGGTGGTTATAACCACGGAAAGGAAACCCTATGGAAAAAATCACTTCTCCGCTCTTTCAAAATCTTACGGACGCCGAATGGTCAGAACTGCGCAGCGCAAATTGCCTGCGAGTCCGCCATTTTGCTCGGAACACCATCATTTTTCATGCCGGCGACACGGTTCACGAAACCGGAATCGTCCTAAGCGGCAGCGTCAACATCGAGGCCTCCGATCTTCTGGGCAATAAAAGTATTCTGAGCAATATTCCGCCCGGCGGCGTCTTTGCCGAAACTTACTCTTTCTGCCAGGAACCCATGATGGTGGACGCCGTAAGCGTCCTGCCCTCGGAAGTCCTGTTTCTGAACATGGAGCTTCTGACCGGCGTCTATGCAGGCACCGCCTGGTCCTCCAAAATCCTTCAGAACATGCTGCATATCTCTATCCATAAGAATCTTACGCTTTCTACGCGGATCTTATGCACTACTCCGAAAACAATCCGCGGCCGCCTCCTGATCTACCTGTCGGCCCTGGCAGCCAAACGGCATAGTCCAGACTTTCAGATTCCGTTCAACCGCCAGCAGCTGGCGGATTATCTGAATCTGGACCGCAGCGCGCTTTCCAAAGAGCTTGGAAAAATGCGCGATGAAGGGATTCTGGAATTTCACAAGAACCACTTTATCCTCCGTCAATTGCCGGAATGAGCCTTAAAACAGACTCATCTGCATGGATTCCGGCAGATCGTCCAGAATGTGCAGGCGGCGCATCTGTTCCACGCCCGTCTTGGGGACCTTGGCCCGCACGCAGAAGTCCTCGATCGTCTTAAAAGGCGCTTCTTCTCTGGCTTCCACAATACTCTTGGCCGCCATCGCTCCCATGCCTGCCAGCGCGGTAAAGGGCGGCAGCAGATGCCCCTCTTCTGTCAGCTTGAACCGGTCCGCTCCGGAATGCTCCAAACTGATCGGGTCAAAGATAACGCCGCGACAATAGGCTTCGATCACAAGCTCCAATGTTGTAATCGTATCCTTGTCCTTATCCGTTGCCTCCTTACCCAGTTCTTCAATTCTCGCCTTTTCATTTCTGGCGACATCCTCTCCCTGGCACATCAGCTCATAGTCGAAACCCGTCGCGCGGATACTGAAAAAGGCGGCATAGTACGCTTCTTTATAATACACCTTGTAATAGGCCACACGCAGCGCCATCATGACATACGCTGTCGCGTGTCCCTTCGGGAACAGATACTTGATCTTCTGACAGGACTTAATGTACCACTCCGGAACACCGGCTTCCTCCATTGCCTTTTCATCCTCTGGCTTCAGTCCCTTTCCTTTTCGGACTGCTTCCATCAGTTTGAAGGAATATAGATTGTCCATGTGATGCCGGATCAGATAGGTCATAATATCGTCTCGTGTACAGATCACTTCTGAGATCGTGGCAACGCCGTCCCGAATCAGGTCCTGCGCATTGTTATTCCATACGTCCGTACCATGGGACAAACCGGAAATACGGCACAGATCCGAAAAGCACTGCGGCTTGGTATCAACCAGCATCTGTCTTGTAAACTTGGTTCCAAACTCCGGAACACCGTAGGTTCCTACCGGACTTCCGATCTGTTCCGGCGTAACCCCCAGCGCCTCCGTCCCCAAGAACAGGGACAAAACCTTTTTATCATCGACCGGAATTGTCATCGCGTCCACACCGGTCAGATCCATCAGCATACGAATCATCGTCGGGTCATCATGCCCCAGAATATCCAGCTTCAACAGACGGCCATGCAGCTGATGATAATCAAAATGCGTCGTGATCGTCCCCGTCTCCGGCTTATTAGCCGGATACTGCACCGGGCAAAACTGATAGATGCTGTAACCCTTGGGAACAACCATTTGGCCTCCGGGATGCTGGCCTGTCGTACGCCGGACACCGGTACAGCCCGCGACAAGGCGGTTCATCTCCGCCCGGTTGACCCGCATATGATGCTCGTCCACGTACTTCTTGACATAGCCGTACGCTGTCTTTTCCGCCAGGCCGCCCATGGTTCCCGCACGGAACACCTGCGTTTTACCGAACAGTTCCTCCGTGAACGCATGCGCTCTCGGCTGATATTCTCCGGAAAAGTTCAAGTCGATATCCGGCTCCTTGTCTCCGTCAAATCCCAGGAAGGTCTCAAACGGGATATCATGCCCATTCTTGGAAAGCATATTGCCGCAGCGCGGACACACCTTATCCGGCAGGTCAAATCCGGATTTTCCCGCATTGGCGCGGATCTCTTCGGAGTCGAACTCACTGTATTTGCATTCTGTACAGTAATAATGCGGCTTGAGCGGATTGACCTCCGTGATACCCGCCATCGTCGCTACAAAGGATGAACCTACAGAACCTCGGGAGCCTACCACGTAACCGTCCCCGTTGGAGTGCCATACCAATCGCTGCGCGATGATATACAGACTGGCAAAACCATTTTTGATGATGGATCCCAGCTCCCGGTCCAGTCTTGCCTTGACCGGCTCCGGCAGAGGCTCGCCGTAAATGCTCTTGGCCTTGGTATGCGTGATCTCTACCAGCTCGTCATTGGCCCCCGGAATCTCCGGCGTGAAGGTTCCGTCCGGGATGGGCTTGATCTTTTCAATTCTCTCGCTGATCGCCACCGGATTGTCGATGACAACCTCCTTGGCCTTTTTCTCGCCAAGATACGAGAACTCTTCCAGCATCTCCTCCGTCGTCCGGAAATACAGCGGAGGCTGCAGATCCGCGTCCTCAAAGCCCTTGCCCTTGAGGATAATCTTACGGTAGATTCCGTCCTCCGGATTCATAAAGTGCACGTCACAGGTCGCGACGACCGGCTTATTATACTGTTCTCCCAGTTCTACAATCCGCCGGTTGATTTCCTTCAAGGCTTCCATATCCGGGACCTTCTGTTCCCGGATCATAAACTCATTGTTGCACAGAGGCTGAATCTCCAGGTAATCATAATAGTTCACCAGGTTTTCAATAACCTCCGGTCCATCATTATCCAACACCGCCTGATACAGTTCTCCGGCTTCACAGGCCGTTCCCAGGAGCAGCCCTTCCCGAAGCCTGTTAAACTCTGACTTGGGGATTCTCGGCACACGGAAGAAATAGTTCAGGTGCGCGATCGACACCAGCTCGTACAGATTCCGCAGGCCTACGAGATTCTGCACCAGAATGATGGCATGGTGCGCCCGCAGACGCTTGACGTCGATCCCCGCGCGAATCAGCGGATTGATGTCCGCCAGGCGCTCTACCTTCCGCTCCTGCAGTTCAATCTGGCACTTTTTGAAAATCTCCGCAGTCGCTCCCGCGTCATCCACTGCCCGGTGATGATTTTCCAGAGAAATGCCCAGATGTTTGCAGACTGAATCCAGCGTATAACGCTTTAATTGATTATAGAGACCACGCACCAGCTCCAGGGTATCTACCACCGTATGGTCCAGCTCCCCCAGTCCCAGATCTCTTGCTTTATTCTCAATAAAGCCGGTATCAAATCCGGCATTGTGCGCAACCAAAACCGTGCCCTCACAGAACTTCAGGAACTGCGGCAGCACCTCCCGGATGGTCTGTGCGTCCTTGACCTGATCGTCCGTAATGGATGTCAGCTCTGTGATCTTCTCCGGAATCGGGATCTCCGGATTAATAAATGTGCTGAAGGTATCCACCGTTTCCCCATTCTGCACTTTTACCGCGCCGATCTCGATAATCCGGTCCTTTTCCTTATTAAAACCGGTCGTCTCGATATCAAACACTACAAACGGCACAGAAAAATCCTGTCCGTGCTCCCGCCGCACAGCCTTCTGCAAATCGTCCACGAGGTACGCCTCGACTCCATAGATGACCTTGATCGGCAGGCCTTCCGCGGCTGTCATCGCCTCCGGGAATCCCTGCACAACACCATGATCGGTAATGGCGACCGCCGGATGCCCCCAGCGGTTGGCCTGCTGCACCAGTTCTGTCGGCGAGGATACCGCGTCCATCTCGCTCATTTTGGTATGCATGTGAAGTTCCACACGCTTCTGCAGCGCATTGTCGTGGCGTTCCGGCTTAAGCGACCCCTTCATTCTGCGAATCGCCTTCGCCTGCAGGATTCTGTGGTCGCCCTTAAAATCATCCTGCATTTCTCCATAGACCTGGATCAGCTTGCCCGGCTTCAGATCCGATGTAATCGCCTTGTATTTCTCCTTGTCCACCCGGGTATATACCGAAATAGAACCTGTATAATCCGTGATATCGATGATCAGGCTCATATTGCCGGAACGGTCTTCATTGGCCTCATGGAGAATAATATGTCCCTTGACCGTCACCAGACCGCTCAGTGCTTCAATATTTTTAAGAGGGCGTTCGTTTTCCGGTTCAAACGGTGTTCCGGCCACCATCTGACTCATCGCTTCCAGGAGCTCCGGATCCACCGGATACGGCTCCTCGCAGAGCGTAATGTGGTTGGCAACCAGTGTTACAGCATGCAGATAATCGTCCTGCTTCGCTGTTCCCTTAGCCATGATGGTTACTCCGTTTTTCACCTTATCCGACCACGCTCCGTACTCCGCCTCCGGTACAAACGCTTTGACAATGGCTTCCTTCTTGTAATCTGTCAGCGTATACTGCACCAGCATCTTTTCGCCCTTGATCTGACGTTCGCTCTTCGCCGACACGATCCCATGCAGGATCATCCTCTTGCCGTCCTCCAGCTCGTCCATCTCATTGATCCGTCCGCGGATTACACGGCCAAAAAGAACCTGATCGCCAGTCTGCGCCGGATCCGGTTCCTCCTCTTCTGCCATCGGCATGGCTGGTACAGCCGGCATCGGCTCCGGCGGCGCCATCGGCACTTCACCCCACGGAAGCTCTCCCGCCTCTGCCAATACACCCGTGGCAGAAGCCTGCGGCGCCTCCTGTGCCTTCTGCGTTCCCAGAACCAAAGTTCTGCGCAAAAGCTGCTCCTCCCGCTTGACTCTGGCCTCTTCCTGACGCTCCAGCTCCTTCGGATCCGGTGCTTTTTCCTCAATATGAATCCGCACCGTCTGTCCCGTCATGGACCGCATATCCTGCTCCAAAACACGCAGGATCCCGCTATGCTTTAGCAGCCCCGCCTGGTAGGACGGCAACGTCAGCTCCACCTTGCCTCCGGAACCAATCTGCGTTCCCGGTCCCTTAAGAAGCTGCACCAACATGGGATGCTGTTTCTCTTCGGATTCCAGCGCCAGATGCCACGCGTCCTCACAGAGATCCGTCTTCTCGACTGCCTCATAATCCACGGACAAATCGACCTTGAGCTGTCCTTCCATCCCCTCTTCCAGCGCTTCCTGCAGGCCGCGCCTCCAGGTGGGAGAGATCAGATGCTTGGTACAGGCGTTGATATGCAGCAAACGGTCCTGCTTATGAATGCAAACTTCCCGCACGTCAAGAAGAGAGGCCACCTCTCTCTGCCCCTCGTCCTGTAAAAGCCCTCCAAAATAATCCTTTACGGTCCGTCTTCTTTCCTGCACTCTATCGTCATTCCTTCTGCATACTCTGCTTCAGTTCTTCCACCTCGTGCAGCAGTGCCGGCAGCAGCTCCGCTTCCGGTACCTTACACACGATTTGTCCCTTTTTAAAGATCAGTCCCTCGCCGTTTCCTCCGGCAACACCAAGATCCGCCTCCCTGGCTTCTCCTGGGCCGTTCACAGCGCATCCCATCACGGCTACGCGAATCGGAAGCTCCAGATCTCCCAGCGCGTCCTGTACCTGATGCGCAAGCCCTACCAGATCGATGGATGTCCTGCCACAGGTCGGGCAGGAAACAAATTCTATTCCAAAACGTCTCAGCCCCGCAAATGTCAGAATCTTTCTGGCGGTTCGAACCTCCTCTACAGGATCGTCGGTCAGCGACACGCGAATCGTGTCCCCGATCCCCTGATGAAGCATGACCCCCACCCCCATCGCGGATTTGCCCGCGCCGTAAAAAAGTGTTCCCGCCTCTGTGATTCCCAGATGCAGCGGATACGCGAATTCCTCCGCGAACGTCAGATAGGCGTCCGCGCATTTATTCAGCTCTGAAGCCTTCAGCGAGACGACAATATCATAAAAATCCATCTTTTCCAACAGCCGGACATTTTCCGCGGCGCTTTCTACCAGCGCCTGCACCGTCGGACCGCCGTACTTTTCCAACAAATCCTTACGGATCGATCCGGAATTGACGCCGACACGAATCGGTACATGATGGGATCGGCAAGCCTCTACGACGGCTCGTACCCGATCCTCTCCTCCGATATTGCCCGGATTGATCCGGATCTTATCGGCTCCGTGCTCAACCGCCGCGATCGCGAGGCGGTAATCAAAATGAATATCCGCTACCAACGGGATATGTATATTCTCTTTGATCTGTTCCAGCGCTTCCGCCGCCGTTCTGTCGGGCACCGTAACCCGTACGATCTCACATCCCGCCTGCTCCAGACGCAGAATCTGCTGAATGGTCGCCTGCGCGTCCTGCGTCCTGGTATTGGTCATGGACTGAATCCGCACCGGATTGCCGCCGCCGACCTTGACACCGCCGATCTCTACTGCTCTGGTCTGCTCTCTCGTATACATTTTATGCCTCTTTATACAAATAATCGAACAATATCCTGATAGGCCACAAATACCATCAGTGCCATCAACAATATAAAACCTATCGTATAGATCATATTTTCCACTTTGGAGGATATGGGCTTACGCCGGATCCCCTCCAGGATCAGGAAAACAATTCTGCTTCCATCCAGCGCCGGTATCGGGAACAGATTCATCACACCCAGATTGACCGACAGGAGTGCCGTCAGATTGAAGATACTCAGCAAAGCAGTCAGCCATCCATATTGCACCGCTTCCGTATAGGTGGTGTCCATCACACTCACGATTCCAATCGGTCCCATCATGTTGTCCACACTAACCTGCCCTGTGACCAATTGTACAAAGCTTCGGATGATCAGCTTGACATTTCCGATCAGCTGCCACCATGCCTCGCCCAGCGTACTCAGTATCGCTCCCGGCAGTGCCCCTGCGCCCTGTTTCTTCACAACATCGGACCAGCCGCCGGAATCGCTGCCAATCGTGATTCCCAGTCTGTAGCGTCCCTGTTCCTCATCATATTGCGGAGTCACTGTCAAGGTCTCCTGCGTTCCGTCGGCCTTCTTCATCACAACCTCTACCGGAGAGCCGTCCATATCCATCAAGGCATAACTAAGATCCTGATAGGTATGAATCCTCTTGCCGTCAAGTTTCAGCAGATAGTCTCCGACTTCAATTCCGGCCTTCGCCGCGTCATATCCCGTATCCAGGCCGCGGATCTCTGTTGTGTAATACCCGCTGCAGGCCATAACGATCACCGTCAGTACAAAGGCCATGACGATATTCATGACCGGCCCGGCTGCTACAATCGCAAGTCTGGCCCAGACCGACTTAGAGGAAAAGGATCCTTCCTTGTCGGAAGCCTCTTCTTCTCCCAGCATCCGGCAAAATCCGCCCATGGGAATCAGTCTCCAGGAATACAGCGTCCCTGTCTTCTTGGAAGTATGACCTACGATCTTAGGGCCCATCCCCAACGCGAATTCTTCTACGAACACTCCGTTTTTTCTGGCAACGATAAAATGGCCCCATTCATGAATCAGGACCATCAGACTAAATACCAGAATCGCGATAATAATTCCCACTCTTTCCTTCCCTCCAGCCTCTACTTCAGCCTTGCCCGAATCTCCTGTTCCAGCGCGAACACATCCTCCAGGGTATATTCCTCCCTGGCGATGCCTCTCTTATCCGCCCACTCCATCGTCTGCTCGATCCAGCGGTAGATATCCGTAAAGCGGATCCGGTCCTGCAAAAAGGCCGCGACCGCGCATTCATTGGCTGTATTGAGTGCTGCCGGATACAGGCCGCCCATCCGCATGGCCTCCCTGGCAAGCCGCAAAGAGACGAAA
Organism: uncultured Eubacteriales bacterium; assembly: GCA_902493345.1. Taxonomy (GTDB): domain Bacteria; phylum Bacillota; class Clostridia; order Lachnospirales; family Bianqueaceae; genus Faecimorpha. The sequence goes on along the minus strand of CABUPM010000018.1, from coordinate 16,291 downwards.
ACCTCTTCGTCCGGCGCTTCAAAACTCAGATTCATACAGGCCGCAAAATCCAGCGGCTCCACTACACGCTGTCCCCGTTCCGGGTACTCTAAGGCTACCTGAATGGGAAGGCGCATATCGGGCACACCCAGCTGCGCCAGTACTGATCCGTCGGTAAATTCTACCATCGAATGCACAATGCTCTGCGGATGCACAACAACCTGGATCTGATCCGGCGGACAATCAAACAGCCACCGGGCTTCAATCATTTCCAGTCCTTTATTCACCATAGAGGCCGAATCAATCGTGATCTTGGCCCCCATCGCCCAATTGGGGTGCTTCAGCGCCTGCTCCTTGGTAACATTCTCCAGCTGGGCCGCCGTCATGCCGCGGAACGGACCGCCGGAAGCCGTCAGTAAAATCTTATGCAGCGTGGCATGTTTGTTTCCCTGAAGACACTGAAAAACCGCGCAGTGTTCGCTGTCCACCGGCAAAATCCGGACGCCTTCTCTTTTTGCCAGCCCCATGATGTAGCCGCCGGCACATACCAGTGTCTCCTTATTGGCCAGCGCGATCTCCTTGCCGGCCTGAATGGCCGCTACGGTCGGCCGCAGCCCGATCATTCCGACCATCGCCGTGACTACCGTATCCGCGTTCTTGAGGGCTACCGCCTCCAAAAGGCCGTCCATACCGCAAAGAAGCCGTGTCTGCGGATGTTTCCATCTTACCGCCAGCTCTCTATAGGCTGTCTCATCATAGACCACCGCGACTTCCGGGCGGAATTCCTCCACCTGCTTCTCCAGCTTATCCACCGATGTACGTACCGCCAATGCCGCCACGGTAAATTTTTCCGGGCAGCGCCGGATCACGTCCAGCGTCTGCGTCCCAATGGAACCCGTAGAACCCAACACTACGATTCTCTTCATATTGTCTCCCGTCTCCCGTCAACTCAGCTGCAGGATGATATAGATCACGATCGTAACTATCGGCGCGACCAGCAGGGTCGAATCATAACGATCCAGAATCCCGCCGTGCCCCGGTATCAGCTTGCCATAATCCTTGATTCCGACCACTCTCTTGACCGCCGACGCGAACAGATCGCCGATCTGGCCCAGACACCCGCCAAAGAGGCCTACGCAGACGCTCATCACATACAGCGTAACCGCAGACTCCTCGACATGGGAAGCGATGCAGGCCGTGTATACCACGGACAGAAGAATCGCGCCCAGAACACCGCCGACCGCCCCTTCTACCGTTTTCTTCGGACTCAGCTCCGGAGCCATCTTATGCCGTCCAAAAGCACGTCCCGCCAGATAGGCACAGGGGTCGCACCCCCAGGAAGCCATAAACGCATACCATACATAATAGACGCCATCCTCCTGCATCCGCAGGAAATACAAAAACGAGAACAGCACCGGCACATATAATACACCGATAAATGTCAGCGCCACATCTTCAATTCTGTGCCGCGGATAGGAAAATACGCTGACAATCATCATCACCATAAAGAATATCGCCGCGAAAAACAGGAAGAATCCTCCGGAAAAGGCATAGTCCGGACACAGATATAATACCGCGTAATAGATCAGCGCCGCCGCCATTCCCAATATCCAGAAGGGACTGTGTCCTCCCTCTTTCAATGCGTGATAGAATTCATACAGTCCAACCAGACTCATTGCCAGAAGGCCTGCCAGCATAATCCAGCCGCCAGCTCCCATGAGGCCGATCATCACCAGAATGAGAACCACGCCGCTTATCGTTCGTTTCAGCATGACATCCCCTCCTGCTTTCTTCCTCCGAACCTTCTCTGCCTGCCGGCATAATCCAGAATGGCCTCTTCCAGGTCCTCCGCCGTAAAATCCGGCCAGTACTTATCTGAAAAGTAGAACTCGCTGTATGCCAACTGCCATAGCAAAAAGTTGCTGATGCGCTGTTCTCCGCTGGTTCGGATCAAAAGATCCGGATCCGGAATCCCCGCCGTGTCCAGATGCTCTGACACCATCTCCTGCGTAATCTCTTCCGGCTTGTGTCCCTCGGCCGCGATCCGGCGCATCGCCCGGCACAGTTCATCACGCCCGCCGTAATTGATCGCGAACTGTAAATGAAAGGAATCCATACCGCAAGTAGCTTCTTCTACGTCCTGAATCAAATCCTGCAGCTCACTGCTGAGCCCGGACTTGTCTCCCAACACGCGAATCTGGATATTCCTGCGGATGGCGTCTTTTTTGTTCTTGATCAGATAGCGCTTCAACAGCGCCATCAGATAAGAAACCTCTTCTTCGCTGCGCTTCCAGTTCTCGGTAGAAAACGCATAGACCGTCAGATACTCTACGCCCATATCGATCATGGCGTCGGAAATGGTCTCCACATTCTCCGCTCCGGCAAGATGCCCTCGGGATCTTGCCACTCCCTGACGAGCCGCCCAGCGTCCATTGCCATCCAGAATCACTGCCACATGCCGTGGAATCTTTTCCGGGGGCAGCTTCATAATCCTCTCATACTGTGCCATAATAGCCCTCTTTCTCGTGCATTGTGCAGAAAAGAGGCCGATGGATCAGCCTCTTTCATTTTTTATACCGACATGACTTCCTTGGTCTTATTTTCAATTCTGCGGTCGATCTCTTTGATATACCGATCTGTCAGATCCTGCATCTCTTTCTCCAGATTCTTGAGATCGTCCTCCGTCATATCGCTTTCTTTCTTTTGTTTCTTAAAAGCATCCATACCGTCGCGGCGGATATTGCGGACCGCTACCTTGGCAGCCTCGCCCTTTTTCTTAACGTCCTTGCTCTGCTCCCGGCGCTTTTCCTCTGTGAGTTCCGGGAATACCAGACGGATGGTCTTACCATCGCTGGTCGGATTGATCCCCACCTCGGACATCTGGATCGCCTTTTCTATCTTCTTGATCATGGTGGCGTCCCACGGCTGAATCACCAGCAGCCGTGCTTCCGGTACCGTGATATTGCCGACCTGCTGCAGCGGTGTCGGGGTTCCGTAATAATCTACCACAATCTTGTCCAGAACATGCGGATTGGCCCGTCCTACCCGAATTGTATTGAACTCTTCCTCCAGGGCCTTAACGGATTTGTCCATTCTCTCCTCATATGCCTTCAGCTCTGCCTTTGCCATATTATTCTCTCCTTTATACCGTTTTTATCCTACAATCGTTGTGCCGATCTTCTCTCCGCCGACTACCCGGATAATACTGCGCTCTTCCTTGAGGGCGAACAATACCGCGGGCATATGATTCTCCATGCACAGTGCCGCCGCCGGAAGGTCCATCACCTTGAGGTTCTTCTCCAGAATCTCCTGATACGTCATCTCGTCGTACTTCTTCGCCTGCGGATTCTTGTGCGGATCGTCATCGTATACGCCGTCGATGCTCTTGGCCATCAGCATTACGTCGCAGTCCGTCTCTACCGCCCGCAGCGCAATCGCCATATCCGTTGAAAAATACGGATGACCCGTACCTCCGGCATAGAATACGATCTTGCCTTCCTTCAGATCCCGCAAGACCTTGTCTTTATTGAAATTCTCCGTATAGAGTCCCACCGGATAAGGAGCATAGACGGAAGTCTCCATCCCTTCCGCGCGGAAGATCTCCGACGCATACAGACAGTTCATCACCGTCGCCAGCATCCCGATCTGGTCCGCCTTGACCCGGTCCATCTCGTTGGAGCTCCGGCCCCGCCAAAAATTTCCGGCTCCGATCACGACACCGATCTCTACACCCTGATCATGGGCTTCCTTTACCTGTCTCGCGACCGTCCGAACCGTCGCTTCATCAAACCCAAAGCCCTTTTCTCCGGAAAGCGCTTCCCCGCTTAACTTCAACAATATCCGATGGTACTTCATTCCGGTTCCCTCCTGCGTGTTCCTATAATCTCATTCCATATCATATCAGCAAATCTGATATCTGTCAAGTATCAATCCCCGGAGACGGCGCTCATGAACTCTCCCAGTCCCTCAAACTGCTTCAGATAGCTCTCCGCTTCTTCATAGCGATTGGATGCCAGAATGATCCGGGCTGTATTCCAGACGCAGCGGCGAAGCGCACGGATATCCAATGTTCCCGCGGCCAGCTCCTGTCTGAGATTCTCATGATCCCGCTGCGAACCAGGCATTACCATGTCGTTTCCGGCCCGCATGCACCCGGAGGCCGTGCACTCTCCTCTGGGAGAAGACGTCGTTGTTGTCCAGTCGGTCATGATCGCTCCGGCAAATCCCCATTCATCCCGGGCTGCCTTGGTGCAGATATCGTAGCAGTTGGCGGCATGCACTCCATTGATCATGTTGTATGACGTCATGATGGACATGGGCTGCGCATCCCGAACCGCGATCTCAAAGCCCTTCAGATAAATCTCACGGAGCGCTCTCTCCGATATCACCGTATCCGAACCCATTCGGTTATCCTCCTGGTTATTGCACGCAAAATGCTTGACCGTCGTGCCGCATCCCGGTATGCTCTGTACACCTCTTGTCATAGCCGACGCCATCATTCCCGCAATCAGCGGATCCTCTGAATAGTATTCGAAATTACGTCCGCATAGTGGATTTCTGTGGATATTCATACCAGGCGCCAGCCAGAGCGTCACCTGGAAGAGCTCCATCTCCCGTCCGATCATCTCACCGACCTGTTCGATCAAGGGCAGATTCCAGCTCTGCGCCAGCAGCGTTCCGACCGGAATCGCGGTGCAATACTGATAACGGGTTGTTCCTCTCGTCTCCTTGTGATTTGAGAAAAAGCCTCTCTCAAACGCATTGAAGAAGTTCTGCGGAATAATCTTGCCGGCCTCAATCTGGTAGGTCTGATTCAGACGCAGTCCGGCCGGTCCATCCGCAAGCGCGATACTCTCCAGATTCCACGGCTCTTTTGCGGCTGCGCGGGATGTCTCCGCGGCAGCTCCCGGAATCGTGATTCCGGCAGAACCGAGCATATTGCCCTGTCCCTTTCCCGGATCTCCTGTCGCCATCGCAATCAGCTGCTCCTCCGAAAGGGTCTCGACAATCCTGCCGGCCTCTCCGGTCAGTGGCATCGTAAGATCCCGATATGTGACCTTGCGCGTTGGAAGTTCTTCCGCAGGGATCTGCATTACCGGCAGATTCTCCTGTTTTGCCTGCTCCTGCCATGCCTTTTCCCGCTCCAGGATATTCTGTCTTGCAGGCTCCATCTCTTCCAGCTTCTGCTGCAGCGGACAGATGTTCACGCACTCTGTAAGAACCGCGTCCTGATTCAGCTCCAACACCGCGGACAGTCTGGCGCCCTCCAGAGAATTTCCGACCCACAGGCCGTATTTCCCGCTCTCCAAAACCCAGGAAGCTGTCTGTTCCTGATAAGAGGACAGCGCCTCCGCGCGGAATGTCAGCTTCAGCTTCTGACTCTCTCCCGGCGCCAGCTTATCAGTCTTACCAAATGCCACCAGCCTGCGGAATTCCTTCGGGAGCTTGGTCTGCGGGCAGGACGCATAGATCTGCACAACTTCCTTACCGGAATAGCGGCTGCCGATATTGCGCACTTCCACCGTCACCTGTATGCCGGGCTGCTTGCCGGAAATCCACTGAACCCCACAAAGCTCCACGGAGAACTGTGTATAAGACAAGCCGTAGCCAAAGCCATAACGAACCGGCTTTTCAAATGTATCAAAATATCGGTATCCTACATAGATCCCTTCGATATATTCTTCTGTATCCACATCGTTGTTGCAGTGGCTAAAGGTTGCCGCATTGGGATAGTCCTCATAGGCAAGCGCCCAGCTGTCCACCAGCTTTCCGGAAGGCACAGCCTCTCCTGTAAGGATATCCGCCAGTGCGGAGCCTCCTTCCTGTCCCGCCTGAACAAACTGCAAAATCGCCTGAATTCCCGGCAGCTCTTCCGTAAATCCCAGATCGATCAAGCCTCCTGTGTTGATCACCAACACTACATGCGCATAGCAGGCGCACAGCTGACGCAGGATCGCTTTTTCTTCCTGAGAGATCAGGTAATCTCCTTCCATCACTTTGCGGTCCGCATTCTCTCCTGCGATTCTGCTGAGAACATAGATTGCCGTATCCGCTCCGTCCGCCGCAGCCTTTTCCTCATTCACCGGGTCTCCCGCCGGCATATAGAACGGCGTTGTAGAGTAGCCTGAGAAAAAGTTGCCGCCCATCTCCTCTACCTTTTTCAGAACTCTTTCCTTCCATTCCTGACGGGCCTGCGCATAGATATTTTCATAAGAATCCAGCCAGTCCTCACTTGTAATCATAAAACCGGCAGCGGTAAGTCCCTGGCGGATCGTCACGGATTCTCTCTCATTGACATCGCCGGAGCCTGTGCCTCCTTTGATCGTCTTGACCGCTCCCGCGCCATACAGTCCCAGAGCGCTCCCCGGCTTCAGAGGCAGAAGATCTCCTTCATTTTTCAAAAGGACAAAACCTTCTTCTGCCGCAAGCTTCGCGATCTTTCTGTGTTCCGTCTCTCTGGCGGTAACCTCCGATGTCGCCTCTCCGTTCCATCTTCTCTGTTTTACTTTCATAGTTGTGCCCCCCTTTCTCTAATTATACTCCATGCCCCGATCAGTCTCTCCAGGCTCCACGCCGCATTGGCCGGGCTGGTCGAGGGCAGTCGTGTCATAGGAATTCCTGTCTGTGCCTCATGATATTTCTGATAGAGCTGATATGCTTTATTTCCGTTGCCGTAGATCCTCCCAATCGGCGCGTTCTGTAAGACCTTCCGCAGCTTGGTCGGCACTACATTGCGGATGGCGGAATCGCTGGATCCGATGATCTCACAGCTCTCAATGACATCCCATAGTGCAATCCCGTGTCTGAGCAAAAACGCTTTTCGTTCTTCAACCGTGCGGCCCGCGGGGTCCTCCCATAATGCCTCCAGTACCTTCCAGAAACGGTTCTGCGGATGCTGATAATAAAATGCCGCTTCTCTGGACTTGACTGATGGAAAGCTTCCTAAAATGAGAATGGTCGAGTTCTCATCATAGACCGGGCCGAACTCATGGCTGACTCTCCGGTACTCTTCTGTCTTCATCTCCAACGGGCCCGAACGCAGAAGCAGCGGTTCAGCATGCCCAAAGACTCCAGATCCAGATCCTTGCCCAGCGTCTTATCCTCATAAGTCCACTGGCAAACCTTCTGGAAGTCTGACCATGCATCCAGGCAGAACTCCACTCTCTGCCCATCCGCCCGGATCATCGGTATGTTCTGTACTGCCATCTGTAAATACGTCTTGCCGGACGCTGATTTCGCAAAGCCTCCCAGCAGTCCTCCAAGACCGCTCGCCTGCGCCTCTTCGATATAGCTCATGCGGATTGTGTGCCGATTCTCTTCAAAAACAATCTTCTCCGGGCGCAGATAATATTCCAGCTGCAGCTCACCGCCTATGGATGTCATCACACGGAGGTACATTGTCTCCGGCTCCACCCAGTGCAGCTCTATATCCTGTATCTTATACTGATACAGCCCCGGCAGAATTTTCTTCCTGACATCCAGATTCCACAGGTCCTCATGGAGGCATAGAATCGCGCTCTCCCAATGCTCCGTCCGCAGCCTCTTCCAGAGCTTCTCCGCTTCTTCCGCTGTCTTAATCAGATATACCTGTTCCTCCACACCGCACCTCCTATAATGTTTTACCGCCGCAGGCTTTTCTCAGGCGGTTCATAAACGCCGCTCCGATCCCCTCCGTCGTAATGCTTTCCGTAAAAAGAATTTCACAGTGTTCCTCATCAAAGCGCCGCAACGCGTCAAACAGGTGCGCCGCCATCTCATCGGGACTTTTTCTGGAGCCTATGGCAATCACAACCTCCGCCTCATACTCCTTCCGATGCTCGTCCACCGTAAGAACCCCGCGCTTCTTCCCCTTGGCGCTCTCTAAGGCCTGCCGGATCGCCGCTTCCTGTTCCTCTGCCGTTCCAACCGCCATATACATCTCTGCCTTCGGCGCGTAATGCCTGTACTTCATGCCCGGTGCCTTCGGCGTCACGAAAGCGTCCACCTTCAGTCCCGGATCCATCGCAACATCCGGGATCACCTCACGGATCTTCTCCAGTGTCAAACCGCCCGGCCGCAGCACCATCGGCGGCTCCACCGTCATATCAATGATCGTGGACTCCACTCCGATCTCACAGGCTCCGCCGTCAAGAATCAGCGGAATCCGGCCGTTCATATCCTCATAAACATGCGCTGCCGTCGTCGGGCTGGGCCGTCCGGAGGTATTGGCACTCGGCGCCGCTACCGCAAGTCCGGCCTGCTCCATCATTCGCAGCGCCACCGGATGGTTTGGCATCCGGACCGCCACCGTGGGCAGCCCGGCACTTACCGCGTCCGAAACACCTTCTGCTTTTTCCAGAATCAATGTCATCGGTCCCGGCCAATACCGGCGCATCAGTTCTCTGGCCTGCTCCGGAATATTCTGCGCTACCTGCGACAGATCATACCCCGGATACACATGTACAATCAAGGGATTGTCCGACGGACGTCCCTTGGCCTGAAAGATTCCGGCGATACCCTGCGCCGAACCGATATATCCGCCCAATCCATAGACGGTCTCCGTAGGAAACGCCACATTTTCTCCTGCCCGCAGGAGCCTTGCCGCTTCCTCATATCCGAAGCGTGCTTCCTCTGGATCCTCCATCCGAACCCACTGTGTCTTCATTCTCTTCCTCCTCAAAATATCGGTTGATTCCGGCATAAATGCTCCACGCGATTCTCTTCTGATAGGCCGGATCATTCAGCTTCTTTTCTTCTTCCGGATTGGTCAAAAATCCGCATTCCACAAGGATTGCCGTATCTTCGCTCTGGCGCAGGATGTAATACTCTCCGTTCGCCTTATCCGACCGGGTCCCTCCCGTAAAAATATTCAGCTGCTTCTGCACCTGCTCCGCCGCCCGTTTTCCTTCTGCGCTGTTTTGCCAGTAAAACACCTGCGGTCCCCAACAGCTGCTGCCAGGATAACTGTTCTGATGAATACTGACGACCAAATCCGGATGGGATTGACGAATCAGCTCTCCCCGCTGGCGCATGTCGCCCTTTTTCGTCACGCTGCCGCCTTCGCTCAGCATCTCATCTTCCAGACGCGTGATGATGACCGAAGCGCCGCCCATTTCCAGATAGGACTGCAAATAGCCCGCAATCTGCAGATTGATATCCTTTTCATCCTGCAGCGATCCCGTCTTGCCGGGATCAGAGCCCCCATGGCCCGCGTCCACCAGAATCACACGTCCGGATACCGGAAGCGCTGTGGCAGCCATGGCCATCCGCGTCCCTTCCCGGAAGATCCCGCCGCCCATCGCGGCCAGAATCAGACAAAAGCCCGCGAGAAGTAAACCTCTTTTTCTTTTCATATACCGCTGTCTCTTTTTTGACAGTATATGAAGTCTTTACTCCAGGTATTCTTTTACCATGCTTTTATACTGTCTGGCCGAACGAACCCGCAGACGGGTTCCGCTCTCTGTATATTCTTCTTCTATAATCTTTGCATTCTCACGCAAGAGGCTAACAAACTTTCCCTCTGTGTAAGGGATGCATACGGTATACTCTTCTTCACGCTCGTCCAGAATCCGGTCCAGCTCCTCCATCACCCGTCTGCGGTCTCCCGCGTCAAAGGCCGAGATCTTAAGCTGTCTGCGTCCCTCCTGCGGGAAAATAATTACCTTCCGCAGCTCTCCCACCTGATCCTGCTTATTCATCAGAACCAGAATCGGCTTATCTGCCGCTCCCAGATCCTGCATGGCTTCCATCGTAACCTGCATCTCCAGGGGTGCTTTTTCATCCGACGCATCTACTACATGCAGCAGAATGTCCGCATAACGCACTTCTTCCAATGTCGCCCGGAAGGCCTTGACCAGATGATGCGGAAGCTTATGGATAAATCCTACCGTATCGGAAAAAAGGACTTCGCGTCCGCTCGGCAGCTCTGCCCGCCGCGTCGTTGTCTCCAATGTGGCAAACAATTTGTCCTCTTCCAACACACTGGAACTCGTCAGCCGATTAAAAAGCGTGGATTTTCCGGCATTGGTATATCCCACCAACGCAATCACCGGCGCCTGATTCTTCATTCTCCGGCTCCTGGCGACCTCCCGCTGGTTCTCCAAATCCTTCAGCTGGCGATTCAAAACATCGATTCTCTGACGGATATACCGGCGGTCCAGCTCCAATTTGGTCTCACCGGCGCCTCGGGAGTGATTGCCCCCGCCTACAGAACCACCCTGCCGGGACAGCTCCGTTCCCAAACCGGCCAGTCGGGTCAGCCGATAGTTAAGCTGTGCGAGTTCCACCTGCATCTGTCCTTCTCTTGTCGTTGCACGCTGTGAAAAGATATCCAGAATGAGCAGTGTCCGGTCAATCACCTTCGCGCCCAACGCTTCTGACAGATTCCGCAGCTGTGCCGGCGTCAGCTCATCATCCGTGATTGCCCCGGCCGCGCCCGTCATCTCCAACGCTCTCTTCAATTCTTCGATCTTACCGCTTCCCAGATAGGTTCCCGGGTGCGGCGCCTCCCGGCGTTGAATTAGCCTTCCGGCTTCTTCTCCTCCGGCCGTCCTCAAAAGATCTGCCAGCTCGTCCAGCGACTGATCCGCTGTCAATTCCGGCTGATCGCTCTCTACCGCTACCAGAATAAAGGTCTGTACGGCCTCTGCCGTATCATATAGTTTCGTCTCTTTTTCCTGCATAGAATCTCCTTTTGAAAAACGGGCTTTGCCGCGGGCGCAATACCCCGGCAAGGCCCATTATTATAACCTGATTAATTTCCGTTCGCGTTCCGATAGGTACGCAGCTGTTCAAAGAGCTCCTGCGTCTCATAGCCATGGAACCACAAAGCCACGCCGCCCAGCTTCTGATCCGCTGCCAGATCGATACGAAGCTGCATCGACCGGGTATCCTCCAGCCAAACCCGGCGCACTGTGCCGTCTCCATACAGAATCTCCGCGTAATACTGTCCGCTCTCCTGCTCCCATGTCGGCTCTACGCCCCAGTTATCCGTTGCGAGAGTCCATGCATCCGCCATACCCAGGGACTCGCTCTCCATCACTTCGTTGGCGCTGTTCAGCCACCAAACACGCACATACAGAGGCATACACAGAACCAGCTTCTCCGCCGGGATCCCCTCGGTCAGAGAATCTCTGACACCTGCCTGTACCCACGGATAGGAAGCCACGCTTCCTGCCGTCGTATCCGCCGCGTAATGCTCATCATAAGCCATCAGGCAAACATAATCGCACACCTGACCCATCGTCTCTCGGTCATAATGCTCCGTCCATGCCGTCGGCACGCCCAGATCCGTAGACAACAGGCATCCCGCCGGACGCAGTACCGCGGAAAGCTCTCTCATAAACTGTACAAAGTAAGGACCGACGCGCTCCTCCACAGACTCCAGGTCCACATTAAATCCATCAAATCCGTACTCCTGATACAGGCTCAGAACCTCCTGCACCAATGCCTGTCTGGTTTCTGTCACAGACAACAGTTCATAAAGAATATCGTCGATGTTGCTGAATGTATTGTCTACATTTTCCAGTGTCACCCATACCTGGTATCCCTTGCTGTGTGCCCAGTCAATGTAGTCCTGACTGATATCATAGCGTACCATCGCGTTGCCGTCGTCGTCCTGCCAGACATGCATCCATGTCGGTGCCAGAACACTCAGTGCGCCTTCCGCGCCCTCATAATCCGCCTCGATCTCGCTGCTCATATAAGCGTATCCCGGTGAGAAATAATGCCAAACCAGAGAAATCGGCTGATCTGCCCGATACTGCTCCGGCATCTCATAGGTGTCAAGAACCACCGACTGTCTCTCCTGATAACGGATGTCTCCGACCGCCGTTTTTTCCACATAACCCACAACGCCTGTTACGTCCGCAACCTTATAATAGTCCTCTTCTTCTCCATAATAGATCAATGTCTCGCCGGGCGTCAGCTCCCGGTAGACTTCAAACCCCTCATTCATCCCTATAATCGACTGCAGGATGGTACCCTTTTTGGCATTGACCTTCAGATACTGTGTATCTTCGGATGAAACTACGTCTACATAACGCATCATCCTCTCTTCCAGAATGAGTACATTGGTTCCGGAAATATACTGAAATTGAATGCCGTATAGTTCTTCCAGAGACTGCGCATTAATAAACACGCCGCCCTCCGGCAGGCCGTCTTCCGGCACAACTGTCTGCACCTGCCCGTTTTCTGAGGCTACATATACGAATGTAGCCGCACCGCTGGCGCTCTGCTTCTGCTTCAGGCTATAACTGCTGCCTAAGGAGCAGTTCATGATCTGCACCGAATCCGTATAGATTACGATCCCATCGGTCGAATCAAAGAAGAAGCGTCCCGACGCATATTGCTCGTTGACATACTCCATGGCAACATAGAGCTTCCCGTTAATTACGCGGAAGTTCTCGTTTTTCGTGTCGTATCCGTCTCCTGACAGCACTGTCACATGTCCGCTCTCTGCCTTGGGAATGTTCGTGTCTTCTTCGACATACACCATCTGAATCATTCCGTAGATCTCGTCCTTACCCAGAATAACCGCGGACACTAGGATCGCCACAAAGATGATTCCGGCAATAATGATGTTCTTCTTATCCATATAAAATATCTCCCAGCCCGTAATGGGCCACACTGCCTTTCTCTGATTTGATAAATTTCAATACATGCAGATTTATTTTACCCCAAATTTGATTTTATGTCAAGAATGCGTTCCCCTTCCGCATATATTTCATAATTTCTTCAGAATTGATGCAAAAAGCGGCCGAAATGGAATTCAGCCGCCCTAGTATTCTTATCGTACTTCTTCTTTCTGGCGGAAGATGACTTCCTCCAGCTTGGATGCGAACTCCCGCTGTTCCGCCTTGGTCATCGTCTGCGTCGCAATCGGCTGTCCGATATAAACATGCACCTCGGCCGGAGTCACACGGAATCCCTTGTTGCCTTCAAAAATCTTATACGCACCGTCGATGCACACCGGAACAACCGGCACGCCCGCCAGAAAAGCCGGCTTGACGCTGCCGCGCTTAAACTCATGCGTCGCTCCGCCGCGGCTTCTCGTTCCCTCCGGGAAGATTACCATATTCAGGCCCTGCTTCATCTGTTCGGACGCCTGACGAATGATCTGCAGCGATTGCTTGATATCATCCCGATCAATAAAGAGACATCCGATATTCTCCATCCACTGTCTGAGCAGCGGAACCTTCCCCAGCGATTGTTTGGCCACAAAGCCTGTGCCCCGATCCATCACATCCATCAGAATCGGAATGTCAAAATAGCTCTGGTGATTCGCTATAAAGAATACATTTTGATCTTCCGGTATATTTTCCAATCCGTGGTATATCACCCTGGCTCCGGAATGATACATGATCCCCTTGACCAGCTTCTGTACAATCGGAAGGCTCACCTGCCATCTCTCCGGTATCGGCAGCTCCGCACATTTCTTAGCCTTGGAACGATTGCAGATCAGCTCCCAGGCCAGATGCAAAAAAACGCTCAGTGCTCTAAACAATATTGCTCTCCCCCTTACTTATTATAAAATAACTATACACTATTTACCCATCAAAATCAAGTCTTCGATTCGTTTTGCCGAAAAAAGCGGTACACCGCCTCCGCCGCCGATGTGTTCATGCCGTCCACCGCGGCAAGCTCCTGAACCTCCTTGCCTTTGATCGCTTCTACCGAACCAAACGCCGCAATCAGCGCCTTCCGTCTGACAGCGCCGATCCCCGGGATCTGCTCCAATACGGATTGAATCTGCTCGTCAGAACGCAGCTTTTTGTGGTAGGTGATCGCAAAACGATGGGCCTCATCCTGAATTCGCGTAACCAGGTGAAAGACTTCTTCATGCCCGGACAGGTCTACCTCTTCTCCATGAAAATACAGTCCCCTTGTCCGGTGACGGTCATCCTTTACCATGCCTGCCACCGGTATCTCCAGGTCAAATCCCCGCAGTACTTCTTCCGCGATATGCACCTGTCCCTTACCGCCGTCCATCAGAATCAGATCCGGCAGATGTGTGAACTTGCCAAGCGAGATATCCTTTCCCTGCTCGCTTCGTTCCTTCAGCTCCGTCAGCGCATGAGAAAATCTTCGACGCAGAACCTCCTGCAGGCTGGCATAATCATTGGCTCCATAGACAGTTTTGATTCGGAATTTACGGTAATCGTTCTTTAGTGGGCGTCCATTTTCAAAAACCACCATTGAACCTACCGACAAGAAGCCGAATGTATTGGAGATATCATATGCCTCGATCCGGCTGGGCGGCATCTCCTCATCCGCGATTCCCAGCAGCTCGACCAATTCTTCCATCGCTCCCTGCGTCCGCTTCTCCTCCTGGCGCATTCTGGTCCCGAATTGGTTCAGTGTAAGCTGTGCGTTTTTACGAGCCAGCTCCAGAAGGTTATACTTTTCTCCCCGCTGCGGAATCTTGATATATACACGATGTCCGGCGCGATCACTCAGCCATTCCTCCAAAGCCTCCCGATCCTCCGGCTCCGCCATCACCAGAAGCTCTTTGGGAATATACGGGGTTCCGGAATAAAACTGTCCGATAAAGGCTCGTATCAGCTCACCCCCCGTCTCTTCTCCACCTACATTCATAAAGAAATGTTCCCGTCCGATGAGCTTTCCGCTCCGGATAAAAAAGGCCTGCACCAATGCTTCGCCTTCCCATACGGCATAGGCGATCACATCGCGGTCTTCCTCCGAACCAGCGTCCTCAATAATTTGCCGATCCTGCAGCGTCCGGATACTTTTGATCTGGTCCCGCAGCACTGCCGCGTGTTCAAAATCCAGTGCCTCTGAAGCCGCCATCATCTGCTGCTCCAGATTTTTTACCACTTCTTTTTGTTTTCCCTCGATAAAGTCCAGCGCCATCTGTACATTTTTATGATATTCTTCCTGTGAAACCTTGCCTGTACAGGGCCCCATGCAGCGATGAATGTAATAGTTCAGACACGGACGTTCCTTGCCTATGTCCCTCGGCAGATCTCTGCGGCAGGTCCGCAGACAAAAAATCTGCCCCATCAGCTCCAGTGTCTCCCGCACCGCTCCTACATTGGTATAGGGGCCGAAATATTTTCCTCCGTCCCTGCGGATTTTGCGCGTGCTGAAAATTCTGGGATATGCCTCCTGCACTGTCGCCTTGATATACGGATATTGCTTATCATCCTTCAGCATGGTATTATACGGCGGGCGGTGCTGCTTGATCAGGTTGTTCTCCAACACCAACGCTTCTGTCTCCGTCGCCGTCACAATGTATTCAAATTCTTTGACCCGGCTGACCATCTTCAGGATCTTGGGAGATTTTCCCCGGCTGCTCTGAAAATACTGCCGGACACGATTATACAAATTGACAGCTTTTCCCACGTACAGAATCGTATCGCCATCCTTCATGATATAGACTCCCGGCTGATGAGGAAGCTTTTTCAATTCTTCTTTGATATCAAACATAAGAAAACCCCTCCCTGACATGTGTATTGTAACATATGTCAAGGAGGGACGCAAGCCGTTTATTTATACGCCGTATTCTTCACGATACTTCAGCATCTTATCCAGATATTCTCCGCCGGGAACAATTCCTTCCCGCAGTGCATCAATGATATCCTGGATCGTAACGATGGAGTATACCTTTAATCCAAAATCCCGGTCCACTTCCTGTACCGCCGAAAGATCTCCCTTGCCCCGCTCCATACGGTCCACGGAGATTACCATTCCGGCCAGATCAATCTTGGCCGCCGCCTGCAGAATCGGCATGGTCTCCCGTACCGCCGCGCCGGAGGTAATTACATCCTCTGTAATTACCACGCGGTCTCCATCCTGCAGCTTATGCCCGACCAGGACACCGCCTTCGCCATGATCCTTAGCTTCCTTACGATTAAAGCAGTATTCCACTTCGCGATCATACCGAACCGCCAATGCCGACGCTGCCGCAATACACAGAGGAATTCCCTTATATGCCGGTCCGAATACTACCTGCGGATTCAATCCGTGCTGTTCGATGCAGGCCGCGTAGAATTCGCCCAGCTTGGCAATCTGCCGTCCGGTGCGGTAATTTCCCGTGTTTACAAAATACGGTGCCTTACGTCCGCTCTTCAGTGTAAACTCTCCAAATGTCAGCACGCCGGAGTCGCACATGAACTTCACAAACTCTTTTTTATAATCCATTTTTTCTCCTTTTGCTCCTGCCCGTTCCGCAGGATTCTTACAGTATAAAAAAGCGAGATGAATTGAATCATCCCGCTTTTCGGGTCGAATTACTGTCCCATCTGCTTTGCAACTTCCGCTGCAAAATCTTCCTGCTTCTTCTCGATACCCTCGCCGGTCTCGTAACGAACAT
>CABUPM010000017.1 GCA_902493345.1 uncultured Eubacteriales bacterium | reverse complement strand
GGAATGAAATCCTACTTCTGCCAGGATTCCTACGGGCAGATCGCGCCAGTGTATTCCATCTCCGCGGGACTGGATTATCCGGGTGTTGGCCCAGAACACGCGCATCTGCATGATATCGGTCGGGCTGAATATGTCCCTGTCACGGATGATGAGGCCGTTGATGCCTTTGAATATCTGTCACGAACCGAAGGCATCATTCCGGCCATCGAATCCGCTCATGCTGTTGCCTATGCGATGAAGATCGCGCCGACGCTTTCACCGGACCAGATCATCGTTGTTACCATCTCCGGCCGCGGAGATAAGGATTGTGCCGCTATCGCACGCTATCGAGGGGAGGATATCC
Organism: uncultured Eubacteriales bacterium; assembly: GCA_902493345.1. GTDB lineage: Bacteria > Bacillota > Clostridia > Lachnospirales > Bianqueaceae > Faecimorpha. The sequence continues at coordinate 27,493 of CABUPM010000017.1, read as the reverse complement.
ATGAGTAAGATCGCTTCTGTTTTTAAAAACGGAAAGGCATTTATCGCTTTTATCACCTGCGGGGATCCGGACTTTGCGACAACGGCCGCCGCTGTCCGTGCCGCCGTACAGAACGGAGCGGATCTGATCGAACTGGGAATCCCCTTCTCGGATCCCACGGCGGAAGGCCCTGTCATCCAAGGCGCCAATCTGCGCGCCCTCCGCGGCGGCGTCACAACGGATCAGGTCTTTGCGCTGGTACGTGAACTGCGCCGGGATGTAACCGTTCCTCTGGTCTTCATGACCTATGCCAATGTTGTCTTCTCCTACGGCATGGAACGGTTTCTCCAAGTCTGCCAGGAGGTCGGCATGGATGGACTGATTCTGCCGGACGTCCCCTACGAGGAAAAGGAAGAGTTTGCCCCGCTCTGCCGCAAGTACGGCGTCGATCTGATCTCCCTGATCGCGCCCACCTCAGCTGGCCGGATTGCCATGATCGCTCAGGAAGCAGAAGGCTTTCTGTATATCGTATCCAGCCTTGGCGTAACCGGAACACGGAGTGAGATCACCACCGATCTGGATTCCATCGTCCGGATCGTCCGTCAGAATACCCAAATTCCTTGCGCCATCGGCTTTGGAATCTCTACCCCGGAGCAGGCCCGGAAAATGGTGGATATCGCCGACGGAGCCATCGTCGGTTCCGCAATCGTCCGCCTTCTGGAACAATACAAAAAAGAAGCGCCGGCCTATATCGGAGAATATGTCCGAACGATGAAACAGGCCTTGCGCTCCTGAAAACTTCTACAAAATGGTCCCCAAGCCCATCGGCCTGAGGACCGTATTTTTTACTTGGAAAGCTGACGAACCGCCTCAAATCCCTCTTCCAGATCGGCCAGGATATCATCGATATGCTCTGTACCGATGGACAGGCGGATGGTATTGGGGTAAATGTCCTGATCCTTCAGCTCTTCTGCCGTAAGCTGAGAATGCGTCGTCGTCGCCGGGTGAATTACCAGGCTCTTAACATCCGCTACATTAGCCAACAGGGAGAAGATCTTCAGATTGTCGATAAACGTGTGCGCCTCTTTCTGTCCGCCCTTGATCTGGAAGGTAAAGATCGACGCGCCGCCATTGGGGAAATACTTCTCATACAGCGCATGGTCCGGATGATCCGGCAGAGACGGATGATTGACATGCTCTACCAGCGGATGCGCCGCCAGATACTTTACAACCTTCAGCGTATTCTCTACATGACGCTCCAGACGCAATGACAGGGTCTCGACGCCCTGCAGCAGCAAAAACGCATTAAACGGAGAAATCGTCGCTCCAGTATCACGCAGAAGCACCGCACGGATATAAGTCACAAAAGCCGCAGGACCGGCTGCATCCACAAAAGATACGCCATGATAGCTGGGGTTCGGCTCGGCAATGGCCGGATACTTACCGCTGGCTTTCCAATCAAACTTGCCGGAATCTACAATCACGCCGCCCAGTGTCGTACCGTGGCCGCCGATGAACTTGGTCGCGGAATGTACCACGATATCCGCTCCGTGCTCGATCAGACGAATCAGGTAGGGAGTACCGAAAGTATTATCGATAACCAACGGAAGGCCATGCTTGTGCGCGATCTCCGCGACCGCGTCGATATCCGGGATATCGCTGTTAGGATTGCCCAGCGTCTCCAGATAGATCGCACGGGTATTCTCCTGAATGGCATCCTCCACTTCCTTCAGGTTATGCGCATCGACAAAGGTTGTGCTGACGCCATAATGAGGAAGAGTATGCTCCAGCAGATTATAACTGCCGCCATAGATGGTCTTCTGAGATACAATGTGTCCGCCGTCCGCAGCCAGAGCCTCAATCGTATACGCAATCGCTGCTGCGCCGGATGCCAGAGCCAAAGCGGCCACACCGCCCTCAAGCGCTGCGATACGCTTCTCCAGTACATCCTGGGTCGAGTTCGTCAAACGTCCGTAAATATTGCCCGCATCCGCTAATCCGAAACGTGCGGCCGCATGCGCGGAATTCTTGAATACATAAGAAGTGGTCTGATAAATTGGAACTGCCCGTGCGTCGGTTGCCGGATCCGGCTCCTCCTGTCCAACGTGCAATTGTAATGTCTCAAATTTATACTTGCTCATCTTGGTACTCCTCCTTCGCTTGATTACATGCCTATTATATCCTATATAACCTACTATGTCAATAGGCAAAATTGGTTTTAAAAATTTTTCTTGAAAACCCTATTACCTTCTGGTATAATAGGTTAATGAGAGGTGAGATATTATGATTTCTACGAAAGGGCGCTACGCCCTGCGTGTTATGATTGACTTGGCCGAGCATCCGGGGGATAGCTATATTCCTCTGAAGGATATCGCAGCGCGTCAGGAAATCTCCGAAAAATACCTTGAGATCATTCTGAAAGCACTGGTACAGGAAAAGCTTCTTGTGGGCCTCCGCGGCAAGGGCGGCGGTTACAAGCTGACCCGCTCGCCAGAAGAATATACCGTCGAGGAGATTTTGGAACTGACAGAAGGCTCTCTGTCCTCTGTCGCCTGTCAGGGGGTTCAAGGTGGTTCCTGTGAACGCTCCGGCGCCTGTCCTACCCTGCCCATGTGGATTCGCTTTGATAAAATGGTACATGAATTCTTTGCCGGAATCACTCTGGCCGATCTGTTAAAAGAAAAGCAGGGACTTGGATAAATGGCTCTGCAAAAAGGTGCTGCCTCGGAGACAGCACCTTTTTTATGCAATAAAAAACGGCTCTTTTACGAAGCCGTTTATCCCAACGCAACATCCAGAACCATCATGATCAGAAAGCCTGCCATCACACCCAGCGTCCCCAGATTAGAGTGCTCACCCAAATGGGCCTCCGGAATCAGCTCCTCCACCACGACATACATCATCGCGCCTGCGGCAAAAGAGAGCAGCCAAGGCATCAGCGGCTGAATGCTTCCCGCCACCAGAACCACCAGGATTCCGAAAATAGGCTCTACGATCCCTGAGAGCGTTCCGTACAGAAAGGACTTGCCCGCGGACATTCCTTCCTGCCGCAGCGGAAGAGAAATCGCCGCACCCTCCGGAAAGTTCTGAATACCGATTCCCAGCGCCAGCGCCATGGCGGCGGAAAGCGTTGCCGCTTCGCCGCCATGCTGTGCCGCCAGAGCAAATGACAGTCCGACCGCCATTCCTTCCGGAATGTTATGCAGCGTCACTGCCAATACCAGAAGCGTCGTCCGCTTCCAGGAGGAATGCAGTCCTTCCGGCTGTTTTGCCTCCAAATGCAGATGAGGCAACAAAAAGTCCAACCCCATCAAAAACACGATACCAAGAATGAAACCACCCGCTGCCGGGATCCAACCGATCCCGCCGGAGGCTGTCGCCTCTTCAATGGCCGGAATCAACAGACTCCAGACAGAAGCCGCGATCATAACACCCGCGGCGAAACCCAGAAAGATCCTCTGGATAAAAGCATTCACCGTTTTACGGAAGAAAAAAACCATCGACGCGCCTAAGGCCGTCATCAAAAAGGTAAAGCCCGTCCCCAGCATAGCAGATACTACCGGCGGCATTGTGTCTCCTCCTTATATCGTATCTTATCTATGAACGCGAAATGCGTTTACGCCCGGATAAACCGCGCCAGCGCCCAGCTCCTCTTCGATTCTCAGCAGCTGATTGTACTTGGCAACACGCTCGCTGCGGCTCGGAGCGCCGGTCTTGATCTGGCAGGTGTTCAGAGCTACAGCCAGGTCAGCGATTGTGGTGTCCTCGGTCTCGCCGGAACGATGAGAAGTGATTGCGGTATAGTTGGCTTCATGCGCCATCTTGATTGCTTCCAGAGTCTCGGATACGGATCCGATCTGGTTCAACTTGATCAGGATCGCGTTGCCGCAGTGCAGGGTGATACCCTTATGCAGACGCTCGGTGTTGGTTACGAACAGGTCGTCGCCAACCAGCTGTACAGTCTTGCCCAGCTCCTTGGTCATCATCTCCCAGCCTTCCCAGTCCTCTTCATCCAGACCATCCTCGATGGAGTAGATCGGGTACTTGTCGCACAGGCTCTTCCAGTGTGCAACCAGCTCAGCAGAAGTGAACTTCTTACCGGTCTTGGGCAGTACATACTCGCCCTTCTTCTCGCCCTTCCACTCACTGGAAGCAGCATCGATTGCCAGTACGAAATCCTTGCCCGGCTCATAGCCAGCCTTCTTAACAGCCTCAAGAATCAGCTGAATCGCTTCTTCGTCACTTGCCAGGTTCGGAGCGAAACCACCCTCGTCACCTACGGAGGTAGCCAGGCCCTTACTCTTCAGCAGTGCTGCCAGAGCATGAAATACTTCGGTACACCAGCGCAGACCTTCCTTGAAGCTCTCAGCACCTACAGGCATGATCATAAACTCCTGTACATCTACGGTGTTGGCTGCATGCGCGCCGCCGTTCAGGATGTTCATCATCGGAACCGGCAGACGATTGCCGCTGATTCCGCCCAGGAAACGATACAGCGGAACATTCAGTGCCAGAGCTGCCGCTCTTGCGCAGGCAATGGATACTGCCAGAATCGCGTTTGCGCCCAGATTGGACTTATCCTTGGTTCCGTCTGCCTTGATCATCGCTGCGTCTACCGCATAGATGTCAGAAGCATCCATTCCCTTCAGCGTATCGTTGATTACAGTGTTGATGTTCTCCACTGCCTTGGTTACGCCCTTACCGCCAAAACGGCTCTTATCGCCATCACGAAGCTCCAGAGCCTCAAACTCTCCGGTAGAAGCTCCGCTCGGAGCTGCGCCTCTGCCTACTACTCCACACGCCAGAACAACCTCTGCCTCCACTGTCGGATTGCCTCTGGAGTCGATAATCTCTCGACCAATTACTTGCTCGATACTAAGTTTCATTAGAATCCCTTCCTTTCCACTATTAGTTAGGACAAGCCAAACCATCAGTATTATACCATTCTTTTATAAAAATGACAATACATTCCTAAAAAATAACATTCTTCGCAAGTTCCGGAAACAGTATTTATTTACCGCTTACATAGAGTGTTTTCTGATGTGTATAGATCACAAAACCAGGTTTGGATCCGGACGGCTTCTTGACATACCTTCTCTGCGTGTAATCGACCGCTACGGTACTGCCCTCCGAAGCCTTAGAATGCCCAGCCGCGATCTGCGCCGCTTCCAGAATGCTCTGATCCGTATAATCCGTCCCATATTCCTTGTCCGCGCAGAACAAAACCGTATGCGAACCCGGAATATCCTTTACATGAAACCACAGGTCCTTCGGTCCGGCTATCCGGAAAGTCAGCTGATCGTTCTGGATATTATTTTTGCCGGTCAGGACCTTGAGGCCTTCGCTGGTCACTGCCTCCAGCGGATGGCTGGCCGCAAGATTCTTCTTTTTCTGCCGGTTTTTGCGGATATACCCGGTCTCATGAAGCTCCAGACGGATATCCTCCAGATCCTTCTCACAGTCCGCAAGCTCCATTGCCCCCAAGAGACTCTCCAGATATCCGATCTCTTCCTCTGTCTGGACAATCTGTTCCGAGAGCGCTTCCTCCGTCCGCTTAAGCTTATTATACCGCCCGTAATACCGCTGGGCATTCTGCGCCGGGGTCAGGTTGTTTTTCAGAGGAATCTCCACCATTTTAGGCGGATCCTCATAAAAATCCTCGGCCTGCAGCACACGGTCTCCCAAAGAGATCCGGTAAATATTGGCAGTCACCAGATCGCCCATGCGCTGATATTTTTCCCGTCCCTGCGTGTCCTCAAGCTGCTTATACTGAAGCTCGCACTTTCTGCGGGCCCGTTCCAGATTGGTCATAACCAGCTTATGCAGATCCTGCGCCTTCTGCTTCAGACGGTTCCGGTTATCCTGCCGGACATAATATACGTCCAATAACGCGGACGGCATGTCAAAATGCCTCTCCTCCACTCCGGCCATCATCCGGCACGGAAACATGGAGTATTCGCGCATATTCTCCCCGTCCATATAAATTACAGGCTTGGGCTCTGTCTCCGGGACCTGCTCAAAGAATTCTGTAAAGACCTGATACAGACGGATTCGTTCCTCCGCCGAGAGTTCTCTGTAGGAAGCTCTCTCCGGAACATCCGCCCGGAAGCAGAGCTCCGCGGCAATCAGCGGACTGATTCCGTTGAAAATCTGATACATTCCTTTGGACACCGGTCCTGCTGTCTCCGCCCACAGCGCTTCAAACTCCTCTGGGGCCCTCTGTTCCAGCGGATTAGCTCGCCGATTGTGAGACGGCGCCTCATAGGGTAGCCCCGGCAGTACCATCCGGAAATGGCTCATGTCCTGTCCCACATGATGGACACTGTCGATAATCCGGCCGTTCTCATCGACTAGAATCAAATTGCTGTGCCGTCCCATGATCTCCAGAAGAATTCTCTTATGACACAGGTCACCCAGCTCATTATAGACTTCCGTCTCGATCTCCAGAATCCGGTCAAATCCGATCTGCCGAATGGCTGTGATCCGTCCCCCTCCGAAATGCTTTCGAAAGAGCATACAGAACATCGGCGGCTCCAGAGGTGTCTCCGGCCGGTGCTCCGTCAGATAAAACCTCGCGCTGTCCATATGCGCGCTCAGCAGCAGCCGGTACACCTGTCCCGGTCTGCGGACCGCAAGTACAACCTCGTCCGGCTCCGGCTGATAGATCTTAACGATCTTGCCGCCTTCCACGGTTCGCCGCAGTTCCTCTATTACTTTACAAGTCGTAATTCCATCAAACGCCATACTGCTTCGCCGCCTCTACCAATCCTCGGAATAATCCGGCCGCCGTCTCCTCCTGCTGGGACATATATTCCGGGTGCCACTGCACTCCCAACCAGAAGCCGTACTCCGGCATCTCCAACGCTTCGATCATTCCATCCGGAGCTCTGCCTGTCACAACTGTCCCCGGTGCCGGATCCTTCACCGCCTGATGATGGAAACTATTCACCCGAATCGGACCGTTACCGACGAGCTTCTCCAGGAGACTTCCCGGCAGCACCTCAACCGTATGAGAGGCCATGATCCCCGGCGACTCCTGCCGATGCGCCAATGCCTCGCCGGACGGAAGTCTGCCTGGAAAATATCTTGGGATATCCTGCCAGATCGTTCCCCCCTGCGCAATATTCATGAACTGGATTCCGCGGCAGATCCCTAGGATGGGCTTCTTGTGAGCCATCACTTCCTGATACAGAAGCATCTCCATCTGATCGCGCTCCGGCGTCGCCGCGCCGCATCCCATCAGGGTCTCCTCTCCAAAATAAAAGGGCTGGACATCCATGCCCCCAGAGAACAGAAAACCGTCCAGCTCCTGCGCGATCTGCGCGTACTCCTCCCGCTCCATGCCATAAGGCAGGAGGATGGGAATTCCTCCTGCCCTCTGCACACTGGCGGCATAATTCTTTCTTAGGAAAAAAGCGTCCCCTGCATCGCTCTGCGAACAGGTGATTCCAATCCAGGGCTTTTTCATCCTATCACTTCTACCTTTCCGAGGCTGTCTCCTCGATAGATTTCTTCTCCGTCCCGGCATATCCGCATTCCGGCCGGAACCTCGCCCCGGCTGCGTCCCTCGGACCATGAGATATCATAACGATGGCCCCGGATATCCAGACCCGTAAGGGCGAACCATTTTAGCCCCAAACGCAGCGGATCGATGATAATCCGGTCCTCCTGCACCTCTACCCCCGCGACAAAGCTGACAATGAGATCAATCCAATACGAATGGTTATAATCCACTTCATCGCTCAGCCGCTCTCCGCTCTCCGGATTGTAATGCTCTACCAGATAGGGGCGGCGGATATCTCCGTCTCGGAAATGCTGGTTGGTATACTGCCGGAAAAACTCCCAGAAGGCATGGTCATACCGATGCTCATGCTTCTTGCTCTCCTCGCCCAGTGCGGACAGCGCGATCGCGGTCGTATACGGCCAGGAAGGGCCGCACCATACACAGCCGTTGCGCCCCTTGATAAAGTTGCCCTGCCAGCCTCCATCCGGAGAGTAGACCGGGTTCTCCTTAGAGACAGAAGGAAACGCATTGCCCGTATTAAACTGATCCGGATCCATCAGGTACTCCAGACCCGGCAGCTTATCCTCCGACGCGATCTGCGCCCAATACGGATAAAAGCCTACGATATTCTTGACCATCGCCTTTTCATCGGTCTGATAATGCAGATCATAGTAAAAATGTGTCTGCGGGTCCCACATCTTGGTATTGATATCTTCTGCGATCTTCTCCGCCAGCGCTTCATAACGCTCCGCATCCGCGTCGCCCAGAATCCTACAAACCGCAGCGAGTCCCTTGGTGTTCAGATAATGGTATACACTTCTGTCCACACGCTTTAACGGCGTATAGGTCGTCTTGTCCTTGGGATTGATCGGATAATTATGAAAATACCAGTAGCTTGGCTGATATTCCTTACCGGTGCGGGCATGTGTGTACTCGATCTGCAGCTCATCGACATCGTCTCCGTACACTTTTCTATGGCCTTCGATATAGGCCTTCATTGCAGGAAGGATCTCCTTCAGGAATTCCTTATCTCCGTCCAGCAGATACAGCTGATAGGCTGCCCACAGCCCGTAGTTGGCATAAGAGGAGGTATGGTCATTGGTCAGCGTGCAGCGCGGGATTCCATTCTCATCGGCACTGTCAAAGAATGTCCGCAGGAACTCATGCGCGGTTTCATGATCATGATGCCAGCGGTAATCCGTCACATGCAGGGGCGTCGAAAGCGGGATCAGCTTGGTGAACTCCCACCCTTTGCTGACAAACGGAGTTTTATCCATTCGGTGTGACCGTCCTTCAAACATGACCGCGTGCTGCAGATTCCCGTATTCCGGATAGCAGGTGCAGTGTTTGTTGATGAACCACCGATACTTCCAGGTCATATCCAGCATCGGGTGCGAGCTGGCAAAAGTCGGCACACCTTCCATAAAGCTCTGCCATTCGGCATCTGCCTTGCGGTTGGCTGCCGCGCTGTCCGGACACTCCTGCCAGAACTCCGCAAGCTTTTCCTCCAGCTCCTGCCAGGTCTCTGACGACAGATTGCCCAACTGGCAAGCCGCCATCACCTCAACAGTCTCTCCCGGCTGAACCATACGCTCTGTCTGCGGATAATTCCATGCCGAAACACCGCCCACTTTATAGCCGTAGCTCAGCTCCGGCGTACAAAAGAACCCGCCGTCAATCTCCGTCCCCTCCGGACGCACCTGAAACGTAAGCTTCATCGGCGTATCGGAACGATTGGTCCAGGTCTGCACACAGAAGGCCAAATCCTGCATCAACGCACGCTTGACTTCTGAAAAGACAAAATCCTCTGTCTCATATTCCATGGTCAACCGATCCGGATACCAGTCGCTGGATGCCAGTTCCCAATCCGCGTCCTTATCACAGCACACTTCAAACAGCTGTGTCAGATTGGTCTTGTGAATCAGATCGATTCTGCCGCAAAAGCCGGGACGGCGGTCCAGATAGTCCACTCCCATTCTCCGTCCTACCGGACCGAATAGGAGCTTTCCAGTGTGGGTCCGCAGCGCTCTGTCCGAGTAATGCAATCCTTCCATTTTTTAACCCCCATATTTTTCTCTTTATTTTCCTAAGATATCTTTTATAATCTTTTCTGCGATCTCATTCTGCTGCTCGTAATAGGTCTGCTGCGCCGTATCATCCAAAGTCTCATCGTCCGCGAAGCCTCCCAGGCACAGATAGAATACATAATTGTCCACCCGGACCACCTTGGCCGCCGCCATCTTGGGCACGTTCATCGGATACATCATCATGTTCTGCTGCTGACCCTCCAGATACGTCTGCAGAGCGCTCTCGACCTCCTGTGCCTTGCCGTCTACGGCCTCGATTCCGACAAACATATCCACATGAGCGGATATCATCGGGCCTTCCGCGATAAACTCCTTGATGTCGTCTCCCGGCACTCCCATAACCTCTGTCAGGTACTCCTTCTCGAATGTCATACTGGGCAGATAATTCTCTCCGTACGCTTCCTTAACCTTGTTATAGATCTCTGTCAGTCTGCCGGAATTATCCTTCGTGCTGCTGCAGCCGGATACCGCCATTAATAATACACATAAAACCAAAATAATCTTTTTCATCACTGTTCTCCTTTTAATTGAATCGTTTCTCCCGGTTCGACCATAAGCCGATTCGGAGCGTTGAACTTTTCCGCCATAGCGCGGTCATAGAGTGCGCCCGGTTTGACATGGATCGGAATCACATACCGCGCGTCCATCTTGGCAGCGCAGCGTACCGCCTCTGCCGCATCCATATTATAGACTCCGTCAATCGGCAGCAGCGCATAATCCAGCCGAGGCAGCCGGGACATCTCCTCTGTCTCAGACGTATCGCCGGAAGCATACAGACGAATTCCGTCCCATTCCAGGATATATCCGACACAGCTTTCCTTCGGGTGATTCTGATTGTAGGCTTCTACTGCCTGTACCTGAATCCATCCCAGATCCACTCGCCGGTAAATCCCGTCCTTCAAGGTATCTGCCGCCCGCAGGATCCTTCCGTCCTCCTTGAGCTCCACCTTGTCCACCGCGTTGTGATCATAGTGCTCGTGCGTTACAAGAACCAGATCCGCAGGCAGATCATATCCTTCGCCTGCATAAGGATCCACGTAGATCACCCTTCCCTCTCCTGTCGTAATCCGATAGCTGCCATGTCCCTGATATAAGAGTCTGGCCTGATGCATCCTTCTCCCCTCCTTATTCTCGGATACCTTTATTGTACAATTTCTTGCCGATAAAATCAAGTCCCAATCGGGCTGCCTTGCAGGATCCGGCTTCCCTGCAGCCCCTTTCGCACTACAAGCTGCTGCGGTATTCTCTCTTTGAGCGCTTCTACATGCGAAATCACTCCGACCAGCCGATCTCCTTCCGAGAGGGATGACAGCGTCTCCAGCGCCTTGTTCAATGCCTCCTGATCCAGCGAGCCAAAGCCTTCGTCAATAAATACGGCGTCCACCTCAATTCCGCCCGCAAAGCGCTGAACTACATCAGAGAGCCCAAGCGCCAATGACATGGCGGCCTGAAAGGACTCTCCGCCGGACAAAGAAGAAACCGGTCGTTTTTTCCCTGTGTAATGGTCCAGCACTTCGATCTCCAGGCCATCCGCGCTTCGAAGGTTACCTGCCTGTGTCCTGCGCATCAGGGCGTATTGACCGCGGCTGAGTACCGTCAGCCTCTGGTTGGCCGCGTCCAGCACATGTTCAAAATAAAACGCCTGTATATACTGTTCAAAGGCGAGCTTAGGGCGGCCGGCCAATTCTCCCGAGGCTGTCTGAGACAGCTGCAGCCTCTTCTGATATTCTTCCCCGTCCTGCCCGTATTCTTTCCAGCCCTGTGACAGATGCGCATATGCCTCCTGATTGGCCTGCAGCTGCCCCAGGCGCAGGCTGAGTTCTGTTTTATATTCTCGCCGGCGTTGTTCCATCTCTGCGATCTTATCCGCCAGGCCGTCCGGAGACTCCTGATCCCGCAGCGTCTCTTTTTCCTTTTCCACCGTCTCCGACAGACTGGTATACCTTCCTCTGGCCTGCTGTAGGGCACTATTCAGTCTCTCGTAATCCTCCCGGGCCTGACGCAGATTCTCGCTGAGTCTCTTGCGCTCATTTTCTTTTTCCCGTATCCTTTTCTCCAATTCCGGCTTCAAAACGCCCTGGCAGCGCTCCTCCAGATGCTCCTTAGCTCCCATACAGGAGGCCAGCTCCACCGCGTAGCTTTCGCAGGATGAGCGAAGCTCAGCTTCTTCTGCCTGCCACGCCTCCTGCTCCTTGTGGTAACGAAGCTCTCGCTCCTCCAAGCCTTTCTTTTCCATAGTCTGCCGTTCGAGCTCCGCCAGCCTCGCCTGTGCCTGCGCAAGGCGGGATGGTATCTGCTCCGTGTCGATATCCAATTGCTCCAAATTCTTTTGCTGCAGCTGCTTCCGACTCTGGAGACTTGCCGCTTCATTGCTCTCTTCAACGCATTTTTCGCGGCATCGTTCCATTTTCTCCCGAAGCTCCTTACGCTTTCCTTCATCCAGCGGTTCTCCGTCCGTAAAGTGTGCCTTAGCCGGATGCTCTCTGGAACCGCAGACTGGACAGGGTTCTCCGTCGGTTAAGCTCGCCGCCATAATCCCGGCCTGAGAACGCAGCCACTGGCTCTCCGCGGCGTCCGATGCCTCTCTTGCCCTGTGAAAGGCTTCTTCCGCTTTCAGGTATCTTTTTTGCTGGAGGGATAGCTCTTCTGTCAGCCTTGCGCACTCCTCCCACAGCTGCTGCGCTCTGCGGCACTCCTTGACCTCTGCTGTCGCCGCCGCATATTGTTCCGGAACCTCACGCAGCTCCAACAGACGTTTCTGCAGCTGATCCGCCTCTTGCGCACGCGCCTTCATGCGTTCAGACAGCGTATGATACTGCTTCCGGGCAGCGCTCTGCTTTTGCCCGATGCTTTCGCATCGGGCCTGGAGCGCATCCGCTTCTTCACGCGCTTTTAACTGATCGGACAGGATCTGCAGCTGCTGCGTACAATTCTGGATGCTCTCTTCCTGCGCGTCGGCCGTCTCCAGAATCTTCTGCGCCCGTTCCTTTTCTTTTTCCTGCAGCTCAATGGTCCGTGCGGTGGCCAAGCACTGTGCTTCCAGATCCTGCACATGATCCCAACGGGTTTTAAGTATCCGGCAGGATTCTATCTCCTCCTGCGCCTTTCTGTCCAGGGTCTCTAACTGCTCTCTTCGTTCTTCAGCCAACCGGATCCAGTTCTGCAGCCCCGGCAAAAAGTCCGGAAGCCCGTACAGATCCTTCTGCGTCAGCAGATCCCGCAGCTTCTGCGCGTCGCTGTCTTCCTGATAGATTTTGACCGTCTGCAGATACGCATCCAACCTTGTCCGGATTCTCTCCAGACGGGCTCTCGATTCCGCGACCAGCTCCTTCAGCGCCGCCTGCAGCCTCTGACAATCTTCTGTATGAAAAACCTTACGGAATATCGCGCCCCTTTGATCCGATCCTGCCAGAAGGAGCTGCAGGAACTCTCCCTGCGCCAGCATCGCAACCTGCTTAAACTGCTTATAGTTGAGGCCCAGAAGCTCCTCTACCTTGCGTCCAACCGCTTCCTTCCCCGTCAGAACTGTTCCGTCCGGCAGGGTGAGGGCCACCTTGGGAAGCTCCTCCGTCATTCCCTTGCCCGACTTGCGCGGCCGTTCATAGCGCGGACTGCGCCGAATCTCATAGATTTTCTCATGCTGCAGAAAACGCAGTGTCACCTGTGTCGGCTGCTCCGCTCCCGCATACTGACTCCGCAGAGAGTCCACCTGTCTCGCGCTGCCGCTTGTCTCCCCGAAGAGGGCGTAGCAGATCCCGTCAAAGATGGTTGTCTTGCCTGCTCCGGTATCTCCTGTAATTAAAAAAACACCGGATAGGGCAGAAAAATCCACTTGTTCCGTCCCGCCGAAAGGACCAAATCCTTCCAGCTTCAACTGTAACGGTCTCATGCTTTTCCCTCCTTTCCGGCTAACAATCCACGGATCAGCTCCGCGTCCTCCTCCGCAAGTTCCTTGCCGCACTGTTCCTCATAAAAACATCCGAACAGTTTATCAAGGCTCTGCATATCCGGCAGTGTCTCCATCCCTGCCGCGCCGCTGCCTCTCGTTCTTGCGTTATCAAAATCGATCCGCATCAGATTGGGATACACGCTTCGCAGCTTTCCCAGCGCGTCAAAAACCGTATCGTCTGTTAAAACCGCCCGGATATAATCCTCCGGGTCCGCTCCGGCCACTGTCTCCGGCGCCGTCAAAAGTTCCAGCGGTCCCCAGATCTCCCGCCAATCATGCAAGGGCTCCAATGGCAGCTCGCTTAGCTTGAGGTCTCCCTTTTCCCCTAACTCCACAAGGACAGCGCATTTTACCTGCGTTGCCTCCGAAAAAGAGTACTTCAACGGAGATCCGCTGTAGCACACCGGCATGTCCCCAACGCGGGACGCGCCATGGATATGCCCCAACGCCACATAGTCAAATCCGCGAAAGCTTGACACCCGAATCTGATCCACGCCTCCGATACTGAGGTCTTCCTGTGCCTTCCTTGCTGTCTCATCGCTTACCACGTATTGATGCGCCATCAGGACACGCCGGTTCTCCCCCGCTTCGGGCAGGCCCTCCAGCATATAATCCACCGCCTCCTGATAGCTCGTACCGCTGTATCCCAGGCTTCTTGCCGTCTCCGGCCGGACAAAGGGCAGCATCCATACCTCTACCACTCCGTATCGGTCCTTAAAATCCGCATGAAAGAGTGGCTTTTTCAGTGTGCCCTGTATATAGAGCTTCTGTTTCTCCATAAAACCGGCGCCAAACTGCAGCCGCTCCGCCGAGTCATGATTGCCCGCAATCACACAGGCCGAGCATGGCAGCTGTGTCAAAAACCAGTCCAGGAGCTTAACCGCTTCCACACCGGGAACGCTGCGGTCATAGACATCCCCGGCGATCAGTACGGCGTCGACCCGATAGGTCCGCACCATCTCCAAAATCTGTTCCAGCATATGTCTCTGCTCTTCCAGCATAGAAAATTCATACAGCTGGATTCCCAGGTGTAGGTCTGCTATATGGAGGAATCTCATCTTTTACCTTCCTTCTACCATGTTATTGGCCCAGATCCCTTTGTGTACCAGGGTCCCTCCAATCACGGTCTTAATGATCTCGGAAAACTGTACGATAAAATAGACCGTCACAACGTCCAGCGCCGTATATCTCGCGAGGACAAATGCCAGGGGGATATTGACGATCCAGGTATACACGCTGTCAAAGAAGAAGGTCAGAACCGTCTTGCCTCCGCAGCGCAGCGTGAAATAGCATCCATGATTAAAGGCATTGATGGGCATGGTAACCGCGACAACCAGCATAAAGTCCGTCGCCAGCGTCCGCACCTGCTCGGCCGTATTGTAAATCTGCGGGATCAGAGGCGATGTCAATGCCAAAAGAATCGCCATCAGTGCGCTGCCTGTAACGGAAAAAGCCAGGAGCTTGCGGTCCGTATCCTTGGCTTCCTCGATCTTGCCCGCGCCCAAGAGCTGTCCGACAATGATCGCGATGGCATTGCCGCTCGCAAAGAATACGACAAAAAACAGATTGGATACCGTATTGCTGATATTCATCGCGGCTACCGCGGCCAGTCCCCGCACCGAATAACACTGCAATACAACCGCCATGCCGACGGACCACAACGCCTCATTCACCAGCAGAGGAAGTCCTGTAATGATGATACTTTTGGTCAGTGACAGCGAGACCCGAAGCGTCCGGTACAGCCCTTTCAGGAAGCTGAATCGGTCCTTGCTGCGATGCGTCACTCCGATAATAATTACGCACTCTACAACACGGGAGATCACTGTCGCGATTCCCGCGCCGACACACCCCATGGCCGGCGCCCCGAAATGTCCGAAGATCAGAACATAATTAAAGAACAGGTTGACAAATACGGCAATGATTCCGGCGATCATCGGCAGCATGGGGGTCTTGGCTTCCCGAAGGGTCGTCGAATAGATCTGTACGATCGCGAAAGGGATGGTTCCCACCAGCATAACCTTAAGATACTGCTGACCGTAATTCAGTGTTATTCCGACATCTCCGACACTTTCTCCATTCTCACTCAGGAACAGGCTGATCAGTTCCCGCCCATGGATCCAGAAAACCGTGCAGAATACGGCAATCAGGATGGCGCAGATCCAGATTTTGATCCGAAATGTATTGCGCACACCCTCATCGTTCTTCTGTCCAAAGAACTGCGCGCCATAGATTCCCGCGCCGGACAGCCCACCGAACACG
The DNA here is from genome assembly GCA_902493345.1 of uncultured Eubacteriales bacterium. Taxonomy (GTDB): domain Bacteria; phylum Bacillota; class Clostridia; order Lachnospirales; family Bianqueaceae; genus Faecimorpha. The sequence goes on along the minus strand of CABUPM010000017.1, from coordinate 11,715 downwards.
CATAGATTGAATACATTCATCAGCTGATTGGCAATCGCGACGCCACTCATCTGCTCAGTTCCGACCTGTCCCACCATAATATTGTCCAGCAGGCCTACAAAATTCGTGATTCCCTGCTGCAGCATGATCGGCAGAAAGACCGCCAGAACCATCTTATAAAACGCCTTGTCCCCCACATACCTTCTCCAGTTCATTTTCGCAATCCTTTCTCTATCTCTGTCATTTTCCCTTTTCGGCACTGTACACTTCGAAATCTACTATGCTGAATCCCCAAAAGCCGATCCATCTCCTCGGCGGCATTCCGGTATGGATTCTTCTGGTAGTGCACCAAAATATAATCCGCCTCCCGAATGCGCCCTGCCGCTCAAACACATATGCGGCATATCCTGTCACAGCCTGCGCCAACCCAAAAAGGAAATAAACGGTTGACATGAAATTCAACGGAAACATATAGAACTGAATGCAGATCCACAACATCAGCGTCACGCCGAAAATACCGCCGAGCAGAATTCCGGACCTTTTTCGTAATAACAAAAGCACGGCCGCAGTCAGGTTGGTCAATCCGTTTACGATCAGCAGCGCGGTTCCGGAAAAGGTTAAATCCTGAAACAATACATCCGCAAAGGGCAATACCTGAAAATACGGAAGCATCGCGTCCATCCCCATCGCTCTGCCTGACGGATCCAGCAGCATCATGAGCGCTCCGCCCACTGCTCCCAACCCGATAAAGAGCGTCCAGAAAATCAAAAACCGCCGAGCCGTTTGAAATCTTGATCGATTCATCGTTTCTCCTTCTCTTCTATGACAAGGCCTCTGACAAAAAAACGCCGCAGACCTTTTCATAATCCACGGCGTCAGCATATGCAATCCGCATATGCAAAAAGAGGATGCCGCTTTGCGCAGCACCCCCGTTACTATACCAACTTACTTCTTCTGTACCAGATGTACAGCGAAGCCGCCAAAGTCCTGCTTGAAATAAATTGCGGTCATATTGCCCTTAGCGTCATACTTCTTGCTGTCCTCCAGGAACTCATAGCCCTTGGACTCCAGATAAGCAATCGCTCTGGACAGATAATTGGTCGCGATCGCGATATGGCCGTTCTTACCCAGATACGGGGTCTTCATAACTTCTACAGCAGTACCGGCAAATACGGAGCTGTTGCCAACCTTGGAGGTAAATCCGAAGGCAGCCTCGAACAGCTTGGCAATCGCCTCTGCCTGCTCTGCGTTCTCCGCGTTGACGCCGATATGAGCCAGCTCAAAGCCCAGCATGGTCTGAACCGCTTCACGGGTCATCTCACGAATCTTGTCGAACTCGCCTGCATTGATCAGGTCTGCGCTTACCATCCAGGAACCGCCGCAGGCAATGATCTTATTGAAGGACAGATAGTCGTTCAGGTTCTTAGCGTTGACACCGCCGGTAGGCATGAACTTCATCTTGGTGTAGGGAGCCGCCAGAGCCTTGATCGCCTTAACGCCGCCGTTTACCTCGGCCGGGAAGAACTTGACAACTTCCAGCCCCAGCTCAATTGCCTGCTCGATATCGGAAGCATTGGCTGTACCGGGTGTGATCGGAATGTTCTTGTCTACGCAATACTTAACAACCTTGGGATTGAGGCCGGGGCTTACGATGAACTTGGCGCCTGCCGCTACGGCACGGTCAACCTGCTCGGTCGTAAGAACTGTACCTGCTCCTACCAGCATATCCGGAACTTCCGCGCTGATGCGCTTGATCGCTTCCTCTGCCTGCTCGGTACGGAAAGTTACTTCTGCGCAGGGCAGACCGCCGTCACACAGAGCCTTCGCCAGCGGAATAGCTTTTTCTACATCATCAATCTTGATAACCGGAACGATACCAATCGCGGAAATCTTCTGCAATACTTCATTCATGATATAATCTCTCCTTGTATTAAGTCTTTACCCTTATTATAGAGTTTTTTTTCATAAAGTCAAGCCTTTTTTGCATAAACTAAGTCGAACAGTCATAACGAGGTCATCCGTCTATGCAATTATTTCGCGAAATGCCTCCTGTCATGGATCTTGCCGCCAGCGGCTATCTGCGGGCTGAGGCCAGGAGTCTGACAGGATTCCGTCCCATCCCCGGCGCGACAATCACTGTCCGCCAGAACAACGGTACCGTCATCGAGCAGCTGGTCACGGACGAATCCGGCAACACCCCCATTTTAGAGCTTCCGACCCCTCCGTTGGAATATTCTCTGGAACCCGATTCTCCGCAGCCCTACTCCGAATATTCTCTGCTTCTGGAAGGCGAGGGCGTCCAGAATATCCTTGTCGAAGGGACGCAGATTCTGCCGGGAGAGCTCTCTATTCAAAGGCTTTCTGCCATCGATGAGGCTACCGCCGACCTGATCTCCCCCGTTCCCGTCGCGGATGAAACCTTGATCACCATCGGTCCGAACACACTCTACGGAGATTATCCGCCCAAGCAGCCGGAAGCCAGCGTCAAACCACTGAGTCCGGAGGACGGATTTGTCGTTCTAAATGAAGTCGTCATCCCGGAATACATCGTTGTTCACGATGGCACTCCCTCCTCTTCCGCTCAGAACTACTGGGTGCCCTATGCCTCGTATATCGCGAATGTAGCCAGCAGCGAGATCTATTCTACCTGGGAAGAGGCTGCGATCACAGCCAATGTCCTGGCCATTATGTCCTTTACACTGAACCGTGTTTATACGGAATGGTACCGCTCCAAGGGGTACGACTTTACCATTACCTCTTCCACAGCCTATGACCACAAATTCATCTATGGCCGCAATATTTTCAATAATATCTCGCGAATCGTGGATTCTATGTTGACCAATTACGTCACGCGTCCCGGCATCGAGCAGCCCCTTCTGACACAGTACTGTGACGGACACCAGGTCTCCTGTCCGAACTGGATGACACAATGGGGTTCCCAATACCTTGCCACCCAAGGGTATAACGCGACTTCGATCCTGCGCTATTATTACGGAGCCGATGTGTATCTGGCGACAGCCAACCGCGTCTCCGGCATTCCCGCGTCCTTCCCGGGATACAATATCAGCACGGGCAGCCGCGGCGCCGATGTCCGTACCATTCAGCGCCAGCTGAACGCTGTCTCCAGCCATTACCCGGCAATTCCCAAAGTATCGGTAGACGGGATCTTCGGCAGCGCCACCGCCGCTTCCGTACGGAAATTCCAGGAGGTCTTCAACCTGCCGGTCAGCGGAATCGTAGACTCCCCCACCTGGTACCGTCTCTCTCAGATCTATGTCGCCGTCACGAGGATCGGAGAATTGAACTAAATTGGACGAGGGCTTTTCACGATGCCGTTGTCAGCACCATAAAAAGCCCTCTTTTCCATAGATTATACAGTGCGCTCATTAACCGTTCACAAAGAAACTATTAACAATTTGAAAATTTATACCGGATCCTCCTGATACTGCAGACGATAGAGCTGATAGTACATTCCCTTCTTGGCCAGGAGCTCCTGGTGGCTGCCGGACTCCTGAATCCTTCCTTTATGCAGCACAATGATCTTGTCCGCATGCTGAATCGTGGAGAGACGGTGCGCTACCACCAATGTTGTCCGTCCCTTCATCAGCTTTTTCAGGGCATCCTGAATCAGTTCCTCTGTCTCAGTATCGATATTGGCTGTCGCCTCGTCCAGAATCAGAATCGACGGCTTGAATGCCAGCGTCCGCGCAAAGGAAAGAAGCTGACGCTGCCCCGCGGACAGAGTTGCTCCGCGCTCGTAGACCTTTTCATCGTAGCCTCTCGGAAGCTTGGAAATAAAGGCATCGGCATTGACATACTTCGCAGCCTCCTGAATCTGCGGTCCAGTGATACTCTGATCGCGCAGACGGATGTTGCTGGAGATGTCTCCGGTAAAGAGGAACACGTCCTGAAGCATCTGTCCGATGCAATTGCGCAGATCCGATATCTTATACTCCTTGACATTATGTCCGTCCAACAGGATTTCTCCCTTCTGGATATCGTAATATCGGCTGATCAGATTAAGAATGGATGTCTTGCCCGTGCCGGTCGCGCCCACAAAGGCCGCCGACTGTCCCGGCAGTACCTCAAACGATACATCCTTCAGCACCCACTGCTCGTCGTCATAAGCGAACCAGACATGACGGAACTCAATATGTCCCTGCGGGTTCTTCAGCGACAGCGGATTCTCCGCCTCCGGAATATGTTCGTTATAGTCCATCAGCGAGAAAATCTTTTCCGCGGAGGCCATGGCGGAGAGCATCGTGTTGAACTGCTCTGCCAAGGTCTGAATCGGATTGAAGAACCGTGAGATATAATCTGAGAAAACTACCAGAGTACCGATCGTCAGGACACCGCTCAGAACCAGACTGCCGCCGTATACCAAGACGATAATCACGCCTAAGATGTACAGCAGATACATCGCCGGACGGTAGATTCCAAACAGATATACCTGGCGCATACAACTCTTGAGATAGGCCTTGTTCACGCCGTCAAACTGATCGTATACCTGCTTTTCCTGCGCGAAGATCTGCACCAGACGCATTCCGGAAAAATGCTCCGATAAGAATACGTTGACCGTCGCCAGCTTGCTCCGCATATCACTGTGGTTCTTTCTGGAGGCATTGCGGAAGAGGAATGTGACGACCGCGATCACCGGCATCACTAAAAACTCTGCCAGAGCAAGCTTCCAGTTGATGGATACCATGACGATAATGATTCCCGCCAAAGTGAATACACACTTGATCGTCGTTACAATGCAGTTCGTATATAGTTCGTTCAGTCCCTCTGTATCGTTGGTCAGCCTCGTGACAAGCTTTCCGACCGGTGTATCGTTAAAGAACTCGATATTCAGCGTCTGTACATGACGATACAGGTCATTGCGGATGCTGTAAATGATCTTCTGCCCCACATAGCCAAGCAGTACATGCTGGCAGAAGCCGACCACCAGTCCAACGACCAGAAGGAAAATATAGAGGATGGACAAGCGCACCAGGCCAGAATAATCGTCACTGCGCAGTTCCTTCAAGATCTCCTTGTCCATCAGAATCCTTGTCACGGTCGATCCGTCCTGCAGAGTAATCTGTGTCCCCTGAATGCTCAGTGTATCCTCATGCCCCTTGGCCTCCAGAAGCTCCTGCGCCTGCACCGCGTTAACACCGGCCATCAGATAATACTGATCCTCGATATAGAGCATGACCGCGTAGGATCCCTCTGCCGTAATCTCTTCCGGATCCACCGGATTCATACGGTATTCTCCAACCTCGTACTTTGCTTCCTCCTGCGGCTGCGCAATCCGGTAGCTTTTGTCATAATGGTTGATCAGATCGTCCACAGCCCGGCCGATGATGACCGGCTGCGCCAGATCCGAGGTGACAATTACCGTAAGCATCAGAACACACGCCGCCAGATGCCAGAAATACGGTTTGGCGTAGCGCATCAACCGGGCAAGGTTTTTGGAATCCTGATTTTTATATCCCTTCTCATAATCCCGCATCAGATATTCCCCCTTTGTTCCGGATGCTGGTTAATCTCCTCTTCCAGCAGCTGTTTCTCATAGATCGTCTTATAGACGCCATCCGCCTGACTCAGCTCTTCATGGCGTCCATGCTGCACAATCCGTCCGTCGTCGATCACGAGGATCTGATCCGCATGCTGAATCGTACTGATTCTGTGCGCGATGATGATGGTTGTCTTTCCCTGACGCGCTTCCTTAAGCGCATGCAGAATATGTTCCTCCGTCTCGGTGTCTACCGCGGAGACCGCGTCGTCCAGGATCAGAATCGGAGGATCCTTGATCAGCGCTCTGGCGATGGACACCCGCTGCTTCTGTCCGCCGGACAGGGTTACGCCCCGCTCGCCGACCAGCGTTTCATAGCCATCTGGGAAGTCTATGATATTCTCATGCACATCGGCCATCTTGGCCGCCTGCTCCACCTGCTCCATACTGGCATCCCGACATCCGAAACGGATATTGTTAGCAATGGTGTCCGAGAACAGGAAGTTATCCTGCGGCACATAACCGATCGAAGAACGCAGCGTATGCAGCGGGTAATCCAGGATGTCCCGCCCGTCCAGGCTGAGTTCCCCTCTCTTGGTATTGTACATTCTCAAAAGGAGGGACACAAAAGTCGTTTTGCCGCTTCCTGTCCGGCCGATAATACCGATCGTCTGTCCCTTCTCCACGCGTACATTGATATCCTTCAGCGCATCCTCCGAGCTGTTGGGATACCGGAAATTCAGATGATCATAGGTAATCTGCCCTTCTACCTTGGCCTGCGGATCCGCCGTTGACAGATCCTGTACATCCGGCTTGGCGTTCAGGATGGTCTCCAGACGCGCCAGAGAAGCATTACCCTGAGAGAAAGTATTGATGCAGCGGCCCATACCGGACAGCGGTCCTGCCAGCATCAACAGATACTGAATGAACGCGATAAAGTCACCCAGCGAAATCTGTCCTACCATGGTCAGATATCCGCCGTAGAGAAGCGTGATCAATGTACTGATTCCCGTAATGACACCGATGATCGGCTCCAGAACAGCCATGATCCGCGTCAATGTCATGTTCTTCTGATAATTGTCCTTAGCCTTTTCATCAAAGGCCTCAGCTTCCTTCTCTTCCTGCACAAAGGACTTGATCACTCGGATACCGGAGACGGATTCCTGCACCTGATCCGTCAGATTGGCGAAAGATTCCTGTTTTTCACGGAATTTTATATGGATCAGACGCCGCATCTTGATACTGGCAAAAGCGATCAGCGGCATCGGGATCAGAGCCAATACGGTCAGTGAAATACTGACACCCGTCAGCATCTGATACAGCACCATCGTCAACATGGTCACCGCGTCCAGCGCCGTAATCAATCCGTTGGCCAATGTATTGCGGACCGCGTTCAGATCGTTGACCACATACGCCATCAGGTCTCCGGATTTGTTCTCATTATAGAAGCGCAGCGAGAGCGTCTCCAGATGAGCAAACAGATCTCCTCGGATATCGTATTCGATCATCCGGGAGGTTCCCAGGAAGAAGATACGCCACATCATCCGGCCCGCGAATACACACAGTCCGATGATCAACGCGAACAAGGCTGTCTTCCACAGATCCTCCATCTTATAGGTTCCCATCGCCAGGCCGTCCGTAGTATCTCCGATCAAACGCGGCAAATACACCAGCGCCATATTGACCAGATTGATTCCCACCAATCCCAGCAGATAGCGTCCCAGATACTTTTTCAGATATTTTCTGATATAAGCAGAACGAAACAATTCTATACCCCCCTGTACTTTGTCTGATTCTATCATACTAGTTTTACGCAAATTTTTCAAATGTTTTTTTCATTTGGTTGCATTTATCCATTTTTTGAGCAGAATTATACTGTTCTTGCACAAGAATTTTGTAAAATTAAGGCTTGCATTTTGAAGTTGCTTCTTATATAATAACCTATAATACTATCTTAGAGAAATGGAGGCTCCACTATGAGTTTTGAATATATCCGTACTCTGCCCTCCGCAGAGCATCTGAAGGCGCTGATGCCTCTTAGCTCAGCCATGACCGCCCGCCAGGCGGAAAAGGTCAACGAGATCAAAAAGGTTCTGTCCGGTGAGGACTCCCGTCTGCTCCTCATCATCGGTCCCTGCTCCGCCGACAATGAGCCGGCTGTTCTGGAATATACCACCCGTCTTGCCAAGGTACAGGAAAAGGTAGCGGATAAGATTCTGATCATTCCCAGAGTCTACACCAATAAGCCCCGTACCACCGGCGAAGGCTACAAGGGCATGATGCACCAGCCGGATCCGAACGCTCAGCCGAATGCATTTGAGGGAATCAAGGCCATCCGCAGGATGCACCTGCATGTTCTGAGCGAGACCGGCTTTGTAACGGCGGATGAGATGCTCTACCCCGCCAACTACGCTTTTCTGGATGATATTCTGGGATATGTCGCTGTCGGCGCGCGTTCCGTGGAGAACCAGCAGCATCGTCTGACTGCCAGCGGGCTGGACGTTCCGGTCGGAATGAAGAACGGCACCAACGGCGATCTGGACATGATGTTTAACGCCATCCACGCGGCGCAGCATTCGCATGACTTTATCTACCGCAACTGGGAGGCGACGACGACCGGCAATCCTTACACGCACGCGATTTTGCGCGGAGGCCTGGAGCATCTGAGCGGCCGGAGCATTCCCAATTATCATTTTGAAGATCTTCTGTATACTACGGACATCTATCTGAAAAAGGGATTTACCAATCCGGCCATCGTTGTGGACGCCAATCACAATAATTCCGGCAAGCAGTTCGAGCAGCAGCCCCGCATCATCTCTGAGGTCCTGCACAGCATGCGGTATAACGCGCAGATCGCTAAGCTCGTCAAGGGCTTTATGGTGGAGAGTTATCTGGAGGACGGCGCTCAGAAAATCGGCCCCCACCAAGTCTATGGCAAATCCATCACGGATCCCTGCCTTGGCTGGACTGGCACCGAAGCCATGATCTACGATATCGCAGACAAGCTGTGGGCCTTATAATCTGATGGTTTGGGTGAGCCTCAGCGCTCACCCCTTTTTTATACCTCTGTTTGTTTTGCACAAAACCATCTCAAAAATTTCGTCAAAACAGTCCCGTATATTGTGTTTTACCAATTGACATACAACTACATGTTGTGTTATACTAAATTTGCACATTTCGATAGAGACTGTGTAATATCGAATCAGAAGGGATCCGAATTGCCGTGAAGATTATAAAGAGAAATAAAACTGAGGTTGATTTTGACATCAACAAAATCGTTGTGGCGGTTACAAAAGCCAATAATGCTTCTAAAGAAACCGAGCGTATGACGCCCACCCAGATTCAGAGAATCGCAGACTCTGTACAGAAGAGCTGTGAGACGATGAACCGAGCTCTGTCTGTGGAAGAGATCCAGGACCTTGTGGAAAAGCAGATCATGGCTCACGGCGCCTACGAAGTGGCCAAGCGCTATATCACCTATCGTTATACCCGCAGCCTGGTTCGCCGTTCCAATACGACCGATGACAGCATTCTGACCCTGATCGAATGCAACAACGAAGAGATCAAGCAGGAGAATTCCAATAAAAACCCCACCGTCAACAGCGTGCAGCGCGACTATATGGCCGGTGAAGTCAGCAAGGACATCACCGAGCGCATCCTGTTGCCGCGGGAAATCGTAGAGGCCCATCAGCAGGGAATTCTGCACTTCCATGACGCGGACTATTTTGCGCAGCACATGCACAACTGCGATCTGGTCAACCTGGAGGATATGCTGCAAAACGGCACTGTCATCTCCGGCACCATGATTGAGAAGCCCCATAGCTTCTCTACGGCCTGCAATATCGCGACCCAGATCATCGCGCAGGTTGCCTCCAATCAGTATGGCGGCCAGTCCATTTCCCTGACGCATCTGGCTCCCTTTGTACAGGTCTCCCGGGAAAAGATTTTCCGCGCTGTCCGCCGCGAGTTCCAGGAACTTGGGATCGAGACAACCGAGGAAAAGATCGCCCAGATCGTAGAAGGCCGTCTGCGCGAAGAGATTGAACGCGGTGTACAGACCATTCAGTATCAGGTGGTCACACTGCTGACGACCAACGGTCAGGCTCCTTTTGTAACGGTGTTCATGTACCTGAATGAGGCCAAGGATCCTCAGCTGAAGAAGGATCTGGCCATGATTATCGAAGAAGTTCTGAAGCAGCGCTACCGCGGCGTCAAGAACGAAGCAGGCGTCTATGTGACCCCTGCTTTCCCCAAGCTGATCTATGTACTGGAGGAGGACAACATCTCCGAAGACGCTCCGTATTGGTATCTGACCCGTCTTGCCGCCAAATGTACGGCAAAGCGCATGGTTCCGGACTATATCTCCGAAAAGGTCATGCTGAAGCTCAAGGTCGACAAAAACGGCAACGGCAACTGCTATACCTGTATGGGCTGCCGCAGTTTCCTGACTCCCTATGTCGATGAAAACGGAAAGCCCAAGTATTACGGAAGATTTAATCAGGGTGTCGTCACCATCAATCTGGTGGACGCTGCCTGTACCGCCTGCGCGGACGGAAAGAACGAAGACAAGTTCTGGTCCGTACTGCAGGAGCGGCTGGAGCTGTGTCATAAGGCTCTGCAGTGCCGTCATGAGCGTTTGGAGGGAACTCTCTCCGACGCCGCGCCCATCCTGTGGCAATACGGCGCTTTGGCACGTCTGAAAAAGGGCGAGCCCATCACCAAGCTTCTGCACGGCGGGTATTCTACCCTTTCCCTGGGCTATGCCGGCCTCTGGGAATGCGTCTATGAGGTGACCGGCAAAAAGCTGACCGAGCCGGAAGGCGAAGCCTTTGGTCTGAAGGTCATGCAGGCGCTGAACGATGCCTGCGCCAAATGGAAGGAAGCGGAGAATATCGACTATTCTCTGTACGGCACGCCTCTGGAGTCCACCACCTATAAGTTTGCCAAGTGTCTGCAGCGCCGTTTCGGCATCATCCCCGGCGTCACCGACCGCAACTATATCACAAACAGCTATCATGTCCATGTCACCGAGCCCATCGACGCTTTTCATAAGCTGGCTCTGGAATCCAAATTCCAGAATCTTTCTCCCGGCGGCGCGATCAGCTATGTGGAAGTCCCCAACATGCAGGACAATCTGGACGCTGTACTGGAGATCATGAAGTTCATCTATGAGAACATCATGTATGCCGAGCTCAATACCAAGTCGGATTACTGCCAGGTCTGCGGCTATGACGGCGAGATTCAGATCCGTGAGGACGAAGGCAAGCTGGTCTGGGAGTGCCCCAACTGCGGAAACCGCGATCAGGCCAAACTGAATGTCGCGCGGCGTACCTGTGGTTACATCGGCACCCAGTTCTGGAATCAGGGCCGCACGCAGGAGATCAAGGAACGTGTACTACACCTGTAAAATTCTCTGATTCTCATGTATACATATCCTGGACACTCGATTTTTCGAGTGTCCTTGTTCCATAAGAACTCCACAGGAGGTCATCATGTATTATAGCGAAATCAAAAATTGTGATATTGCCAACGGCTTGGGCGTCCGCGTCTCCCTCTTTGTCTCCGGCTGTACCAACCACTGTGAACAGTGCTTTCAGCCCCAGACTTGGGATTTTCTCTATGGCAAGCCCTTTACCGCTGAGACAGAAGCCCTGCTTCTGGAGATGCTCTCTCCCTCGTATATCCGCGGTCTGACCCTTCTGGGCGGCGAACCTTTTGAGCCTGCAAACCAGCGGGCGCTGCTGCCCTTCCTGCATAAGGTCCGCAGCGTCTATCCTGCTAAAAACATCTGGGCCTTTTCCGGTTTCCGCTATGATGATGAACTGCTGCAACTGGGCGCTTATCCAAACTGTGAAGTTACCGAAGAGCTCCTGTCCCTGATCGATGTTCTGGTCGACGGTCGCTATATCGCGGCCCTGCGGGACATCACGTTAAAATTCCGCGGTTCCTCCAATCAGAGGATCATCGACCTGAATCTGACCCGTCAGAATTATGTTCTAACTCTCTGGGACGAGAGTCAAGCTTCCAACTAAAGGGGGTTCACATGTGACAAAAACCCAGGTACACTTTTGAGAGTGAGGCTCTTGGGTGTACCAGAATTTTATAGGATTCTCTGGGTTTTCGAAAATATCTGGTACACTTTAGTGAATGAGACACCTGGGTGTACCAGAGTTTTATAGGATTCTGATGTGTACCCCCAATACTGGACACCCAGTATTGGGGGTATTGCTATATGAAAT
>CABUPM010000016.1 GCA_902493345.1 uncultured Eubacteriales bacterium | reverse complement strand
CCCCCTGCCATAATCTTTTTCTGCACACCTTCCGCCTGACGCAAAGCGCCCTCCTGGTCCACATGGATATAGGCGTGGAGGAGCGCCTCCTTCTCATCGATCTGCTTCAATGCCGCCTGTGTCGCTTCCACGGCGCTGATCTCGCCCCTGCGGATCTTCCGGCCAAGCTCCAATGCTGTATATTCTGTCATTCTCGTCCCTCCTATTCCACCGTCCGCGGAACCATATAGCAGCCGTCTTTAGAACGCGGGGCCGCTGCCAGCAGCTCCTCCCGTTCGTCTCCATTGGTTACTTCGTCCTCCCGGAACACATTATACACAGGAAATACATGTGATAGAGGTTTCACACCATCAGTGTCCAATTCGTTGAGCTGATCGATATATTCCAGCATCCGTTCCATATCGTCCCTTGCCTTTTCCACAGCTTCGCCTGACAGCTCCAGCTGCGCCAAAATTCCGACATATTCCATCATTTCTTCTGTAATCATCTGTTTTCTCCTTACGGCTCCAAATGAGACATGTCCCTCGGGAAAAGCGCCGTTTCCCGAATATTATCTTCTCCTAACAGCTGCATGGTCATCCTCTCCAGTCCGATTCCCAGTCCGCCATGGGGCGGCATTCCATATCGGAAGGCATCCAGATAGTACTCCAGTCCCTCTGTAGACATTCCCCTGGACGCGATCTTTTCCTCCAGCGCCGGGTATTCATGGATTCTCTGTCCCCCCGTCGTTACCTCCAGTCCGCGGAACAAAAGATCAAAGCTCAGAGTAAACCGAGTGTCCTCCGGATCGTCCATTGCGTAGAAGGGACGCTTCTTGGACGGATAATGTGTTACAAATACAAAATCTGATCCATATTCTTCCGCGAAAAGCTGACCGATCAGTCTCTCCTCCTCCGGCTCCAGATCATACGGGTTGCGAATGCGCCGGTTGTATTTCTCAGCGACCATCTCTTTGGCACGGTCAAACCGGACCTGCGGGATCCGCTCAACCGTCGGCAACTGGACATCCAAAAGCGCGACCTCCGCGGCATAGTCCCTGCGCAGCAGCTCCATCGCGTACCGCAGATATCCGGCCTCCATCTCCATGATGTCTTCAAAGCTCCGGATATACCCCATCTCCAGATCCAGACTGGTGTATTCATTCAGATGCCTCTTGGTATTGTGCTTTTCCGCCCGAAATACCGGCCCCGTCTCAAAAACCCGGTCAAAGACTCCCACCATCATCTGCTTATACAGCTGTGGGCTCTGCTCCAATACTGCCTTGCGATGAAAATATTCCAGGCGGAAAATATTCGCTCCGCCTTCTGCTCCTTTGGCTCCGATCTTAGGCGTATGGATCTCGGTAAATCCCTGAGAATACAGATAGTCCCGAAAGGCCCGGCACAGACCCTCCTGGATTTTGAATTTTGCCCGCTCCCGGACATTGCGTAATGAAATGGGACGCATCTCCAGCTTGGCTTCCAGAGAAGTCTGCAGCTTCCATTTGGAAATGGCGAGCGGCATCGGCTGCACCGGACGGCTCAAAACCTGCACCGCCTCTGCGTGAATTTCGATCCCGTGCGGGGCTCGCCCCTCTTCTACCACCTGACCAGTCAAAATAACAGCAGAGCCCTCCTTCAGCTCCCGTCCCTCCTGTCCGTTCCATACACACTGCAGCAGTCCGTCCCTACGGCGCAGTATGATAAAAAGGACCTCTCCCATGTCCCGTATGGCATGAACCATCCCTTCTACCTGAACGGTCTCTCCCAGCATATGCTTCAGCTCTTCCCAGCCAAGCCTCTTCCCTCGGATCTCTGTCTCCACATATTCCATAATACCTCTCCTCTCCATTACGCATACAAAAAAGTCCCGAAATCAATTGATTTCGGGACGAATTGTGCATTGCAAAATCCGCGGTACCACCCGCCTTGCAATGACGCCTTTGTCTTTGCCTCTCATATGCGTCTAACGGTACGCATCCGTATTGTCCTACTACTTTCAGACAATCTGCTCCGGAGTGTTCCCCTCGTCTCTTCTTCCCAGCCGTGCTTTCAGTCTATGACACAGCCTCCCTGCGGGCTCCGGAAACAGGAGTCTCCTTCCTTGCATTTCTATTTTGTTGTGTATGATACCACAATTTACAGTTAATTGCAAGAGAAATTAATGATTTTTTCAAATATTTTTCTATTTTTCATCTTTACCCATAATAAATAAAGGACGGACCCTCCCGAGATTCAATCTCTCAGAGGTCCGTCCCTATACCTTACCTTTCTGACAAAACCGGTTTGCGCTCACGCAGCGCACGATCCAACTTCGCAATATTATTGGCTCTCGTGATCTCCTGCAGCTTGTGCTCCGGATCGATCTCTACATAGCAGCCCTTTAGACTCTTGATATGATGCAGATAGAATATCACATCACGATACTTGGGCCACAGATCCGTCGGCGCCGGAAGACTCGGCAGAACTGCTTTTTTCAAGACATTTCCGTCCTCATCCTTCAGTGCAACCTCTGTCTCCGGTGTTGCTACCGCGCCCAGAGAATGAATTCTCACATTGATACCGTGATCAAAGATCCGGATATCCTCATCCGATACACCCAGGTCCGGCCGCTCCCAATACGGCTTTCCGACTTCTACCAACTTCAGCTCAATGACCGTCGTCACACCCTGCGGAAGTACCACACGGATATGGCCATCCTTCTCAAATTCACGGATCATCGTTACTGTATCTTCATCTGCCCGGTCATCCCCATTGGTATCTGTTCCATAGACGATCTGCCAACGTCCCGGCAGGACATCTCCGCCGATTACATCTGCCAGTACATCCCGATCCGAGATGTTGCACACCACAATTCGAACATGATCCGCCTCCGTCACCGGTGTCAGAATCGCAACTCGCTCATCATCACCCCAGTTAGTAAACTTCCAGGCGATGCGGTTCATCGGATACGTGCAGCGTACGTATACGTCCGAAGGATCCGCCAAACGGTCGCAATACAGCGAACCGGGTTCAACATACACACGGTCGATCCAAGGATGGCCCTGTGTGCAATAATACTCCTTGGCTGCTGCCTTTTGCACCAGAATCTTATACCGTGCGGCAACCTTTTCCTTATCGATTACATCCTCCGTCCCTTCCAGAATCGGATGCAGCTCAATGCCCGTATCCTTGAGCGTCACGCCGCCGCGCTCCGCCGGTGTCTGGCAGTCCCAATACGGCTGCTTGCCGATCAGCTTCCAGGCAGGCATCAGCACCGTTCTCTCACCCATATTCCGTCCATTGCCCGCGTTGTTTTCCTCATCATCGTCAAAGCGTACATAGGAGTGAATCCGTCCCTCTTCCTTACGATAATGAGCAACCGCACTGTCCGCCAGCTCTTCCAGAAGGTGCAGCAGATACGGATTTCCGTTGAACTGCGCGACCTGCCAAGCCGGTTCCAGCGAAATATAACTGCAGGACTGCTGTCCGCCCCAAGGCTCCTCACGCGCCATCACGGATCCACTGTAAAACGTAGACTTCAGATGACGATGTCCATGACTGTTGATTCCTGTGATCCAGTCCACACTGCGTCCCGTCTCCATTGCCGCTTCCAGCCATCGCGGATTACCAGGAGAAACATTCAGGCACGCCGCCAGGCTGACCAGACCTTCCTCTGAAGAGTGCAGCTCATCTGTCTGAATCGAACACAGACCATTCGTGAACATCCCCTGCTGATAAAATGCATTTTCATTGGCCTCAATTGCTTTCCGCACCTTATCACCATCGGCATCCATGAGCACCATCTGGCCCCAGGTCGCCACAAAATCACCGTCGTCTGACAAGCCGCCGCCAAGCTCTCCATTGGAGATTTGTCTCTTGTCAATATACCAGTTGATGATCTTTTTATATCTGCGCAAATACTCTATCTGGCGGAAGGCCCATGCCGGAACACCGTCCGGTACCGGCTCCGTCATATCCAGCAGCTCCGGGGCTTCCAGCGCAACACCTCTTCGATCCACCGGCATAAATCTGCGGCGGGATGCCAGCATATGCAAATACTGCTTTCCCAGTTCATGCTCCGGATCTACCTTCAGAAGATCCAGCACATCCGCGGTGAAACGATTGAATGTATTATATTGAGACAACAGCGGCGTCTCTTCTGTCAGATGCGCCACGATATCCTTCACCTGAGTGAAACGGTCTTCACAGTGTTCCTTTTTCGCCAATTCGGCACTCTTATATACAGCCCGCAGATGCAGGGACTGCATCAGACAAGCTCCCGCCTCGGCGTCTTCCGCCGCAATTGTAATATACAGGCAGTGATCCTCCGGCAACACACGATCCCGCGTATCTAGCCAGAGCTTCTGCTGAATTCCAGCCGCGCTGCGGAAGGTAAAATGCGCCAGATTCCGATAATACCACAGCGGATCCTTGACCTGCACACTATAGGATGCTTCCCGATCCGTCGGCGTGCAGAACGTCAGCTCAATTCCGTCCAGTCCGGCTCCCGCATCTGCCTGATACGGAATAATGATATTATAGAACGGATATCCGCCTGTCGCCGCGTCTGCCAATTCTACAGATGCGCCCTCTTCGACCGCGGTCCAAATATTTCTCTCATAAGCAGTATAACGGCCTTCGATAAAATCAGCCAGATCCGCCTGTGCCTTTTCGCTGCGGCACACGCCCGGCTGAACCTTATATGTATAAGAATACATGCCCCTTGGCGCTCTGCCCTCATATACATTATATGCGGAAAAGTCACCGATGGGCTCTTCTTTCTCTTCATTTGTAAAACGGATGTGGCCGCCGCTGCGCTTATCCACAGTATCCACCGTACGCTCCATATTTTCAGGACGCTCAAACAACAGCTCCTTAACGGAACCGTCATCATCCAATAGCTCTACCTTACCATGAGCGCTTCCGGAGATCTCGATATGATTATAGGGCTCCTCCGGCATATAAAAAGTGATTGCCTGACCAGATAGTGAATAGCAGTCCCAGTCCGGGAACTGGAAATAGTCATTTCTTCCTTTTAATCTGGAACGATTATACACGCCGGGCCAAGTAGTCTCACGAATTCCGTCCATTCCCTTAAACCACCATCTCTTAAGGTCATAGGCGTCGTGGATCTCCACTTTACGCGCCGCCGCTTCTGCCGGAAGCTTAGGCAGCTTCTGATTGAGACCACTGCGCATCCGCCAGCCCTCTTGAACCTTGCGGTCTGTCGGATCCAATCGGAATGCGTCCACCTGCGGCAGCTCTCCGCTGGCCAATGTCTGGATCTCTTCATCTGTCAGCATATGATCCCATATGGACAATTCACAGATATCTCCGCCGCGGATAAAATTATAGTCGCTCTGCACATGCCAGGGACCAATAATTCTGGAGTGGGGGCCAAACTGATCCAATCCGGCAAAATACACCGCCGGACGTTCCTCCCATGCTACCAGTTTTCCATTATAATATAATTTCAGTCCCCACAATTCATCCCAACTGACCGCAATATGCAGCCATGTCTGCGGATCCGGAAACTCGTCGATCTTACAATGAACTCTGGCCCTGGACAGATTGATATCCGTCACATAGGCCTCCAATCCCTCTCCATTATAATCTACACGCAAGAAGCACTGATCCCAGCTGCTATGGTCCGCATAACCTACTCGAAAAATCGGGAATGCTGTAGGCCCTACCGGATACCTCGACCGCCACCAAATGGAAATCGTTCCCCGCTCCGCATATATATTATGTGGTGCCTGCCATGCCAACTGCTGTCTCGTATGGCACGCAATCGCTTTTCCATGGATACCCTCATCAATCAGTTCTACGGCCTCGCAAAAAGTAGGCTCCGCCTGTCCGGCAGCCTTTTGCGCCGTAAATGAGTCACCCGGCAAATAAAACAATAATGCCTCATTCTCCATTGCATAACCCCCTATTTTATCTTTTGATTTTATTATACTATATCCTGAATGGATTGCAATAGATTTTTTCGAACAAATGACTGATATTCATGATGGTTGACTGGGAATTATCCGAAATTGGCTGATAATTATTAGGATTGACTGGTATTTATCCGAATCGGACAGGTATTTATTCGTGTTGACTGGTAATTTCCCAGTCTTTTTTCAATTTAATATTGGATAATATAAAAAAAGCTGGGAATTTTCCCTTAAAATCCGTCCCTGTGCGGTATAGGGACGGAGATCTGGTGGGGGATTATCCCAGGGACTTTTGTTCATTTTTTAAAATAAAATGTCTTGGATTTGTTTATTTATTTCCTGCATATTGATGCTTCCATTGTATTCTCGTGTACATATTAAATTGACGCCTTCATAGATGCCATATTGGGCGTACTGATCCAATTTGGCTTTCCAGCGCGCCGCGTAACGCGGATCTTCCAGACGTCCCAAATGCTCCAGATAGACTTCGCCATATTGCAGAAATATCGTGAAATCCGGATAAATCGTGGTGTTTCCCAATTGTAACGGGCGTTCATATTCATAATGAATGCCTTTTAAATAGCAATAATCGGCCAGTAATAATTCTGATTTGGAACGGACGTATTCCCCATGCAATGTATAATGTCTTAAATTTTCAGGATAAGGCCGAATGGCCGCCTTTTTTTGTGCTTGCCACCGCTTCTGAATCAATCGGATTTCCTTTTTATATGGTTTTAATTCTTTTTTATACTGGCGGATTTGTTCTTTTAGTTTCCGCTTTTGGTCGAATAATTCGATCCAATGAGATAAATCCTTTTGGGGAATATAATCCTCACGGCGTTTTTTATTTATTCGATATTGATGCCCGCCATATTTCCCTTTATGTATGACAAGTGTCCCTACCGGATAATTCATTAATTTTTCTTCTGCCGCTTCCAATTGTTTCAATAGAATTTCAACATGAGACATAAAAAGCCCTCCTTTTCCGGAATGCACCATTATATCATGATACATCCATAGGAAAAAGAGGGCCTTTACACACTATATAAGTATTCAGCCAAATTAGGCTAGTTTGGCAACCTTACTTCCAGGAGAACTCCCTAAAGAGGAAGGTGCTGATGGAGCTGTAAAAATCTCCGGTATTCAGATCGCCGTCAAAAGCCGGGAATACCGTAGGATAGAACAGCGGTACATATGCCATCGTCTCCGTGGCTGCCTTCATTGCCGCATGTGCTGTCGCTTCATCCTGAATCGCACTAAAGGTGTTAAGGATTGTTCCGTCGTCCTCATACATCGCCAGATTCATACCGGTGCTGCTGTCAAACAGTACAGAATAGGAATTGAACTGTGTCGTCAGACCGACAGAGATCATCGCGATATCAAAGTCGCCGATCATGTAACGGGACGTATCAGCAACCTGCTCGATCGTTACTGTAAAGTAGGACTTTTCCAGCTCTTCCTTCATGATTTCGCAGGCAGATACCCAGTCTGTCTGGGAAGACATAACAATCAGCGTCAACTCTGCACGATGGCTATCGGAATATCCAGCCTCTGTCATCAGGCTGTTTGCCTTATTGACATCCTGATCGTAATGGTCGCATACATCCGCATAATACTTGGCCAGCGGAGTCGCCAGATTATAGGCTACCGTACCGGAATCGCTGCTGCCAATGGAGCAGATATCATCACGGTTCAGGCAGTATGCCAGTGCCTGTCTGACACGCAGATCATTGGTGGCCTTACCCTCCGCGCAGTTCTGAATCACAAACGCTACATTGTTCAGTGCCTGTGCGTATGCATATACATTGCTGTATTCCTTGATCAGTTCATAGTTGGCTGCGCCATACAACACATAGTCCAAATCACCGGCCTCAAACGCCAATTCCTGGCTGCCCGATACATACTTAAAATACAGTGTATCGATGGATGCCGTACCATGATAATCCGCAAAACGCTTCAGGGTAACGTCTCCGTTCTCTGTCCGGGACTCCAGAGTATAAGCGCCGGTTCCGTCCACATTAAAGCCCAGATTGTCATCCGGTGTGCTAAGAATCGTCTCGCAATAGGACTTATTTACAATGCCCATTGCCTGAACATAGGCTGCCAGTTCGTCAAATCCGGCTCCCTGATCTGCCGCCGGGAACTCCCATTTAAAATGTGTATCATCCTGAATGGTCATTACAATTGTGCTGGGCAGGATGGAGCACAGGTTGGAATTGGTGCAGCGACTCAGGGTATACTCTACGTCCTCAGAGGTCAGGGTATCTCCGGAATGGAACTTAACGCCACTCTTCAGCACAAAATCCACGGATCCGTCCTCATTCTTGGTATATGACTCCAACAAAACATTTTCCAGGCTTCCATCGTTCAATACATAGAACAGCGGATCGTACATCTGCACAATGACAATATCCTCCGCCTGCAGCGCAAAAAGCTCCGGATCAAAAGTCGTGACCTGATTGGTCAGAGCCATTGTAAAGGAATTCTCCTCCTTGCCCTTGGTCGTAGGACGTGTCTTGCCGCTTGCGGAATCATTCTTGGAATCTGCCGTCTGTCCAGCACATCCTGCCAATGAGGACAGTGCCAGTACCATAGCCAAGAACAGCGCCAAAAATGCTTTCTTTTTCATTTTTCTCTTCCTCCAGTTCTAAAAATATATCAAAGCACATTGTGCATTGATAACGTTTTATGCCGTCTCATTCGTAGAGATGGCAGCGTACAAAATGGTTTTCCTCCACCTCATGCCATTGCGGCTCCACTCGGCAGCTTTCTTTGGCATAAGGGCACCGGCTATAAAAACGGCAGCCCGCCGGAGGATCCACCGGCGAAATGACATCCCCTTCCAACAGGATTCTCTTTTTATTCTTTTTCTCTGCCGGAGTAAAGGCCGGTGTCGCGGAAAATAGAGCCTGTGTATACGGATGCGCCCGATTCTGATATACCTTATCCGTCGTTCCGCGCTCCACAATCTGCCCCAGGTACATGACGATGATCTCATCACTGATAAAGTGTACGACATTCAAGTCATGGGAAATAAACAAATAGGTCAATGCCAATTCATCCTGGAGATCCTTGAGCAGATTGACAATCTGCGCCTGAATAGATACGTCCAGCGCCGATACGGCTTCATCGCAGACGACAAACTCCGGATCCGTCGCAAGGGCTCTGGCAATGCAGATTCGCTGCCTCTGGCCGCCGGAAAACTGATGCGGATACATATGATACTGATCCGGAAACAGGCCGCACATCTTCATCAGCTGCTCTGTCTTTTCCCGCCGCTGTGCCGCATTGGCCGCCAGATGAAAATTTTTCATGCCTTCCTGAATAATATCCCCCGCGCACATTCTCGGATCCAGGGATGAATACGGATCCTGCCAGACAAGCTGCATCTTCTTGACATAGGGACGCCTCTCCTTGGCGTTCAAATTGGTAATCTCCTTACCGTCATACAGAACACGCCCACTCGTAGGCTTATAGATATTCATCAGCATCTTGCCAACAGTGGACTTACCGCAGCCGCTTTCGCCCACGACACCCAGCGTCTTACCCTTGGGCACCCGGAATGATACTTCATCTGCCGCGTGTATCCAGCTCACCGGCCGTCCAAAAGAATCCGTCCTAGCCGGGAAATGCATGGTCAGATTTTCTGCTTCCAGAAAATAATGATTCTGCCGGAGATATTCATTTTCTTCCTGTCGAATCTCTTTTTCATTCATTGCCGGCCGCCCTCCTCCAATGATAACAAGCAGTCATATGTCCCTTACCGACCTCTTCAAACTCCGGAAAGGCCTCCTTACACTCTTCTGTGGCGTGAGGACAGCGATTATGAAACGGACATCCCTGGGGCATATCCTTCAATGCCGGGACACTGCCTGGAATCACTGCTAGACGCTCCCTTTTGGATTCAGGATCCGGCCGGGATGCGATCAGTCCCTGCGTATAAGGATGCGCCGGATGCTCAAACAACTCTTCCGCTTCGGCCTCTTCGCATTTTCTACCGCCGTACATCACCATAACGCGATCCGCCATCTCACTGATCACTCCCAGATCATGCGTAACAAAAATGATCGAGGTCCCGTACTCTTTTTTCAATCGGTTCATCAAATCCAATACCTGCGCCTGAATCGTCACATCCAACGCAGTCGTCGGCTCGTCACAGATCAGAAGCTTCGGCTTATTGAGCATCGCCATGGCAATCATGACCCGCTGCAGCATTCCGCCGCTCAATGTAAACGGATACGACTTCAGGATTCGCTCAGGATTGGGGATCTTCACATCCGATACCGCTTCCAGACATCTTGCCTCCGCTTCACTTTTCTCCATATGCGGATGATGCACCCGCAGCGCCTCCAGCATCTGATCTCCGATAGTAAACAGCGGATTCATCGCGGTCATGGGTTCCTGAAAAATCATGGAGATCTCATTGCCGCGAATCTTACGCAGCTCTGCCGGTGTCATCTTGAGCAGATCCTGACCGGAAAATAAGATCCGGCCGCTGGGATACTTGGTCGTACGCGCCGGCTCCAGCTGCAGCACAGACATACAGGTTACGCTTTTACCGCAGCCGCTCTCGCCCAAAATGCCCAATGTCTCTCCTTTATATACTTCAAAGGAAACATTTCTTACAGCATGCAGAGTCGTCTTGCGATCTACACGAAAATCCACCGACAGATCCTCTACCTGCAGCAGAACTTCCCTTTCCTCCATTGACTCTTCCTCCTATTTGATGGCTTTCGGATCCAATGCGTCCCGCAGCCCGTCTCCCACCAGATTGACAGCCAACGCTGTCAGTGTAATGGCAAGTCCCGGAAATATCGCCATATACGGCGCTGTCCGGAAAAATTGCTGTGCGTAATTCAGCATGGCACCCCACTCCGGAGATGGAGGCGATACGCCGACTCCAATAAAGGACAGACCTGCCGCCGACAACAGCATGCTGGAAATCGTCATTGTCGCGTCAACGATAATGGGATCCAGCGCGTTGGGCAGGATATGACGCATGACCAGCACCTTGGTACTCGTCCCGCTGATTCTGGCTGCTTTGACATAATCCTGTTCTACAACACTTAATAATACCGCTCGGATTCTCGTAGTAAAGCCCGGCACCGACACAATCGTGAGCGTCAGCATCATATTGAATACGCTTCCTCCCAGGATGGCCAAAAGTACCAGTGCCAAAAGAATGGAAGGTACACAGGTTCCCACATCCATGATACGCATGATCACGAAGTCCGCCTTTTTAGATAACGCGCAGACAGATGCCAGAAGCGCTCCGATGATCAGCGAAGTCAAGGTTGCGCCAACACCGATTCCAACAGTGATTCTCGCGCCATATAGGACTCTGGCGAAAATATCCCGTCCCAGATTGTCCGTCCCGAACCAATGGGCCGCACTGGGCGGTGATAGCTTGGCACGGGTATCATAGGCCGTTACCAAAGACTCCGGAACCAGGAAGTTAGCAAACACAATTACAAAAAGAATGATTGCCAGCACAACCAGGCCGATGACCGCCGCGCGGTTCCTGACAAATCGTTTCACTACATCCCGGAACAGGCTGTCCCTGGAAGCATGAATCATTGTTTTATATTTCTTTTCGTCCCGCATCACTGATACCTCGCTCTAAGCTTCGGATCGATCAACGCAAAGAAGAAATCCATCAAAACCATCGCCACCATAAAGATAAACGCTAGAAGCAAGGCACATGTCATTACAACGGGGACGTTTTTGGCATTAATCGCGCTCAGCATATAGGTTCCGATCCCCGGAATGGTAAAGATGCTCTCTACGATAACGGAACCTCCCAGAATTCCCGCAAATCCCGTCAGCAGCAAAGTGATGATCGGAAGGCTCGCGTTCTTCAGTGCGTGTTTCCAGATAACGCGCCGTTCACTGCATCCCTTGGCCCTGGCTGTACGGATATAGTCCTGATTCATCGCATCCAGCATGGCGGATCGTGTCATACGGCTCAATATGGGGATACTGGACAGTACCAGTGTCGCAACCGGCAAAACATAGGACCGTACGCCTTCGATGCCGAAAGTCGGGAACCACCCTTTATATACGGAGAAATACAGCACCAGGCATACCGCTACAAAAAAGGACGGAACCGAAGCGAACAGCACCGCAAAGGTCGTAACCACGGTATCCACAAAGGAATACTGCTTTACCGCGCCCAGAATTCCCAGCGCCACTCCCGCCAACGCGGAGATGCAGAACGCAATCGTGCCCAACCGCAGTGTAAGCGGAAAACGGATTCCCAACTCTGTAAAGATGTTCTCTCTCGTCGTATAAGAGATCACATTTCCGGTAAACAGGCCTTTCAGATAGGTCCAGAACCTTGTCGCCAAACTTCCGGTGAACCCTACGCTTTCATTAAAAGCATCCTTGACATTCTGCGGAGTCGTCAACGGCAATGTATTCGATGCCGGATCCCCCGGTGTGAATGACATAATCAGAAAAACCATCAGGATCACGCAGAAGAGCATGGGGATCATGTACAGCAATCGTTTAATTATATATCGGGCCATGATACTGCTCCTTTTTAGTTCTGTTTTTCAAAACGTACCAGTTTTCCTCCTGCCTCTGTTACCAATGGCATCAGAACCGCGTCTACCTGGCCTCCCACTTCTGCCGTATGGAAATGAGCGGGCATGCCCGGCGGCAATTCGCCGACAATTCCATCCGTTACAAAAGTATCATAATGATAATGCTTCAGATGAATCAATGTATGAATGAATTCCATCGTCAGCGTACCGTTTTCTTCTCTGACTACGCAGTCGGTATAGCCCGGACGGCTGTAGCGTCCCTCATACTCTTTCAGCGGATGCGAGGGCGTGGTGTTGGGCACCTGTTCTCCTGTAAAACGCAGGATCAATTGATCCAGGGACGCATGATTTTCCGCCGCAAAATCATAATACCGCTGCACCCAGCCGCCATCCTCGACACCCAGATAATGATCGATGACCGTACGGCTCAGCGCATAATGCAGAAAACTGCTGTTCTGATTGGTATATGCGACAACACCCAGATTCAGATCCGGCACAAAGCTTGTGAATGCCGAGAATCCGTTGATATTGCCCCCATGATGGATGATCTTGTGTCCACGGAACATTTCCACCATCCAGCCCATGCTGTATGTCCAGAACTCGGTCTCTTTCATCGGCATATCCAGCGGAGAACTCAGAAGCATATTCGGCTTATGAAGCTCCTGCATGGATGCCTCACTGATCAGGCGCTGACCGTCCAGCTCTCCGTTATTCAGATGGAACTGAACCCAGCGCAGCATATCCTGCGGACAGGAATTGATTGCTCCGGCCGCCGCGAAGGGTGCGCCGATTCCCTTGGACTTATCCTCAATACTGGTACGATAAAACGGAATCTCCTTCAGGCCGTGCATTCCATCCCCGCCTTCCGGACGATCATACGGTGTCGCATGATTTTTATCGTTCTCAATGTCATCGATCCAGCAGTTGGTTCTCTTCATTCCCAACGGCCGGAACAGATACTCTTCCAGGCACTCCTCATAAGTCTTGCCTGTCACCTTCTCCACGATATACCCTGCCAGAATATATCCGTAATTGTTATACTGGAACTTGGTCCGAAACGGCTGATTGGGCTCCAAATAGCGCAAATGCTGCACAAGCTCTTTTCTGGTAAAATCCGTGCCGTACCAGGAGTACTCATGCCTCGGAATCCCGGTTCTGTGGCTCAAAAGATCGCGAAGCGTACAATTCTCCGACGCAAACCCGTCATAGAGCTCCACCTCCGGCACATATTTGCGGATGGGCGTATCCCAGGCAAGCTTTCCCTGATCGACCATAATGGCAACCAGTGCCGCTGTAAAAGCCTTGGAACAGCTTCCGATCTGGTACATCGTCTGTCCGTCTGCCGCAAGTCCCTGCGCCGTATCCCTGCTGCCGTATCCTTCGCACAGGACAACCTCGCCGTTATGAATCACGCCAACCGCAACAGAAGACGTGTCCCAGAGCTTCAGCCCCTCTTCTGCCTTTTTACGAAATTCTTCTATAAACTTCTGATCCATCATAGGGATCCCTCCTCTGTCTTCTTGGTAAATACGATCGGATTCAGCCCCGGTTCCGTACCCAGTGTAGCGGACACACTCACGATCTCTCCCGCTCCGGAAGTACCGAATGTCAGGATCAATCCCGGCGGCATCTCTCCCACCGTTCCCTCAGTCGCAAATGAATCATAATGGTGATGCTTGAGGCCGACAACAAATGTATTGAAGTCCAGTGTCAGCCTTTCGTCCTGATACAGAATGCGCATTCTGCGGTATCCGGGCGCTTCATAGTCCCCTGCGTATTCCGCAAGCGCATGGGAAGGATGTGTACCCTGCTTGGCCTCTCCGCCAAATGCCGCGAAGAATTCTTTGACCGATACAAACAGATCGCCATTGGCCTTGTACAGCCGCTCGAACCAATCCGTATCCTCTGTTTTCAAAAACGCGTCCATCACCGTCTGGACAATAGCGTCCGCCAGAAGCGATGCATTCATATTGACACTGACAAACACACCCAAGTCCAGATCCGGCAGCAACGCGGTCGATGAAGAAAATCCGTTGATATTGCCCCCATGTTCCAGCATCCGATGTCCGCGGAAATTATACACCTGCCATCCCAACGCGTAGGATGTCATGGAACGCTGCGGCGCATACGCGCCTCCGTCTCCCGTATCGGCATGCGGTGTGAACAAAAGATCGATCAAATCCTCCCGAATCAGCTGCTTCTCTCCGACTTTCCCGCGATTCAACAGGAACTTCAGCCATTTGGCCATATCTTCTGCGCAGGAGACCACACACCCAGCCGCCGCCGTCGGATCCCCTACCCTCTGCGATGCGTCTATCGCCGGTGATGTATAGAAGTCAATCTGCCGGATTCCCTCCATTGTGTATTCCTGCGTATGGTCAAAGGCCTGCGCATGATTGGGTTCCGGATACATGTCCGCAAAATAGACTTTACTCCGCTCCATCCCCAGAGGCTTTAATAATTTCTCACTCAGGAAATCTTCGAA
Source organism: uncultured Eubacteriales bacterium (assembly GCA_902493345.1). GTDB lineage: Bacteria > Bacillota > Clostridia > Lachnospirales > Bianqueaceae > Faecimorpha. The sequence goes on along the minus strand of CABUPM010000016.1, from coordinate 13,636 downwards.
CTTCATTCCGCTGAGCTCTTCGATCAGGGCTCCGGCGATCAGATAATTAAAATTACTATACTGGAAACGATACCGTATCGGCGCGCTGAGCGGTAAATCCTTAAGGTTGCGCATCAGCTCCTCTCTGCCAAACCCCGTACCGTACCAGGCATACTCATGTCTCGGCAAGCCGCTGCGATGGGACAGGAAGTCCCGAATGGTCAGATTCTCTGTCGCGTAACGGTCATTTAAACGAAAGCCAGGAATGTATTCCAATACCGGCTTATCAAAATCGAGCTTTCCCTCGGTCGCCAGAATGGCCGCGGCTGCCGCCGTAAACGCTTTGGTACAGCTTGCGATCTGATATAATGTCCTGCCGTCCGCCGGAGCTTGCGCATTGTCTCTGAGGCCACAGCCGCAGCTCATCAATGTTTCTCCGTCCTTCACGATACAGAGGGAAGCGGAAGGAACATCCCACCGCTTCAGCTCTTCCTCCACCTTCCGGCGAAGCCTTTCTGTAATCTGCTGCGTCATACTTCTGCCTTCTTTACAAAGATCTCGTCCTTTGCCTTCGGATTCAACACGATACCAAACTCCAGCGCGTGAATCTTACCGCTGCGGTCTGCTTCAAACCGCAGATTCATGTTGGCAAACAGCGCCTTTGGATTATGAATCTGGAAGGTATCATAATGGAAATGCTTCAGCGGGCTCTCTTCCTTGTTGTACAGGAAGTACATACTGTTATCCTTATAGGTGATCACAATATCACCATAGCAGGCATTATGATAAACACCTGCGTAATCGGCAAGATCATGGGACGGTGTCGTATTCGGAATCTGCTCTCCATTCATCAGCTTCATCTTCTCCGGCTCCGACGCAAACAGATCTCCGATGATCTTACGCCAGCGATTGTGCCAATCTCCGTCCTGTACTTCCATATACAGATCCAGGATGTCATTGGTAGATGCATAAGTATTAAAAGAATTATTAAAATTGGTCAGGCAGACGATACCCAGCTGCATATCCGGAATCATCGTCACCAACGCGGAAAATCCATCGATATTGCCGCCATGCTCTACCATTACATGTCCGCGGTATGTCTCGACAAACCATCCCATACCATAGGAATAGAAATCCTCCTCCGGGAACGGCAGCAGGAGCGGCTCCGACATCAGCATATTGGCCTTGTGCACTTCCTTCATGTTCTCCTCGGAAATGATCTGCTTGCCGTCCACCTTACCGTTATCCAGGTTAAACTGTACCCATTTACACATATCATTGATCGTGGACATGATCGAGCCGGCCGGGCCATAGGGCGCTCCGATGCCTTTGGACATATCCTCGCAATCGCTCTTTAAGAAATCAATCGCTTCATATCCGGTCAGATCGGTCGGAAGAACCCGCGAATAGGGTGTCGCATGGTTGGGATCCGCTTTGATGGCGTCCACATAGAATGTTGTCCGATCCATCCCCAACGGCTTAAGAATGTTCCCCTGAACAAACTCTTCCCAAGTCATTCCAGACAGCTCTTCGATCAGAAGTCCGGCCGCTACAAAGCAGGTGTTCTGATAGCACCAATGAGAACGGAAGGACCAAACCGGCTGCATATTGCGCAGGTTCTCCGCCATTTCACGGCGCGTACAGGGACCATTGATCCAATAAGCGTCATGCCGCGGCAGTCCTGTACGATGGCACAGCAGATCCCGCACCGTTACATTCAGCGTCGTATATGGATCCTGGAATTCCAGCCAAGGCATATATTCATGTACCGGTTTATCCCATTCAAGCTTGCCCTGATCGACCAGCAGCGCCGCCGCCGCCGCCGTAAAAGCCTTGGAACAGCTGCCGATCTGATACATCGTATCCGCATTGGACTGCATCTGCTTCTCCACATCCGCATATCCAAAACCTTCATTCAGAACGACCTTGCCGTCCTTGACGATGCCGACCGCAATGGACGGCTGATCCCACAGTGCCAGCTCTTTATTGATATTCTCACGAATCTGCTCTACTATACTCATCGCTGTATCCTCCTTGACGCCTTATAATTCGATTCCCAAGCCCGGCTTATCGAGCAGTGTAAAGATTCCGCCCTCTCTGGTAAAGCCGCCGTCGATACCATCATCCTCGCCTCTATAGAACATAAAGCTGTCACAATCCGCCTCTACGATGGCCTTCTTGGCCGCAACCAGGCTGACTCCCGCTGTAATGCTGATCTTGTTCTCCTGCATACAGCCGACCATACAGCCGACGCCCGCACTCTCGGCGATATCGGCGATCTGCGCTCCGTAATAGAGTCCGCCGCATTTCATAAGCTTGATATTATAAAAGTCCGCACAGTTCAGCTTGGCCGCCCTTCTCGCGTCATGCGGATTATGAATGGACTCGTCCAGCATCAGCTTCACCGATGTCGTATTCTTGGCCTTCAGCTCTGCCGCTCCCTCAAAATCCCACCAGGGCAGGCACTGCTCTGCCGCGTCTACGCCCAGCTTTTCAAAAGCCTTTAGCGCTTCCAATGCCGTGGGAACGTTATATCCCTGATTGGCATCGATTCGGATCCGAACCTGGTCGCCCACGGCTTCCCGGATTAAAGTCAGCGCCCGAATATCATCCTCCAGGCAGATTCCGGTCTTCACCTTCAGGATATCAAAACCCTTCTGATGTACAAAACGATCCGCCGCGTCCCTCATCTTTTCCGGGGTATCGATTCCAATCGTGATGTCGTTGTGAACCACCGGATTGGTACCGCCCAGGATCTTATATACAGGCAAATTCTTCTTCTTGCCCAAAATATCATAAAAAGCAAGGTCAAACGCGCACTTGGCAGAACCATTGCCGTAGATTATGCCGTCCATCAGCTTGTGTGCCCCTGCGATGTCTGTCGGGTCAAATCCGATAAAAGCCTCCGCGAACATCTTCATGACCAGATAGCAGGTATCCATCGTCTCGCCGGTCACAAACGCGATCGGAGCCGCGGAACCGATGCCATAGATCCCCCCATCCGTATATACCTTTACAGTCCAGCTGTCAGAATCCTCAATCACACCAAATGCAACGCGGAAAGGTTCCATCAGCGGCACGGAAAACTTCTCAATATCAATCTTTGTAATCTCCATTATAAATAGCCTCCCTTAGAATTCTAGAATCTGCTGTCTGGTTCAGTCCAGGCCCTGCCAATCATTCCATATGACATACTTTACAATAAAATATAAGGTTTGTCAACAAAAACCGGAATTCTTTTTGTTTTTTCTCAAGTATTTTCGGTGTTATACCAAAAAAATACGCATTTTTTGTATAAAACATAAAATCTCCATTTTCATAAAAAAAGATCCCCGGACTATATCCGGGGATCTCCCTTCGCTTTTAACCCTGCTTCTGCTTATGCTTCGGATTCGCGCAGATCACCATGATCTTGCCTTTTCTCTTAATAACCTTGCACTTCTCGCAGATCGGCTTTACGGATGAACGAACCTTCATTCTGATCGCTCCTTTCTTTGGCCTTACGGCACATTACTTGGCACGCCAAATGATGCGGCCCTTGGACAAATCATAGGGAGACATTTCAATCGTGACTTTATCTCCCGGAAGTATTTTGATAAAATTCACTCTAAGCTTTCCGCTCAGATGGCACAGAACCTGATGCTTATTTTCCGCCAGTTCTACCAGAAACATTGCGTTCGGCAGCTTTTCAACAACGGTGCCCTCAAATTCAATCGCGTCTTTCTTTGACAAGCTCCTAACCTCCTTGCTCTTACAGCATGGTCAGCACTTCATAGCCGGTGGGGGTGATCAGAATGGAGTTCTCATAATGAGATGTCAGAGATCCATCCCGAGACACCGTCGTCCATCCGTCATCGAGTACGTCAACTTCCCAATCTCCGGCTGACAGCATCGGCTCGATCGCAAGCGTCATACCTGCTGCCAACCTCGGGCCGCGCCCGATCGGCTTATAGTTTGGAATCGCCGGGTCTTCATGCAGCATGGCGCCTACGCCGTGTCCCACAAAATCCCGAATCACACCGCATCCGTAGCTCTTCGCTTTCTTTTCGATCGCGGCAGAGATCTCATGCAGGTGATTGCCCTCTTTGGCATATTCCACTCCGGCCCAAAAGCTTGCTTCCGCGGCTTCGATCATCTTAGCCGCTTCCGCAGAAATCTCACCCACCGGATAGGTACGAGCCGCATCTCCATGAAAACCATTCAGCAGAGCACCGACATCTACACTGATGATCTGTCCTTCCTTAAGGACCTGCTTCTCCGACGGAATGCCGTGGATCACACAGTTGTCAACAGAAGCACAAATCGATGCCGGGAAGCCATGATAATTCTTAAAGGAAGGCGTCGCGCCATAGCTCCGGATGATCTCTTCTGCGACCTGATCCAGATACAATGTTGACACACCGGGACGAACCTGATGCTTCATCTCTTCCAGAACCTCTGCAACAATCCGACAGGACTTGCGGATCTTTTCAATCTCTTCAGGACTCTTGACTATAATTGCCATTCCCTTACCTCTGCAGAGCCTCCATAATCGAGGCCGTTACCTGGCTCGGCGCCTGCGCGCCGTTTACTGTTATCAGTTTTCCCTGCTTCTCATAGTAGCTGATCAGCGGAGCTGTCTGCTCATGATATACCTCCAGACGCTTCTGCACCGTCTCCGGTACATCGTCCTTACGAACGATCAGCGCCTGTCCGCATTTATCGCAGACACCTTCTTTTTTCGGCGGGTTGTACTTAACATGATAGGACTCACCGCAAGCAGGACACACGCGGCGTCCGCCCATACGGTCAATGATGGCACTGTCCTCGACGTCAATATTGACTGCCGCATCCAATGTTTCCTTGGCTGCCAACGCATCTGCCTGAGCAATGGTTCTCGGAAAACCGTCCAGAATATACCCATTCCGGCAGTCTTCCTGCGCCAAACGATCCATCACCAGATCTACTGTCAATTCATCCGGAACCAACAGTCCCTGGTCCATATAACTCTTTGCTTTTACTCCCAGAGGAGTATTCTCTCTCATATTCGCGCGGAAGATATCTCCCGTTGAAATATGAGGAACCTGCAGCATTTCTGCCAGGTTGGACGCCTGGGTACCTTTACCGGCACCCGGCGCTCCCAAAAGAACAAGCTTCATACTTATTCCTCCCGTTTAACGCAAGAAACCTTTATAATGCCTTGTCACCATCATACTCTCCACCTGCTTTACCGTCTCCAGCGCAACGCCGACAACGATCAGCAGAGAAGAACCGCCGATATTCAGATTATCAATCTTGAATATAAAAGAGATGATTACCGGCAGGCTGGCAACGATTGCCAAACCAATGGCTCCGATAAAGATGATATACTTAGAGACCTTCTGAATATACTCATAGGTCGGCTTGCCAGGACGAATACCGGGGATAAATCCGCCGTTCTTCTTCATATTATTGGCAATCTCCATCGGATTAAAGGTAATCGACGCATAGAAATATGTGAACAGAATGATCAGAACCACATACAGAACCGCACCGAAAGGATGACTGGTACTCAGCCATCTCAGCACTCCACCCCAGAATCCGGTAGGATTGGCAGTGAAGAAGCTGGTGATAATCTGCGGGAAACTCAGCAGAGAAATCGCGAAAATGATCGGGATTACGCCTGCAAGATTGACACGAATCGGAATATTCGTGTTCTGACCACCATAGCTCTTACGTCCCTGCATCTTCTTTGCATACTGTACAGGAATCCGCCGCTCACCCAGAGACAGCAGAACGACAAATGCAACGATCGCCAAAGCAACGACCAGCAGGATTACCAGAGCCCATTTATTCTCATAATTCATCAGACTGGTGATCGCAGAAGGAACTCTGGACAGAATGTTGACCAAAATGATCAGAGAAATTCCATTTCCGACTCCCTTTGCGGTGATGTTCTCACCAATCCACATTACAAATGCTGTACCGGCTGTAAATGTCATTACAGACACGATAATCGCCCAGACCGTGTTGACCTGGCTGCTCATCACGCCATATGCATTGTTCAGGCTGTAGGAAATACCAAAGGCCTGAATCAGTGCCAGCGCTACCGTCACATAACGGGTATACTGCGCAATCTTCTTACGTCCTGCTTCTCCATCCTGATTGAGTTCCTCCAGGCGCGGAATCGCGATCGTCAAAAGATTCATGATAATAGATGCATTGATGTACGGAGTGATTCCCATTGCGAACAGGTTCATGTTGCTGAACGCACCGCCGGACATAGCGTCAAATAACGCCAGAACACCGTTGCTGGTAGAAAAATACGCATTCATGACCGTTGCGTCGATAAATGGACTGGGCATCGTTGAACCGATTCGGACGATGGCCAGCATTACCAACGTATACAGGATTCTCTTCCGTAGATCCGGTATCTTCCAAGCGTCTCGAATTGTTTGAAACAATCTAACCGCCCTCCTTCACTATTGGTTAACGCACAGCGGTCCATACGGATCGCTGCGCGTCTTTATTATGAGAATCAGTTCGCTTCTACGCTTCCGCCCAGGGCTTCGATCTTTTCCTTAGCTCCCTGGCTGACAGCTGTAACCTTAACGGTCAGCTTCTTCTCCAGATTGCCATTGCCCAGCAGCTTCACGCCATCACGCGGATTGCTTACAACACCCTTCTCCACCAGAGCAGAGATCGTTACGGTCTCGCCATCCTCAAATACATTGAGACGGTCTACATTGATCGCTACGATATCCTTGGTGTTACGGTTGGTAAAACCACGCTTCGGCAGACGACGATACAGAGGCATCTGACCGCCTTCAAATCCGGGACGAACACCGCCGCCGGAACGGGCCTTCTGTCCCTTATGTCCACGGCCGGATGTCTTACCATTGCCCGAACCGTGTCCTCTTCCTACACGGAAAGCATTCTCCTTGGAACCCTCAGCGGGCTTCAGTTCGCTTAACTTCATGGCGCTTCCTCCCCTTACTCTTCAATCTCTTCGACCTTAACCATATGGGAGATATGTGCAAGCACACCTCTCATGGCAGCATCGTCCGGACGAACGATGGTCGAATACAGTTTCTTGAAGCCCAGAGCTTCAACCATTTTCTTGTTCTTCGGATTCGCACCGATTGTAGACTTGACCAGGGTAATCTTCAACTTCTTAGCCATTTTCAAGTCCTCCCTTAACCTAAGATCTCGGCAACGGACTTACCACGGATCGCGGCAACCTGTTCCGGAGTCTTCAGAGCAGCCAGACCGGCAACGGTTGCTGCTACTACATTGTTCTTGTTATTGGAACCCAGAGACTTGGTACGAATGTTACGGATACCAGCCAGATCCAGTACCGCACGAGCCGGGCCGCCGGCGATAACGCCGGTACCTTCCGGTGCGCTCTTGAGCAGTACGGAAGCACTTCCGAATACGCCCAGATTGTCGTGAGGAATAGAACCGTTCTCTGTTACTGCTACGGTGATCATTGCCTTCTTGGCTGCCTCTTCACCCTTGCGAATTGCTTCGGGGATTTCGATAGCCTTGCCCAGGCCAAAGCCTACATGGCCATTCTTGTCACCTACGACGACAAGCGCCGTAAATCTCATATGACGTCCGCCCTTTACAGTTTTGGAAACCCGCTTAATGGTTACCACATTGGACGTTAACTCACCCATGGTGCTGGGATCGATTTTATCCTTTCTCATGAAACTGCCTCCTATTATTATCTAGTCGCGCTAAGAATCAGCAGACCCTTAGAACTGTAAGCCTGCTTCTCTGGCAGCATCCGCCAGAGCCTGAATCTTTCCGTGATACAGGAAACCGCCGCGGTCAAAGACAACCTTATCGATGCCCTTTTCTGCCGCGCGCTTAGCGATTACAGTTCCAACTACGGCCGCAGCTTCAACATTATTGGTCTTCTCAACCTGAGCCTTAACCTCCGGATCGACGGTGGAAGCCGCAACTAATGTGCAGCCCTTGGTATCATCGATGATCTGCGCATACATGTGCAGATTGCTGCGGAATACACACAGACGAGGGCGATCCTGGCTGCCTACGATATGGCGGCGCATTCTGTAATGCTTCTTTACGCGAGCCTTCTTCTTAGAATCCTTATTCACCATTACAAATCACCCCTTTGCTTATTTACCGGTCTTACCGACCTTACGCAGGATCACTTCGTCAGCATACTTGATGCCCTTGCCCTTATAGGGTTCCGGCGGACGCTTGAAGCGAATCTCCGCAGCGTACTGACCAACCAGTTCCTTGTCAATACCCTTGACGGTAATCTTATTTGTACCTTCTACAACAGACTCGATTCCCTTGGGATCTTCCATCTCTACCGGATGAGAATAACCCAGAGACAGCACCAGCTTGGAGCCCTGCTTTGCCGCTCTGTAACCAACACCATTGATCTCCAGCACCTTCTGATAGCCTTCGGTTACACCGACGACCATATTGTGAATCAGGCTGCGGGTCAGACCATGCAGAGACTTCATCTGCTTCAGGTCATTGGGACGGCTTACGATTACATGATTCTCTTCCTGCTTGATCTCCATCTGTGTGGGGAGCTGCTTCTCCAAAGTTCCCTTCGGTCCCTTTACGGTTACGAAGTTGTTCTCGGCGATCTTAACCTCTACTCCAGCCGGAATCACAACAGGCAATCTTCCAATTCGACTCATAGTGTGTTCTCCTCCTGCTTACCAAACAAAGGCCAGCACTTCACCGCCGACATTCAGCTGACGTGCTTCCTTGTCGGTGATGATGCCCTTGTTAGTAGAAATAATAGCGGTTCCGAGTCCATTCAGCACCTTGGGCATATTGTCTTTTCCGGCATAAACCCGCAGACCAGGCTTAGAAATTCTCTTAATACCGGTAATAACCTTTTCGTTCTTATCCTTGCCATACTTCATCGTAATCCGAATTGTCCGGATATTACCTTCGGTAATGACCTCGTACTTCTTGATATAACCTTCTTTTACCAGGATGTCGGCGATAGCTTGCTTCATTTTAGAAGCCGGTACATCAACCGTATCATGCTTGGCAACATTTCCGTTTCTGATACGTGTCAGCATATCAGCAATAGGATCGCTCATCATCATGTGGATTGACCTCCTTTATATTCTTATCGCCCGGCTTACCAGCTGGCCTTCTTAACACCGGGAATTTCGCCCTTATAAGCCAGCTCCCTGAAACAGATACGGCAGATGCCATACTTGCGCAGTACCGAATGCGGACGTCCGCAAATCTTACAACGAGTATAAGCGCGGCTGGAGAACTTCGGCTTTACAGCCGCTCTCTGCTGCTTAATGATCATAGACTTTTTAGCCATTCTAGTCCTCCTTAATTACTTGGCAAAGGGCATACCCAGCAGGGTAAGCAGCTCTTTGGCTTCTTCATCCGTCTTTGCCGTTGTTACAAAAATGATATCCATTCCGCGAACCTTATCGATCTTGTCGTAAGAGATTTCGGGGAAAATCAGCTGCTCCTTGATACCCAGCGCGTAGTTGCCGCGTCCGTCAAAGGAATTCGCGGTTACACCACGGAAGTCACGTACACGAGGCAGCGCCAGGCTGATCAGACGATCAGCGAAGTCATACATCTTGTTGCCGCGCAGCGTAACCTTGCATCCGATCGGCATACCTTCACGAATCTTAAAGTTAGCAATGGACTTCTTGGCCTTAGTAATGACCGGCTTCTGTCCGGAAATCGTGGTCAGGTCCGCTACAGCGCTCTCCAGCACCTTAGGATTGTCCTTGGCTTCGCCAACGCCCATATTGATCACGATCTTATCAATCTTGGGAACCTCCATGATGTTCTTATAAGAGAACTTTTTAATCAGGGCAGGAACCACTTCATTATTATAGAACTCTCTCATTCTATTCTCGCTCACAGTATTATCCTCCTTCTTGGATGCGCCTTAGTCAATGACTTCCTTGGTTTCAGACTTCTTGGCGTAACGGGAGCGAACAACAACCTGCTTGCCATTCTCTTCCTTGACCTCAGTCTTAACACCCAAACGGGTAGGAACACCGTCATGCAGATACATAACGTTGGAGATATGGATCGGAGCTTCCTTCTTAACGATTCCGCCCTGCTGCATACCGCCGCGCGCCTTCTCATGCTTGGTTATCATGTTGACGCCTTCCACGATTACACGCTCGTTCTTGCTGTCTACATGCAGGATTTTACCCTTTGCACCCTTATCGGTACCAGCGATCACTACTACCAGATCGCCCTTCTTCAACTTCATCTTCGCCATTCTTTTTGCCTCCTATTACAGAACTTCCGGAGCCAGAGACAGAATCTTCATGTACTTCTTCTCTCGAAGCTCTCTTGCTACGGGGCCAAAAATACGAGTTCCACGAGGATTCAGATCCTCCTTGATGATAACGGCCGCGTTATCATCGAAACGAACATATGCGCCATTCTTACGACGAATCGGCTGTGTTGTACGAACTACAACAGCTGTGACAACATCGCCCTTCTTTACAACGCCGCCTGGCGTTGCATCCTTAACCGCAGCAATGATCACATCGCCTACACCGGCGTATCTACGGGTGGATCCGCCCATCACACGGATGCACAGAAGCTCTCTGGCACCGGTATTGTCGGCCACCGTCAGTCTAGTTTCCTGCTGTACCATGACTGATACCTCCTTATTCGATTACAAACAAAATATACCGATACCAATTATTTGGCCTTCTCGACGATCTCCACTACACGCCATCTCTTGTTCTTAGAGAGCGGTCTGGTCTCCATAACGCGAACGCGATCGCCAACCTGGCACTCGTTGTTCTCATCATGAGCCTGCAGCTTATACGTCTTCTTTACAATCTTACCATACAGCGGATGCTTGACATTGTCAACTACGCTGACCACAATCGTCTTATCCATCTTATCGCTGGAAACGATACCAATCATGGTTTTTCTTAAATTTCTCTCGACCACTGAATTTACCTCCTTCATATAGGGACCGCTTACTCAGCAGCCTTCTGCGTCAAAACGGTTTGGATCCGCGCGATGTTACGGCGAACTTCCTTGATCCTGGCCGTATTATTCAATTGATTGGTGGCATTCTGAAAGCGGAGATTGAAAAGCTCTTTCTTAGCGGAAACCAGTTCCATCTCAAGCTGCTCCGGTGTTTTTGCTTTCAATTCTTCTAAATAATTATTCAATGTGATTCACCATCCTATTCATATTCCGGATCCATTACGCGTTCTGGGCATCCACAACTGCGTCCAGATCAGCCTTGGAATAGATCTTGCAGCGAACCGGAAGCTTGTGCATAGCAAGACGCAGAGCCTCGCGAGCAACATCCTCGGGTACGCCGGCAATCTCAAACATAACACGGCCGGGCTTTACAACTGCTACCCAGTACTCCGGAGATCCCTTACCGGAACCCATTCGGGTCTCAGCGGGCTTTGCCGTTACCGGCTTATCCGGAAAAATCTTGATCCATACTTTACCGCCACGCTTGATGTAACGAGTCATAGCAACACGGGCTGCCTCGATCTGCGCGGAAGTGATCCACGCCGGATCCAGGGATACAAGACCATACTCACCGTAAGAAACACGGTTGCCACGCAGGCACTTGCCTGCCATAGAGCCGCGGAATTGCTTGCGGCGCTTTACTCTCTTAGGCATTAACATTAGTTATCGCTCCCTTCTTTTGCAGCTCTGCCGGGAAGCACTTCACCATGGTTTACCCATACCTTTACGCCCAGCTTACCGTATGCGGTATGCGCCTCAGCGAAACCGTAGTCGATATTGGCACGAAGTGTAGACAGCGGAATGTTTCCCTCGATATAGTGCTCGCTGCGGGCAATTTCTGCTCCACCTACACGACCTGCTACCATAATTTTGATACCCTTTGCGCCAGCCTTCATCGTGCGGCCCATTGCCTGCTTCATCGCGCGGCGGAAGGATACACGGTTCTCCAGCTGCTGTGCCACATTCTCAGCAACCAGCTGAGCATCGCACTCAGGTCTTCTTACTTCCAGAATATTCAGGATGACCTTAGCGCTCGTCAGCTTCTGAATCTCTGCCTTCAGCTCATCAATCGCTGCTCCACCCTTACCGATAACTACGCCCGGCTTAGCGGTGTAAATCGTTACCTTCAGACGACCAGCAGCACGCTCGATCTCAATCTTGGAAACACCGGCAGCGTACAGCTTGTTCTTGAGGAACTTACGAATTTCATTATCTTCTACCAATACATCGCCGAAATTCTTAGCTTCGGCATACCATTTTGTATCCCACTGCTTAATAACGCCGACCCGCAGGCCATGGGGATTTACCTTCTGTCCCATCGAAGTCCTCCTTATCTCTCATTCAGAATAATGGTAATGTGACTCGTCTTCTTAAGGATCCGATCCGCACGGCCCTGCGCACGGGGACGAATTCTCTTCATTGTCGTACCCTGATTTGCATACGCTTCCTGCACATACAGCTTGGAAACATTGATGTCCATGTTGCGCTCTGTGCTTGCGTACTCTGCATTTGCTACAGCAGAATCGAGAACCTTACCGATAATCCGAGCGCCCTCACGAGGAGTTGCGGCCAGGATTGCTGCTGCCATCTGAACGTCTTTGCCCTTGATCGTATCCAGTACGATCTTGGCCTTAGAAGGAGCAATTCTCGCAAAGGAAACTTTCGCTCTCGGACGAAGGTCTTTCTGCATATTTCGCTCTCTTTTAATTTTACTTCTATGACCTTTTGCCATTTTATGATCCTCCTTTCAAACGCCGATTAACGGCTGCCCTTTTTCTCGTCCTTACCGTGTCCGCGGTAGGTGCGGGTCAGTACGAACTCACCCAGCTTATGTCCGACCATATCCTCAGTCACATAGACCGGAACATGCTTACGGCCATCATGCACCGCGATGGTGTGTCCCACGAAGGTCGGGAAAATCGTAGAACGGCGGGACCATGTCTTAATAACCTGCTTATCATTTGCCGCATTCATCGCATCGATCTTCTTCAGAAGATGCTCGTCGGCAAAAGGACCTTTCTTTAATGAACGTGCCATTCGTCATATCCTCCTTACTTGTTCAGTGCGCGCCTGCGGACAATCATCTTGTTGGAAGCCTTGTTCTTCTTGCGAGTCTTCAGACCCAGAGCCGGCTTGCCCCACGGAGTTACAGGACCCGGACGTCCAACCGGAGCCTTACCTTCACCACCACCATGCGGATGGTCATTCGGGTTCATAACAGAACCACGGACGGTAGGACGGATTCCCATATGACGCTTACGTCCAGCCTTACCAATCTTAATCAGTTCATGATCCTGATTGCCGACTGTTCCGATCGTTGCACGGCACTCAATCGGAACCATGCGCATCTCACCGGAAGGAAGACGAAGAGTCGCATACTTACCTTCCTTAGCCATCAGCTGAGCTTCGTTACCAGCGGATCTAACCATCTGGCCGCCCTTGCCCGGCTTCATCTCAATATTGTGAACAGATGCACCAATCGGGATATTCTTCAGAGGCAGGCAGTTACCTACACGAACTTCGGCAGTCTCGCCGCTCATTACCTTATCGCCGTCCTTCAGGCCCTGAGGAGCCAGGATGTAACGCTTCTCGCCGTCTGCATAGTTCAGCAGAGCGATGTTGGCGCTGCGGTTCGGATCATACTCGATACCTACAACCGTTGCCTCGATTCCATCCTTGTTTCTCTTGAAATCGACGATTCTAT